>NZ_AP025943.1:2700000-3000000 GCF_026072915.1 Akkermansia biwaensis
GGAGCAGGGGGACCGAATATAGCAGGGGGATGTAAACCTGCGCAAAGAATCGTTTGATGGAAAGCCCCGCCTTGCGCGAATAATAGCGGTTGATTAAAAAAATCTGGCCGAAGAACAGGGAAATGGCCGTTCCGGCAAACATACCGATGGCCCCGTAGCGCAGGGAAATCAGATATCCCAGGATAACGCACACGACGGAAGAGTAAAACAGGATGACGGCCCTTCCCTTGTGAATATTGAGCGCCTGCAGGATGGCGATGCCCGTATTCTGCGTCAGGGGGATCAGGAGGACGACCAGAACCAGGGCGGCTCCGGCCCAGACGGTGGAAATTTCCGTCCCTATGGTCTTGCCTACCCACAAGTGCAGAAAATCATGCCCGCAGCAGAGGAAGACGGCCAGAATGAGGCATAACAGGGCTGCCTGGATGCGCCCGATGCGGATCATCAGGTCCGTCAGTTGTTCCTTCGTGCTTTCCTGGGCCACCATATGCATGATTTTCGGATAAATGACTCCGGAAATGGCCGTTGACGCCGTCATGAAGTACTGGGAGAAAGAGATGCCCAGGGAAAAAACGGTCACGGCCGCCGCTCCGGAAGTCCGCGCGATGATGGGAGTGCCTGCGCGCCAATAGAACAGGTCCATGATCTGGTTGAGCAGTATCCAGAAGGAAAATTGAAACATTTCCCGGTACAGGGGCCAGTCCAGCCTGCTGAAGACAAGGCGTACCCCCAGGCAGCGGAAGGCGTAATAAAGCCCCCACAGCATGGTCCCTATCCCGGTGGATACGCCGAGTATGGTCAGGGCGATGGCCTTGAATCCCCAGCAGAGCAGGAGAACTGTCAGCCCCGCATTCAGCAGGGAAATGGACAGTTCCACAACGCCCGGCGTGACGAATTTCATGTAGGCGCTTGCGATGCCGGTCACAGGCCTCAGGGGAAAGGACAGAATGAGATTGCCCAGGGTGAGCAAATACAGTATTTCCAGCGTTTTGTGCTCTTCCCCCGTAAGGTTGGGGAAGAAATCGCCGAGGTAGAAATAGCAGACGATGCCGCATATGGCCGTGAATATGCCCAGGCAGGAAAACAGGACCATGGACTGCCCGAGGAAATGGGCCATTTGGGACGTTTCATTCCTTGCGTGGTACATGGCCACGTATTTGTTGACGGTCGCCTTGAGGCCGAAATCCGTCAGGGATAGCCAGACGATGACGGAATTGCTCAGCATGAAAATGCCGTATTCATCCTGTCCCAGGCTGGACAGGATGAAGGGAGTCAGGAAAAACTGCGTCGCAAGTCTGGTGGCGATCGATATGTAGTTGAGGAGGGCTCCTGCTTTTAATTCATTCATGGTGCGGTCAAAATCCAGAATCGGGAAGCATCAGCGGCGTTTTTGACGCAGGAATGTTCTCAAAGGGTTCTTAATGTAAAATTCCAAGAGGCTTTTCATGCTGGGCCGGAAAGATGACTTGAGCAGAAGGCGCGGCAGGGGAAAGTGTGACCGGCGCAGGAGCCTCCGCAATTGCTGGCCGGGCATGCCTTCCAGCAGTTCCTTCATGTAGGCGCGGTGCATAAGCACGGCTTGAAGGAGGCCTGCGTGAAAATCGCGGCTCCGGCGTCCTTTCAGTTTTCCGGGGGTGGAGCCTGCCAGGCTGTCAAGGACATCCAGGGATTCCAGCAATTCCTGAAAAGAAAGCCTTTCCCACACGGGCCGCGTTTTGCCCGTAACCCCGGCGCCCGACCTGTAATGATAGAGGGGGCGGGCGAGGAAGGCGATGTTATGGCAGCACGACAGATATTCCATGATGAATTTCATGTCTTCCCCTATCTTGAGGCCTGGCTGGAAGGCCAGTTGGAATTGTTCAATGATGCTTCTCCTGAATATCTTGTCCCAGACACAGAACGTAATATTTCCGGTGACGCGGCTGTCAAGCCCGTGTACGCTGACGCTGTCCGGCCCGGCGGAAAATTTGTCCGGCATGCGCCGTCCCGTTTCCCCCGTGGCGGTGTGGTGATAAAAACAGCCGCAGACTCCCAGTTCTGCATGAGTGGACTCTATCATCCGGAGCAGGCGTTCCGTCATGTCCGGTTCCGCCCAGTCATCCGGATCCAGCATTTGAATATAGGTTCCGCGGGCCAGCTTCAATCCCGTATTCCTGGCGTTGGAGACGCCTCCGTTTTTCTGGTGGACGACCTTGAATCTAGCGTCCCGGGCTGCGTATCTGTCCAGCATGGCCGGGCTTTCGTCGGAAGAGCCGTCGTCAATGCAGACGGCTTCCCAGTCCTGGAATGTCTGGGACAGCAGAGAATCCAGGCAGGTCTCCAGATACGGCGCAACGTTATGGACGGGAATGATGATGCTGACGGTTGGGATTGACATGGCCTTATTCATGAATGGAGGCTGGGGCACGGCGCGCCAAACGGCAGGCGGCCGCCTTTGCTCGGACCAGGAATGCCCTGACCGGCTGCACGGCATAGTGGCGCAGGAGGACGGATGATGTGTGAACGGGGGAGGATTTCAGGAGCAGGGGCCACCAGGGAAGGCGGGACCGGGAAAGAATGGCGCGGCGCTCCTTCCGCGGCATGCAGTTGATGATGGAGCGCATGTATTTGCGGTGGCGCAGATTCCAGTAAAGCAGGGCGGACATTCCCTGACGCCTTGCAGCGGCGGAAAAACTGAGAGGAAGGGAGGCGCACAGGGGTGTCAGTGCATCCAGGGATTGCAGCAGGCCCTGAGGAGTCATTCTTTTCCAGATCGTCTGATGGGAGCCGGTGATGCCCGCTCCGTACCGGTAATGGTAAAAGGGCCTGTTGATGAAAAGGATGGTCTGGCTGTATCCCAGATATTCCAGAATGAATTTCAGGTCTTCACCTATACCGACCCCTTCCTGGAAGCGCATGCCCTGTTCCCGGATGATGGAACTGCGGAACAGCTTGTCGCATGCGTAGGAGGTGATGCGGGTCATGGAGCGGAAGCCGAGCGGCTCCTTCCTTTTTTCCGGTCCAGACGGGGAAAACCACGGCAGGCATGTGCGCGGCTCGGGGCGGTGGAATTCATGAAAGTAGTGGCCGAAAATGACCAGGTCTCCTCCATTTTCCCGGATGGAGCCGTATAACTGTTCCAGAGCGTCCGCTTCCAGCCAGTCGTCTGAATCCACCAGAAGAAGGTAAGGCGCGCGGATATGTTCCAGTCCCCGGTTCCTGGCGTTGGAGACGCCTCCGTTTTGCTGGTGGACGACCTTGAATCTGGGGTCCATGGCCGCGCATTTGTCCAGCAGTGCCGGACTTTCGTCGGAAGAGCCGTCGTCAATGCAGATGGCCTCCCAGTCCTGGAAGGTCTGGGACAGGAGGGAATCCAGGCATTCCCCAAGATAGGGGCCTGCATTATAAACGGGAATGATGATGCTGATGCAGGGGCATTCCGGCGGCTGGGACTGAAACATGGTATTGAGATTGAACGGCAGGGAATGGAGGAATGAATAATGGGGACTTTTCCCCTTGTCACGGCTGAATGTTCAATGCCGGGAGACAGGGATGGGAACATGGAGTCGTGGGGGCCGGACTTTTCATATGCCTACGATGTACTTGCTTTTCGGAAGGAAAGTCAACAGTTTGATGGAAATGTAGCAGCAAAGATAGGTAATGACGGCCATCAGCGGGATGGCTGCATAAGGCGGAAGCGCCAGGGAGGATATTAGCGGCTGGGTAATGAAATGGATAATGAGGATGTGGGAAAGATAAATGCCGAAGGAATGTTTGGACAGTTCCGTAAACACGGGCTGAACGCGGGTGATGAACCTGGAAGCGTACTGGATGATGGTGAATATGGTGTAAACGTACACAATGGAGATGAAGCAGAGGTTGTCGTAAATGAAACCGGCCGGAAGAATGTGCAAGAAAGACCTGAGCACGAAGAGAAGGGCGCTGAATAAAAGGACGGCTGCACAGCATGTCAAAAACCTGCTTCTGCTGACGGACGTCTGGTAGCGCTTCAGATAGGTACCCAATACCATGTAGCCCAGAAAACCGCCGAAGCTGTTGAGAACAAAATAGTGACTGCCCTGGGAGTTGTAGAATCCGGGCGAAATGAGGTTGAGCAGGGGAAGAAAGGAAATGAACGTCCAAATAACCCAGATAGAACCTCATGGACGCTCTGTTGTCATCAAGGATCCATTTGGAGATGATGGGCGCGAACAGGTAGAGGCCGCAAATGACGTACATGAACCAGAATACGTCCAGTACCGGCGTAAATGGCAGCGCAAGCAGGGATTCGACGGCGGTTCTGTCTTTCGGACCGAGTCCGGCTGCGAGATAAATCAGTGACCAGATAAGAAGGGGAAACAGAACCTTGGAAAATCTTTTTTTGAAGAATTCCTTGTCGGGTATCCTGACGGGCAGAAGAATAGCACCCGATATGGTCATGAAAAGTTCGGAAGAAGGTGAGGACATCAATCCGAACAGGGAAGGCCATATTCCTGCCTGGGTCAGGCCCTCCGGGGACATGCCCGCCGCATATTCCGGATGGGAGTGGCCGAGGATGACGAGGAAGCTGGCGCAAAACCTGATGTTGTCCAGATAAAAAACGCGTTTCGTACTCATGAGGGAGGTCAGTCGAGAACCAGATCGTATTCCGTTTTCAGGAATGTTTTCATTTTTCCGGGGTCTTCCCCGCAGGCTTTTTTGATTTCCATGACCTTGGCGTCCACCAGGGTCCGGTACCACCAGCATTGCAGGAAATGCCACAGAAATCCTTCCTTTCCGTCAAGAAAGCCGAAGCGCAGGATGTAGCGGTAGCAGAAGTAGGCGAATCCGCGCCAGAAAAGGGGAAGCCGGGCGTACGTGCGTTTCATGGCCCGTTTTTTCAGCGTTTGCCCGCTCAGGGAACCGCATTGCTCTTTGGGCGAACTCAGGCCGTATTCCTGATCCAGCAATTGTGCGGCTTCCCGGATGGCGTAGCCGACGTGCTTCTGGGTCCACCAGCTCAGGTTGTTCAGGTTGTCATCCACGAAGTTGGCGTTCAGGTCCCATACGCGGCCTTTCAGAACCACCATGTGCTCGTCCATGGCGCGCACCTCGCACCTGGCTTTTCCTTTCCGGAAAATGCGGACCAGGCGGACGGGCGGCGTGCCGTGCCGGATGGGACGGCCCAGGAAATAACGGGAAAGGTCCAGAGAGAGTGCGGAGACATCCTCCTCCATGGAGGGAAGCATGCGCTCCAAATGGATTTTGGTGTCCGGCGGGAGGTATTCGTCCGCGTCCAGCCTCAGAATCCATTCCGTCCGGATCTGCAAATGATCAAGAGCCCAGTTCAGTTGCGCAGCCTGTGTGCCGGGCCATTCATGGTGGATGACATGCACGCGGTCATAGGAGGAACAGATGCGGACGGTTTCATCCGTGGAAAAACAGTCGATGACGAAAACCTCCCGTACGAGCGGAAGGATGTTTTCCAAACAGCGGCGGATATGCACCTGTTCGTTCCTGGTCAGGATGATGGCGGAGAGATCAATCATGGAGAGAACGATTTTTTATGAAGCGGGCCGGGTTGCCGCCCACGATTGTCCACGGGGCGACGTCGCGGAAAACGGCAGCCCTGGCGCCGACGACAGCTCCCTGTCCGATGCGGACTCCCATGCCGACAAAGGCGTCTGCGGCAATCCATGCCTGGTCTTCAATGAAAACGGGCGCCGTGACAAGAGGGTGCCGGGGGTGGGTAACGTCGTGGGAAGCCGTGCAGATGTAGGATTTTTGAGAGACGGTGGTATGGGAGCCGACCACGACCTTGTCGACGTTGTAGCAGTCGACGTCTCCGGCCAGACAGCTGAATTCCCCCATTTCTAGATTCCAGGGAGCCCAGATGCGCACGGATGCATGGACTACCGCCCCTTTTCCCATTTTTGCGCCGAAAAAGCGTAAAACCAGGCGGCGCCACGGCATCAGGATGCCGGGAAAGAAAGGCCGGAAGAAAAACAGGCAGGCACAGCGCCAGAGCAGCCGCTGCATTTTGTTTTTCAGTCCCAGTTTATTTTGGTATTTGGAGAGGTCCACTTGCTGAGTATTCATGACTGGTAATAGAGAAAATCCGGCTGGTCCGGCCGCTGGCGCAGGAGGTATTCGTAAAGAAGGGTCATGTTTTTTGCCACGCGGGGAGCCGTGTATTGGTCAAGCACGAGCCGTCTTCCGGCGTCTCCCATGTTTTTCAGGTCCTCCCCGCTGAGCGCTGCCGCTTCCTCAATTGTCTGCGCCAGTGTGTCCGTATCGTTGGGCCTCCACCAGCCGCAGTTGTGCAGGGACAGGTCTTCCCATGGCGTCCCGTGGGAGGCCATGACGGGAGTCCCCGCCAGCAGGGACTCCGGAACGGACATCCCGAAGTTTTCCGATTCGCTGGGGACGAACAGGGCTGTCAGGGAGGCAAGCGCCTCAAATTTGGCACGTCCTGTCAAAAACCCGGTAAAACGTACGTTCTCCAGGTGCAAGGTGCGGGCGAGATCACGCAGGTAGGAGACGTATTCGGCAGGACCGTCCCCCACAAGCACCAGTTCTCCGTCCTGCGCGGCCTTTCCGGCAACGCTCCATGCACGGATCAGGCGGTCAATATTCTTAATGGGGTGGAAGCGGCCCAGGAAGCCGATTCTGAAACGGTCATTGGGGCGGTTCAGCTCCTCTAGAAAACCGGGGACGGCCACGGGATTGGGAATGACGGCCATGGGGTTGAGAAGCCCGAGGGCGCGGCAATGTTTCATTTCCCGGAGGCATGTCACGTGGATGCAGTCGGCCCGCTCCAGGTCCCGGCGGTGCCCCAGGTTCAGCATCAGGCGTTTTTTCCACCTGCTGCGCAGAAGGGCTTCCGGATAAAGCATGCCATGCGGGGAAATGACGCAAGGCTTTCCTTTGGCGCGGGCGATGGCCGCCGTGGCATGGTTGACGTCCTGCCACAGTCCGTTGGTATGGTAGAGGTCGTACTCCGTTTCCCCATGCAGAAAGCCGCGCATGCCGCGGGAAAGGGACAGGGGGGAAACGGCATCGTTCGGAAGGGCGTGGATGAAGGAATCCTGCCCGATCATTACGTCTGACGCGTCGGCGGGGGACAGCGTGAGGATGTCCGTGCGGCAACCGTTTCCGTTCAGGGCCTTCACCAGATCGTAGGTGCAGGTGCTTGTCCCTCCGGAACGGGTGTTGAGTGATGCAATGGTATGGAGAATGTTCATGTTCCGTCTTTCAGTTCTCTGCCTTTTCCATCCACGGCGCTTCCGGCCGCTTTTCCCTTTCTCCGCGCAGGAAGCCGCAGATCTGTTCAAAATAGCGTGAGGCGGCCTCTCCGGAAATATGGTCCATGCTCCATTCGGAAATGGAGCGGCGCGTTTCAGGGGAGATTTTCCCTACGGCAATCCAGTGCCGGAGAGCTTCCCTCATGTTTTCACGGCTGGCGGCGGGGAAGGAGGCTCCCCGGACGCAGCCGTCCAGCAGGACGGAAGCTCCACAGGCGTCGGAACATAGAACCCGCATGCCGTTTTGCAGAGCTTCGTTCACGACGGTGCCCCAGCCGTCATATAAACTGGGCAGGACGAGGAGGTCGCCGGTCCGCATCCGTTCCTGAACCTCCCGGTTTGTTTTTACGCCAAGGAAATGGAATTGGGCGCAGGCAGAGGCGCGCCGCTTCACTTCCGTTTCCAAAGGCCCTCTGCCGATGATGTCCAGGCGGGAAAAACCGTCCCGGAGCGGCATAAGTTCCTCCAGCAGGGGAAGAATCCTCTTGTTGCCGTCCAGCCTGCCGACAAAAAGGAGGCGGGGGAGGCCGCTGCCGTCTTCTTCATCATTCCGTTTTTCCCCGGATGAGGCGTCATCCGGGGGGACATCAGTAAAATATCCCCAGTCAAAAATGATTCCGGGGGAGAAGAAGGCCCGTTCATAGCAGATTTTTCCCCGGGAACCGGTGGTCAGGATGGCCCGGATGCTTTTTCCGTAACGCAGGCGGTGAACGGTGTATTTCACCCGCCGCAGGAATCCCTTCCAGCCGCGCCATTCATAGGGTTCCAGATAAAGAAGGGGGCGTATTCCCTGCGTGCAGGCCAGGCGGAAGGCGCGGTAAACCATGGGAAAAGCGTCTATTCCGGAAAAGCAGTGCAGGGAATCGCGGTATTTTTCAAGAAGACGGTTGATTTGCGCGGTGCCAGGTTCTGTGACAGTTCGCACGGCCCCCATGTCCGGGAGGTCCCAGCCTTCTTCCGCGCGCTCCCTGGTGAGAGGCTGTTCCGCGACGAGGATTACCTCATGGCGCTTCGCCAGCGCTTTCAGAAAGGCTGCCTGGTGGAGGCTGATGATGTTTTGCCAGAAAATGAATGTCATGGTATTTCCAGAGGGTGCGTGTGAATCTGGTGGCGGTAGGCGGCTGCGGCTCCCAGGGAGCACCAGAAAACGGCTCCCAGGGACGCACCGGCGGCAAAGGCATAACCTTCCGTTACCATATGCAGGGAAAAGAAGACGAGGGTGGCCTGGGCCGGAGAGACAGGAGCGCCATACCGTCGCGGAAAAGGCCTTTTCAGGATATTGGTCAGGAGAATGTACATGAAGGGCAGGCCTCCCAACAGTCCTGTCATGGCGAAGATGGCTCCGTAGGAGGTGCCTGGTTCAATGACCCCCGTACGCAGGGAAACGGCATAGGAAACAATGCGCTGGGAGGCGAATCCGACTCCGTAAACGGGGGAGTCCAGAAATTCACGTTTTCTGTCGTTCCATAAAATTTCCCGGGAGGAAAAGGTTCCGCCCGATTTTTCATTGGCCTCCTGCTTGGAGATCATGCCGGAGGCAAAATGCCCCATGAGCGGATAGGCGGCTCCCGATACAAGAAGCAGGCAGACGCCTGTTTTCAGCAACTGATGCGGCTTGTCCTTCAGGAACATGAAGAATAGATAGCCCGAAGCGGCGGCCGTGGCCAGGAAGGCGCCCCGTGAGGCGGAAAGAAGAACGGAACACAGGCAGGCCAACATCATGAACAACCTGGGAAGTGACAAGGTTCCGTAAGTCATCATCTCCTTCAGCGTCCGGTACAGCAGATGAATGAAGCCGACGCCGGCCATGGGGCCCAGAAGCATGGACTGGACGGTCAGACCGCCGAAAAGCCCCGCAGTACCGGGAGAGGCCTTGTAAAAGGTGGTCATGTAGTTGATGCCTGCAAAGTAACAGAAAAAGGAGGCTACGCCGATGAAAACGCTCAGGCGCATGACCCATTCATAAAGCCGGATGCGGAATTCCTCCAATGTTGGGGAAGACAGCAGAGGACTCAGGACGATGAAGACGAGCAGGCTGTAGCATAGTCTCACCCAGGGTTGGAAAATGGGGAGCGGATTGGCCAGGATGATGCTTGCCGCGCAGGCTAGGACAAGGAAGGCCATGGGCAGGCTGATACGAAGGTTTCTCGTCAGCAGCACGACGGCTGTTCCCGCCGCGAAGGCAAGCGGATAAAGAGGGGACAAGGCGGCCAGGGGCCCCAGAATGGGTGAGGCCATGGCAATCATGAACGCAAAGGCCCAGGCGCCGTGGTTCCTGATATATTGCAGAATTTTTTTCATGGGCCGGTTTGTCCTCCGTTTCCGTTTTCCGTTCGTTCGCTTCCTGCCGGGTCGATCTGGTCCAGAAAACGGGTGATCAGGATGTTGATGTCATATTCATGGCAGACGCTCTGCGGATAGCGTTCCTTGTCAAACCGGCTGATGAGTGCGGCCAGGCCGTCATGGTCACGGGGTGCGAACAGCCATTTGTCTTTGTCTTCCGGGGGAATGTATTCCGCTCCCCCCTGACCGCAGCATGTCATGAAGGGAACGCCGCAGGCGTGCGCCTCCAACAGAACGCAGCCGAAGCCCTCAAAGAAGGAAGGCAGCACGAAGAGGTCCAGGGAATGGTAAAAGGCGGCCAGTTCGGTGTGAGGAATTTCCGTCTGAAAAGTAATGCTGCTTTCCAGGCGGTGCTCCCGCACATAGGCGCGGCATTCTTCCAGGGTGGGGCCGGTTCCGATGAATTTCAGTAAAATGCCGGAGCCCTGTTCCCGCGCGAGAAGTTGTTCCACCGCCTTGACCAGGGTGATCTGGTCCTTGAGGTCCACGAAATTCCCCACACAACCTATCGTCAGCTTTTCGTTCTTCCGCTGGCGGGGTGAGGGATGAAATTGGCCGGTGTCCACCCCATTGTACAGGATGAGCGATTTTTTGGGAGTGATGGGAGGCAGGTTCTGCACCAGGGACAGGCTGTTACGGTAGGATTCGAAATAGTCTTGGGGGTTGACGGCCGGGAATTCAAGAAGATGGCGCTCCACGAATTTGCTGATGGAAACGTGGCAGTCCATTCTGTTGAAAAGTCTGATGTTCTTCTTCGCCCGGTAGCGCGCATTGAAGGCGCAGGAGGCAAATTTGCCGTTTCTGATGGTGTAGGGATCACCGTCATGATGCTGGACCAGTGCCACGGTCTGTGGAGAGGCGGCTTTCAGGGAAAGTGCGCACGCCGCAAATACGGAGGTGTGGGCGTGCGCCACGGCGATATGGTCCGGGGAAAAACCGGCGCGCCGGAAAGCTTTCAGGAACAGGGCTGAGTTGATCCCGTTAGTCAGGCCGTTCAGGATCAGGGAAGGCATTTGGAGGAAAGGGAAAAGGCGCACCGTGATACCTTTATAATCATAGGAGGTGCGGCGGTCGAAGGGGGAGGCCGGCTTGAAAACGAGCACGTCCCGGTAGCGCCCCGTCTTTTTGATGGCCCGTACCTGGTCATAAATGAAGGGCCCCCGGAATGACGATTCCGTGGGAAAAAAGGGAGTGATGACAAGGTAATACGGCTTCATGGAATGCAGCTCCGTTATTTGATGCTCCTTTTCAGTTTTTTAAGCCGCTGGAACAGGGCTTCCCCCCATCTGCGGAGCCGGGCCGCGGCGGACGTCCCCAGCATTTTTTCCAGGTTGTTCCAGAATTCGATCTTCCATAAGTCCTTTTCCATGCGGTAGCTCCATGCCCGGTACATTTCGGAGACGATCAGGCGCAGGTCTTCCTCAGCCTGTTGTCCCTCGCGGATGTCCTCCGGGGCGGCCTCCTGTCCGGCAAGGTCGGAGAAAATGGCGTTCCAGGTCTGGAAGACGGCTTCATCATTGAAAGGCAGAAGACTTTCTCTGGCCTGCTCACTCTGGCGGGCGTACAATTCTTCGTCCAGCATGAGGGCGGCTATCCTGTCCGCCATGCCGCGCCGGTCCCCATAAGGGAGGACGGACACTCCCCGGCGGTTGTGCAGGAGTTCCAGGTAGGGAATATCATACATGACCGTGGGGATGCCGCGTGCCTTCGCCTCTGCCAGAACCAGGCAGAATGATTCCGCCTGAGAGGTCAGCAGATGGATGCCGCTTTCCGCATAAAGGGGTTCCACATCAGCCTGTTCGGGGATGAATGTCACGCTGGAGCTGATGCCCAGAGCTTTGGTTAATTGGAGGAGTTTTCCGGATTCCGCCCCGTGGCCTCCCGCCATGACCAGTCTGGCATCAGGCACGCGGGGCAATAGTTCCGCCATGATGTACAGGGCTTCTTCCGGCATTTTGGGTTCCATGGGGCGCCCAAGCCACAGCAGTGTGCGCCTGGAGCGCGGCGGAGTCGGAACAGGCGCGGAGGCCGCATGCCTGACGGGATTCTGAACGTAATGGGCGCGGCAGCCCAGAGCAGTCCAGAACCGGCGGTCTGTTCCGGAAACAACGGCTACGGCGTCGCAGAGGCGGGCGGTTTCCAGATGGGAATCATACATCCCTTCATCCCCCGTCAGGTAGAGGGGGGTAGGGAAGGAGAAATGGATATTGAGGATGGTTTTGACCGGAAGAGGGCGGAGGATGGCCGCCGTTTCCATGGCAGCGGCATAAAAGGCGCCGTGCAGAATGACCAGGGAGGGACGGTGTTCGCGGATGATTTTTTCCCACTGGTCCTTCCGGGAGGATTCCCGGCTGAGGCAGGCGAACCGGCAGTAGTTTTCCAGGGACGGGCGCAATTTGCCTACGGGTTGTTCCGTGACGAGAAGGACGTGGATTCCGTGTTTGGCAAAGATGAGGGTTTGCGCCTCCACAACGCGTTCAATGCCCCCCAGGTTTTCCAGGGAGGGGAAGTAGATGGCCAGGGTAGGGATGTTTGTCGTCATGGCTTTCATTGGGGACGTTTGCCGATCAGCCTGGGACAGCACCGGTTGAAGAAAAGGATCAGGAGGTACTCAATGCCGAGAAAGAGGATGAAAAAGCCGATTTTTCCGAATGTGTTCGTTTTAAACCAGGCGTGGTAGTACAGGCCGAAGATGGGCATGTGCGTGGCAAAGACGATCAGGGAGTTTTTCCCGTAAAAGCGCAGGGGGCGCAATAGTTTCACTCCGTCCAGGTATTTGGCGCACAAGAGGGAAAAGGCAATGAAACATGCGGAGCAAACCATTTGCCAGGCCATGTACGGGAGAAGGCGCATCCAGGGCAGAAGTCCGTAGCCGGCATTGATCAGCACGACGGGAATGATGCAGAGGAGCAGGAGAAATTTGCTGTGTCCGTTTTCAACCAGTTGCAGCAGTTTTTTACCGTACAGGGCCCCCAGCGTGAAATAAATCAGGAAATACAGGATATGGGAAAGCGGGAAAAGAGGAGTGATGGGGTTGTATTCCGGACGCGCCCACAGGAACAGGCCCGCCAGGGAGCACGCCAGGCTGGCGCCCACAGTCATGATGGGCGAAAGGAATTTTTTCAAAAACGCATAAAGGAGGGTGATGCAGAACAGGCCTATGAAGAACCAGAGCGCTCCGTTCAGAACCTGATAGGAATAAACGGCATGGGGGCCGAACAAGCTGTCCGTGAACGGACGGAAGCCGGTTTTCTGATGAAGCGCGAGGAGCAGTTCGTGCAGTTTGTACAGAAGCAGGGTGAACAGATAGAACGTGAGGAAGGGAACCAGAAGGGTTCTGGCCTTCGCCGCGATCAGTTCATGCCATGGTTTTTCCCTGAAAAAGACGCCGGAAACGAAGCAGAAGATGGGCATGTAGTACGGCAGGGTGATCCATGACGGCATGCACCCCGGGTCATATTCGTAATGGACGTGCATCAGGACCACCCAGAGGACCGAAAAGCCCTTGAGGAAGTCAAGATAGGAAATGCGCCCGGAAGCGGCATGGGGAAGGTCGGCATTCATGGCACCATCTGGTAAATGTGGTTGATTTCCCCCTCGTTTCCGTAATCGCGGGCGGCGCAGTTGCCGGAAAGTCTCCGCCTCAGTTCGGGATGGTCGATAAGCCGTGCCGCCGCCTGCGCCACTGCCTCCGCGCTCATGTCCGTGATAATGCCGTCAATGCCGTCTTCAATCTGGCTGGTGGCCGTGGGATATCTGGTGACAATGACGGGTTTCCCCAGGATTTGGGCCTCCCGGACGGAGACGGATTTTCCCTCCACATTGGAAGGCTGCACATAAATATCGCAATGGCGGAAGTAGGGATACGGATTGGCCGCGGCTCCCGCCAGAATGAAATGGTCCTGAAGGTTCAGCTTACTGATGCGCTCCCTTAAGACGGATTCCAGATGCCCTTCTCCAAGGACTGTCCATTTGATCCGGTAACCACTGTCAAGCAGGATGCGGCAGGCATCCATGGCCCGGTCATAGGCCTTTTCCTCGCAGAGACGCCCTACTGTCAGAAGTGATATGCCTTGTTCCGGGCCTGCGGGGGCGGGGAGGGAAGTTTGTGCCTGGCTTCTGATAAAGGCGGGAGACAGGATGTTTTCAATGACGCATGCCTTGGCCGCCAGGCCCGGATGGCTGCGGAGGAAGGACTGCATGGCGCTTTCAGACACCAGGACGATTTTATCCAGCCGGTTCCACATTTTTCCGTCCATGCGCATGAATGGCCTGACGCTTCCGTAGTCCGTATGATACCAGCCCAGCTTCACATCGGCTTTTACCTTGTCCGAGATGACGTCATGGAAGCCGAGGAAACTGATGCCGAGGTCATAATGCCTGTTGCTGATGTCCGGAAGCCACGGAAGCATGAGACGCTGGCAGTATTGCATGATGCCGTGTTCGTGGACCGGTCTGCCCATCATTTTATAACGGACCGCCGCCAGCAGAATGCCCAGTTTCTTCATCAGATAGAGGAAACGGTGCTTTCCATTCCGGAGGTTCAGGGGGGCGACAAGCGTCCTGTATGCGGAAATTTCCGGAAGAAGATTTACCTGGGGAGGGATCATGTCCATGAATTCCCCTTCATGGCTGAACAGGAACAGGTCTACGTCGTACTGCGTGTAGTCGATGGCGTGCAGCAACCCCAGAAGGCTGCGTTCTGCTCCTCCTATATGCATGTAGGTCATCGTGATGATGATTTTTTTCCTGGCGGGGGTCATCTGTTGCTTTTGGCGTAAAGGGTGTGGGCGCATGAAGCCAGGCGCTGGGATATCAGGGCCGCCGTCAGGAACAGCCTGTTGCTTCCCGGCAATTTCGCCAGGGCGTGCCGCCCTTCGTTCCGGTAATGGAGCAGAAGCTTCCAGACCAGGGAGCGGATGTCCTTCCTGTAATAGCCGGTTGTGCGGGTGTTCCGCAGATAGACGTCTGCCTGGACGGTTTCCCGGTCCAGAAGAAGCTGGCGGAACTGCGCGCCGTCCGGGAGGGCCCGGCAGTAGTCGCCGGTCAGGCGGACCGCCCTGTACCAGTCCTTGAAGGACCTGGCGCCCGGCGCATGGGTAAAGGCCCCGGACCGTTTGATGTAATGGTAGAGGGGCCGGTCCAGCTTGGCGACGGTACGGGCCAGCGCCGCGAGCTGGACCATGCCGACCATGTCTTCCGTGTAATGGATGTCGTGCGGAATGGAAATTTCCCGGCAAAGGCTTGTACGGATCAGTTTTCCCCAGATGAAGTATTTCTCTTCCGTCAGCAGCGCCCGTAGAAAGGTTTTTCCGTCCAGTACGTCAAAGTGGTAGTCCGTACACATCTTTCTTCCGGAACCGTCTTCCATTTCCGAGAAGTAGTCGGATACGACAATATCCGCGTCCGTTTCATGCTGGCGTCCGGCAAGCCCTTCAATTGCATCCGGTTCCAGATAATCATCCCCGTCCACATGGATGATGAATTCCCCGGAAGCCCGGTCAATGCCCGTTTTGCGGGCCATGGGCAGCCCTTCGTTCCGTTTGGCGATAACCTGGATGCGCTTGTCCTGCCGTGCCGCCTGTTCCAGGATGGCCGCGGAACCGTCCGTGGACCCGTCGTCAATGCAAATAATCTCCAGCTCTGCGTGCGTCTGGCGCACGAGAGAATCCAGGCACCGGCTGACGAGATGCTCAAGGTTGTAAACGGGAACGATGGCGGAAATCAGCATTGGAAAAAAGGCATGGACATGAAGTTTTCCGGATGAAGCAGAGGTTGGGGAATCAGGATTTTTTCAGGGATTTGGCCAGGTAGAGAAAAGGGTGCTTGACGGAAAGGATTTTGGAAGCCAGACGGGAGATTCCGTAATGCCAGGGGCAGGGAATGCGGTTTTTCCTGAATGCCTGCTTGTTCTGCCTGGTATTGCGACGAACTGCCTTGAGGCCTGCCGTGCTGGAGCCTCCCGTGCGCATGAACACCATGAAACGGTCCAGGTAGTGCGTGGAAATATGGTGTTTTTCCACAAACCGGAGCATGAGCTCGAAGTCCGCCGCGCTGCCGATGGAGGGATCAAACAGGCCGTAGCGCTCAAAGCATTCCCTGGTGCAGTAAAAGGTGGGGTGGGCCGGATTCCAGCCTCTCTGAAACGCTCCGGGGCGGTAGGGGGAGCCTTGCCAGGTGCGGACGACCTTCCGTTCGGAATTGATATAGGACAAGTTGCCATGTACGGCATCCGTACCGTTTTCGGAAAAGGCGCGTGCAATATCTTCCAGTACGCGGTTGTCCTGGTAATAATCGTCTCCGTTGAGGAAGCCCACCACGTCCCCCGTAGCCATGAGGATGCCCTTGTTCATGGCGTCGTAAATCCCCTCGTCCGGCTCGGAAACCCACTTCATCCTGCTGCGGAACAAGGGTTCCATTTCCCGGAGAATGGATACCGTCCCGTCCGTGCTGGCGCCGTCCACGACGATGTATTCCATATCCGGATGGGTTTGCCCCAGAACGCTGCGCATGGTGTCGCGCAAGGTGGAGGCATTGTTGAAGCAGACCGTGATGATGGAGATTTTCATGAAAAGGGCCGTAAGTCGTTTTCCGTGCCGCATCCGCCTGTCAGAGGCGGAGCTTGTTGATCATGATGGCGTTGTGGGCGTCCGTCCCCCACCAGAAATAGAGGTTTTCCTGTTGGAATTTCCGCGCCAGTTCCCGGCATTTCTGCCCGTAGAATCCGCATAGTGAGCCTATGTTTCCCTGGAAAAGAATGCCTTGTGCGGCCAGGGCGGCGAGTTCCTCTGGAGTCAGGATTTTGCCGTAGCGTTCAGGATGGGCCAGCACGGGAACATATCCTCTGTCCTTAATGAGCAGGAGCATGTCCATCCACGCGTCCGGAAGGCGGTATTGCGGGAGTTCCACAAGAATGTGCGTGCCGTCCGGGCTGAGAGGCTCCTCTTCCGTGAATTGCCGTTCAAAATGATCGTCCAGCATGTATTCCGCCGCCAGCCGGAGTTCAAAATCCTCGTCCGGCACGGCGTTCACAAGCTCCCGAAAGCGTACTTTTAAACTCGTTGCCGTATTCCAGGGATAGCGGCTGATGACATGGGGAGTGCAACAGGCTCCCCGGAATCCCCGTTTTTTCAGCAGGGAAATGAGTTCCAGGCTTTCCGCCTGCGTCCGCGCGCCGTCGTCCACACCCCAGAGCAGATGGCTGTGCATGTCCATTCCGTCCGGACAGAGGGTACAGAGCTTGAACTTTGGCTGGAACAGGGCGGAGAACAAGGCGGAAATCAGGAATTGGTGGTGTTGTACCCGTAGTTGTAATGGTAGCCGTAACCGTAATAGTGATGGCCGGACGCCTTGAAGTCCACGGCATTGATGACAAATCCCATGTTGGGAAGCTTTCCTTCATTGGCAAGCTGCTGGATAGTGGCTATATAGCGCTTGTCTATCTTGTTGCTGCGGATGACGTACAGGGAAATGTCCGCCAGTTTGGCAAAAATGGCCGTATCCGCCAGAATGCCGTAGGGTGGCGCGTCAATGATAACGGCATCGTAAGATCGCTTGAAGGACTGGATAAGCTGTTCAATCTCGGGCCGGGAGAGCAGGGAAACGGGATTGGGAACATGGGGGCCTCCGTAGAGGATGTCCACCCCCGGATGATCCGGAAGGGAATGAATGACGGAGGAAAGGTCGGAAACCTTGTTGAGCAGGATGGTGCTCAGGCCCTTGCGGCCCTTGCCGCCAAGCTGGCTGGAGAGGGAGGTCTTGCGTAGATCGCCGTCAATCAGGAGCACGCGCTTTCCGATTTTGGAAAAAGCCTGGGCCAGATTGGCGGAAATGAAGGTTTTTCCTTCTCCCGGCGTGGTGGAAGCGAGCAGGATCACATGGCCCTGATGCTCGGAAAAGGGAAGCATGGAGTCCACATTGTGGCACATGATATGGAAATATTCCGCCATGACGGAATGTTCGTCAGGGAGCATCAGGGATACCTGTTTCTGTTCCTTTTTGCTCATGGCGGGAAGCTCTGCAATGACGGGAAGGGTGGTGATGGCATCCAGGTCATGCCTGTTTTTGACCTTGTTGTTGAGTATGGCCGCGCCCATGAAAGCGAACAGGCAGAGGGCTGCGCCTCCGGCCGCCCCGCCGAGAACGAATTTCCTGGTATTGGGAGCAATCGGGGCGTTGGAGCCGTGCGCCGTTTCCAGAACGCGGGCGGAAGAAGGTGTGGTTTCCAGAGCCAGTTCGTTTTCCTGTTCCTTGGTCAGCAGCGTAAGGTAATATTCTTCCTTTACCCCGTGTTCGCGGTTCAGAGGGGTGAGTTTCCGCGCCTTTCCGGATGTGGCGGCCAGGCGCTTGGTAATGTCATCCCGCTTTCGGGTAAGCTCCTGGAGCCGTAAATTCAAGTTATCGCGCAAGTTGGACAGGGATCTGAAGGCGGCCGCGCGGGTAGCGTCCATCTTCTTGGTCAGGGAAACGACGATGGGGTTTTGCGAGCCCGCGCTGCCCGCGATTTTCTGGTATTCCAGATAGGCGGTGTTGTAGGCTTCAATTTGACGGGAAACCCCGGAGTCCGCGATGCCGGTGTCCAGGGAAATAAGTTCCGCTTTTTTACTGACGGCTTTCAAGTTGTTTTCCAAGTCATTGGCCAGCATGATCTGCGTCTGGAGCTCGAAAATGGAATTGTCCAGCGTTTGTGCGGTGCTGAAATCGGCGGACAGCGAGGCTTGCGTGTCGGCAATGATGTCGTTCTCGAATTTGATGTCGTCCCGTTTGCTGTCCAGTCTTTTCAATTCCTCGCCGATCTGTTCGAGTTGCCGGCGAATGAATTCTTTCGTCTTGACGGCGATGGCGCGGCGTTCTTCTCTGGAATGTTCGTTATAGATTTCGATCAGTTTATTCAGCGTATCCGTTGCTTTATCGGGATTGGAGGAAGTGAGCGTCATCTGGAGGAGGCTGGATTCCTTGGCGTCCGGGCGCTTGACGGTGAAGTTGGCGAGGAGCTGGTCCGCAGCGGCGTTGATGGGAACGCGCCGTACGGTAATGGTGGTGCCTGGAATTGTCTCCGGCATATGGGAAGTGGGATAAACCGTGATGGTTGCAAAAGGGAGATGGACGGGCTTTTTCAGTTCCTCTTCCAACTGTACGGGTTTTCCGTCGCTGCCCTGGTAGGTCAGGGACAGGGCGCTGTCCCCTTTCAGGGTAATATCGAAAGAACAGGACCTGTCGCTGGGGATGTTTTCAAAGATGACTTCCACAGGGCTTTCCCGGTACAGGTCTATCTGGCGCAGGTCCCGTTTTTTCCAGTAGGATACGTTCAGTTTCAGGTCTTCAACCGTATGCCGCATGACGGTGGAGGACCTGAGGATAAAGCTTTCATTGGCCAGATTGGCCGCTCCGGAATCCACCCCCAGTTCCACCATGATGCGGTCTGTGGAGGAATCCTTGCTGGCTTCCCTCATCATGACGCTGGCGGTCTTTTCAAATACGTAATTCTGCGTGGCCGCCATATAATAGGCTGCAGTTCCTCCCAAAAGGGCGCAGAACAGTATCCAGTACCAGCGCCTGCGGAGAATGATGGCGACAATGTCCAGAGACAGGGAGGAATCCGGTGTCTCGGGCGGGGGGGAAGATACAGGCGGAACGGTAGGTTGCGGCATAAGGAAATGAAATACTTCACCGGCTTTCCACTTTCCGCGGAAAGCCGGCTACGGAAGAAGGGTCACAAGGCGCACAGGGCGATGATGCCGATGATCAGGCCCACGCCGGATGCCGTCCAGCCGATGTATTGGACGGTGTCACTGCGGGTATTGATTTTACGTTCGGCAGGGGTAACGTAAATGGTGTCGTTCTGCTGAATGTAGTAATAGGGGGACTGGAATAAATCCTTGCTGCGCAGATCGATTTTGGCAATCTGGCGGTGGCCGTTCGTTTCACGGATCAGCGTGACGTCCCGGTTGCCGTCAATGCTCAAGTCGCCCGCACGGCTGATGGCTTCCAGAATGGTCAGGCGCTGGCCGTCAATGTTGTATGTTCCGGGGGAGGAAACTTCGCCCAGAATGGAGAACTTGAAATTGGTGATCTGCACGTTGACGGAAGCGTCGCTGATGTAGTCGTTGTTTTTCAGAGCGGCGGCAATGTCATCTCCCAGGGCGGAGCAGGTCTTGCCGGCCGCCTTGATTTTGCCGATAACCGGCAGGACGATGTAGCCTCTGGCATCGACCAGGTAACCTTTGGACCGGGAGCTGGAGCTGGGGCCGGAGGTGCCGATTTCAGAGACGGCAAAAGGTGCGGTCAGTTCGGGCTGCTTGCTGCTGACAGTGATGGAAAGCTGGTCGTCCTTCTGAATCAGGGTTTGGTAGCTGCCCTGAATCTTTTCCTTGGAGTAGCCGGAGACGTCCTGGATGTACAAGACTTCCTTGGGACTGACGCAGGAAGGAAGGAGGCTGGCTCCTGCCAGGGCTGCGGAACACAGGAGAGCTTTGCTGAGGAGATGGTGTTTATTCATTAGTTGAAGTAATAAAGGGAAGGCTTGGTAACGGGGGATTAGAAGGATCTGGTCGCCTCCGTGGTAGAGGGGAGGGAAAGATCGTTCTGAAGGAGGGTTTTCCCCAGTTTATTCTGGAAGGCCTCGTTGCATTGCTGGATGCCTTCCCGGACCAGGACTTTCCGGGCTGTCCGGAAGACCAGGGAAACATCCAGAAGGAAGGAAACGCGGCGCACGTAAAGCACATCGTAGCACAGTCGGCGGCAGAAGGGAATGCCGTTGCGGCCGTGGATCTGGGCCATGCCGGTGATGCCTGGCCGGACGGAATAGCGCTGGCGGCAATAATTGGGAGGAAGGGCTTCCATCTGGGAAGGAATCCAGGGGCGGGGGCCTACGATGACCATGTCCCCTTTCAGGATATTGATCAGTTGCGGAAGCTCATCCAGGGAATTGGTGCGAAGGAAGTTGCCGAGAGGGAACAGTCTTTGGTTGTCCGGGAGCAGGCGCCCATGTTCGTCACGCGCATCCGTCATCGTTTTGAATTTGATGATTTTGAACAGTTTTCCCTGATATCCAACGCGCGTTTGAAGAAAGAAGGGGGATTTCCGCGTAGATAGAAAAAGAAGCACAGATATCGTTAGCAGCAACGGGCTGAGAATGACGAGCGCCATCCCGGCGAGCAGGCTACTGATGACAGGTTTGCAGATATGCATGTACATAAAGGCTAGGACGTGAGTAGCGGATTGCAAATCCGGTGTCAATAGTAATCGTTAAAGAAAAAATACTTATTTGTCATATCCCGTAAAATTATAAGAACAAAATTATAAACGAATATGACTTTTATTTATAATAACAATTTGATATTTAATATATTATATATAGTTTTAATGTTCCCTATTATTTTGATAGGATTTGCAATCCGTTGAATATTTTCTTATATTCGAATATGAATTACATATAATAATTTTTTTGTAGCAAAAGTTTTGTTGAATTTGCAAAATCAATCGCATAAAAGAAGCGGAATGGGGAAATTTGAGGTTGTATTGTTTTTTAACGCGGTTGGGGTAATTTCACAGGAAAAAGAGTCCTGGCGGCCGTTGCCTGCCGGGAAGGGTTGTTCATTCCATTTTTTTCCATGATGAAGGGGGACTTGGCGGAAAAGAAATCTTCACGAGGAAGAGAACAGGTCCCCCTTGGTTTGGCCTTGAGTTCGGCTCCCGGTGTTGTTAGTATAGATGCCACGTATGGCATTGGATGCGCAGGAGCGTCATGTATTTGAGCATGAAGAGGACCATCCCCCCGTTTGGATGGGAATGGCGTGGGGCGCCGTTTCCGTACTGGCAGGAGCGGCTTTGCTGGCTTCCATGGTGACCTTTGACGTCCGGGAAATAGGCTGGAATTATCTCAACAAATCCGGCGAGGTGATGGAGGGGACGACCAATCTTCTGAACGTGGTGGGGCTGTATGGAGCCGGCATCGTTTACTGGGTGCTGGGAGGGATGGCCTGGATGCTGGTGATTTTGCTGGCCTGGTGGGGATGTTACCGTTTTACCCACCGGGGACGGCTGACCCGCGGTGTGATCTATGGAGGCGTCTTCCTGCTGGTGAGCGGGTGCCTGTTCCTGACTGCCGGCCATGTTACGGGGGCGGAATGGGTGGAGCGTCATCAGGTGCTGGGCGCGGGCGGCCTTGTCGGCAACCTTCTCGGAACGCATCTTCTGGTTCCTTTGGCTGGGGTGTCCGCCATTCTGGCGGTTTCCGGGCTGGGATATATCATTGCCTTGATCTATGCGGCGGGCCTGCGGCCTCGTCCCCTTTTCCGCGCCGTTCTCCGGGAGTTCCGTTCATGGAGAATGAACAGGAAGGAAAAGAAGATGGAACGCCGTTCCTCCCAACTGGCCAGGGAAGTCGCCCGCGTGAGAGCCAGCATGGAGGACGCGGCCCTGTCTTCTCCCTCTCCCGCCAGACGGAGCCGGGAATCTTCTTCCCGCCTGCACCGTACCGGGGATGACCTGGAAGGGCTGTACAATGAAGTGGCCGCCGCTCCCTCTGTCCGGACGCCCGCACCCCCGAAAAAATCTTCCGCTCCGCGGACGCAGGGGAATCTGCCGCTGACGACGACCCCGAAAATCACGGTGGCGGAGCCTGCGGAAATCAAGCCTGCTCCCAAGGTGCAGCCCTTTGCCAAAATAGCCACGCCGCCTACGGAGGAATTCAAGGACTACCAGCTTCCCGGCTTCGAACTGCTGCATTATGAGGAAAAGCCGGACGGCCCCACGGATGCGGACCGGGAGGAAATGCTGGAAATCCAGCAAAAAATCATCGAGACGCTGACGACGTTCCGCGTGGACGTGACGCCGGGGGACATCACCCGCGGCCCGACCATCACCCGGTATGAGGTATATCCCGCGCGCGGCGTGCGCGTGAACACGTTTGACCAGTATTCCAAGGACATCGCGCTGGCGACCAGGGCGGAAAGCGTGAACATCGTGGCCCCCATTCCGGGCAAGGACACGGTGGGCATTGAAATCGTCAACCGCAAAAAAGTGGCCGTGCCGCTCCGGGAACTGCTCCAGGACCCCGAATTCTGTTCTCCCAAAAAGAAAATTCCGCTGGCCCTGGGCAAGGACGTGTATGGCCGCACCGTGATAGGAGACCTGGCCTCCATGCCCCACCTGCTGGTGGCGGGGGCTACGGGTTCCGGCAAATCCGTGTGCATCAACAGCATTATCTCCTCCATGCTGTTGAAATTCAGGCCGGATGAACTCAGGCTGATTTTGGTGGATCCTAAGGTGGTGGAAATGCAGCCATACTCCAAGCTGCCTCATTTGATCGTTCCCGTGGTGACGGACCCTAAAAAGGTGCCGAATGCCCTGCGCTGGTGCGTGAATGAAATGGAACACCGCTACCACTGTTTTGCCAAGGTGGGCGTCCGCAACTTTGAAGCCTTCAACAAGCGGCCGCCTGAAATGCCCGCGGAAGAGGAAGAAGAGCCGGAGTCCGGAGAAGTGGACGAGGCGCTGGCGGAATCCATCGCCCGGGAGCTGGAATCCCAGGGGGAATGGCCTGCGGAAGAGGATGACGAACTGGATTTGGATGACGACGGCGTGATTCCCGAACGCTTCCCCTACATCGTAATTATCATTGACGAGCTTGCCGACCTGATGCAGACGGTGGGCGCGGACATTGAAACCAACATCGGCCGCCTGACCCAGAAAGCCCGCGCTGCCGGGATTCACCTCATTGTCGCCACGCAAACGCCGCGGCGGCAGGTAGTGACGGGCACCATCAAGGCCAATATTCCCACGCGCATCGCCTTCCAGGTGGCCAGCGGCACGGACAGCCGCGTGATTTTGGACAGGCAGGGGGCGGAAAAGCTGGTGGGGAAGGGCGACCTTTTGTACCTGCCGCCCGGTTCCGCCCAGGTGGAACGCGCCCAGGGCGCATTCATTTCCGACGACGAGGTGGAAGCCCTGGTGGCCCATTGCGCGTCCCAGGCCAGGCAGAAATTCCATGAAGAGGTCCAGAAGACGCTGGACGAAGCCTCCCACGGCGGAGCGGACAGCCCGCTGGACGACGCGGAGGAGGAATGCTACGCCAAATGCCTGGAAGTGGCCGTCATCGAACGCAAGGTAAGCACGTCCCTCCTGCAGCGGCGTCTGAGCATCGGCTACGGTCGCGCCGCGCGCATGATGGATCTGCTGGAATCCCGCGGGATCATCGCCCCTGCGGACAACACCAACCGCCCGCGCAAGGTGCTGGTGGAATGAAACGGACAACCATCTTACTTTCCTCTCCGTCATGAATAAAATCCTTCCCATGTCCGCCCTCCTGGGATGCGTGCTGCTGGCGGCTTCCTGTTCCCAGCAGGTGCAGCCCGTCAAAAAAGCAGGCAGAAGTCCGGTTTACGTGGGAAAAGTGGAACGGGTTTACCCCCGCCACAACTATGTGCTGATCGCCCTGGCCGGTACTGTGTATGAACCGGGAACGGTGCTTATCTCCCAATCCGCCGGCTCGGGGGAAAACCGGCGCGTCGCCAACCTCATCGTGACGGAAGAAAGAATGGGGCGCACGCGCATTCCGGCGGACATACGCAGCGGCACGGCGGAAGCGGGAGACTTGGTGTTCCTGTACCAGAATCTGGCCGCGCCGGAAAGCTCCGGAAAAACGGGTGAAGAGCCCACGGACACTCCCGAACCCGGAAAGGAAATCACCCCCCCCGTATCTCCGGACGGCCTGCTGCCGCTGCCCGGCGAGCGCCCCGCAGAGCCGGAAGCCCCCGCGGACAAACCCTCCCGGTCCCCCGGTGCCCGCTCCATTCAGGATGAAATCATGAAAGATCTGGATACCGTTCCGGGTACTTTGGAGGACTCCTTGAGAGCGGTAAGTCCGGAGAAAAAATCGGCAAGGTGATTTTTTAGATTCATTCAATAAATGCTTGTCTTTTGGCATTCCCCCGGTAGTATGAACCCACTTACACAAATTGGTGACTAGTTTATGAAATCCATCAAAGGCACAGAAACAGAAAAAAATCTCCTCAAGGCGTTTGCCGGGGAGTCCGAAGCCCGCAACCGCTACACCTACTTTGCCGGTGTGGCCAAAAAAGCCGGTTACGAGCAGATCGCGGCCATTTTCCTGGAAACGGCCGACAATGAAAAGGAACACGCCAAAGTGTTCTTCAAACTGTTGAAAGACGCCTGCATTGAAGTGACGCACACCGTTTGCACGGCCCCCCTGGAATCCACGGAGGAGTGCCTGCTGGCCGCCGCCGCCGGAGAACACGATGAGTGGTCGGAGATGTACCCCACCTTTGCCGAAGTGGCGGACAGGGAAGGCTTCCCCGCCATTGCGGAAACCTTCCGCAAGATCGCCACGGTGGAACAGCACCATGAAGCCCGTTACCGCAAACTGGCGGAAAACGTGCGCGAAGGCACCGTATTCGCCAAGAAGCAGGAAACCCAGTGGAAGTGCCGCAACTGCGGTTACATCCACACCGGAGACACGGCTCCCAAGGTGTGCCCCGCCTGCGTGCATCCCCAGGCATTCTTTGAAGTGCTGGCGGACAACTTCTAATCATTTTCCAGTCGGAAACATGATTGGGGCCGGTTTCACGATCTGATCGTGTGATCGGCCCCCTTTTTTCCATCAGGGACAACCCCATATCATGAACAGGCACAGGGAACATACGGAAGCGGCGTGGAGGAAATACGGCCGGAAACTCTGGAAATTCGGCGGCAGCTACGGGCTGGGAATCGCCCTGATGCTCATCCTGCTGGTGCTGACATTTGCCGGTACCCTGCACCAGGTCCGGCTGGCTCCCTCCCTGGGATCGGAGGCGGCCATAGAATCCTTCTTCGGCGCTCCCTACGTGCTCATTCCCCTGGGCGGGGAGCACTCCCTCATTTCCCTGCCGCTGCCCGGCATGGGCATTACATGCGCCCTGCTGTTCGTCAACCTGCTCCTGGGCGGCATGTTCCGCGTGAGATGGACGTGGAGGCATGCGGGCATCCTGATTGCCCACGGCGGAATCCTCCTTCTGCTGGCCGGCATCATGCTGGGCAACAGAATGACCGTGGCCGTGGACCAGGTGGAACTGCCGCAGGGCGACCGCATGCATGAGCGGGAGCTTCCCTTTGACATCCGCCTCAACCGCTTTGTGCCGGAATTCTACCCCGGAACGTCCAAGCCTAAATCCTATGAATCCCAGGTGACCATTTTTCCGGAATCCGGCGGCCATTATGACGCCGTCATCCGGATGAACGAACCGCTGCGGGTATCCGGCTGGACCCTGTACCAGATGAGCTGGGGGCAGGACTCTTTGCATCCCGGCAGGCTGATATCCATTCTCCGCGCCTCCCACAATCCGCTGGAACAAATGCCCAAATGGTCTTCCTACATCATTGCCGTGGGGTTGTTGTGGCATTTTGCCCTGGTCTTCGGGAGGTACCTGCGCCGCAAGCCGGAACAAAAGCAGGAAAAGGAACCCGTTCCGGAACAATCCAGAGGAAACGCGGATGGTGCCGGGAAGGGGAAACGCTGGCGTCTGGTCGGCATTTGCGTGCTGGTGGCCGGAATCTTCGCCGTCGGCATGCTGGCGGCCAGGCCGTCCGTCCATACGGTCCGCGTGGAACGCTATACGCCCTGGTCCTCCTCCCTGGTGGAAAAGGTGGAGGGCATGGCCGTTCAGGATGGTGGCCGCGTCAAGCCCGCCTCCACGTATGCCGGGTTCCATCTGCTCCGGACGCTGGGCAGGAGAAGCTTCTCCATAGAAACGCCGGACGGCGGGAAAAAACTCACTCCGGTGGAATGGATGCTGGACTGCATGTTCAGGCCGGAATTTGCGGAGCAATACCCGGTATTCCTGGTCAACCGGGAGGAAGTGGTGCGCCGCCTGCACCTGCCGGACCAGGCGGACAAGCGGAAAAAATACTCCTATGCCCAGATTGCCGGACAGTGGGAGGAAATGTCCCGTGCCGTGAGGGAAATCCGGATGCTGGGGGAAACGCAGCTCACGGAGGCGCAGAAGGAAATCCTGGCGCTTTCCCGCAACTTTGACGTGGTGCGCGGCTGGATGCTCGGTTCCCGCATCATGCTGGAAGACCCCGCTGCCATGGAACGGATGGAATTCCCCCGCTGGTTCCCGGCATCCGGACGGGATGAAGAACAGGAGTGGACCGCCGTTCCGGGCAAGGGCGCCGGAGCTTTTCTGGCCATGGCTTCCCTGATGGAGCGCAAGGCCATTGAGGAAGAAGGGCCGAAAGGCGGAGAGCTGCGCGCCAAGGCGGAAAACCTGCTGATGGAACGGCTGGTACAGCCGAATGAAGCCGCTTCCGCCGGGGAACGGAATGCCCTGAACCGGGAAATCTTCTATTACCGTCTTGACCCGCTGTATGTTTCCCTGGCTGTCTTTGTGGCCGCCTTTGTCTTCCTGGTGGTCTGCGCGCTGTTCCGCCCCATGCGGAATGCTCCGTTCTGGAGGCGTTTTCTGCGGCCCGGCGGTTTCAGCCCGGCGTGGATTTTGGGAGCGGCGGGCGCGGCCGTTCTGGTGGCCGCCCTGACCATACGCGTGCTGATCACCATGAGGTCCCCGGTAGGCAATACCTATGAAACCATCGCCTTCATCGCCTGCATGGGCGTGATCTGCGCGCTGGTAGCGGAACTCTTCAGCAAAAAGGGAATTGTGCTGGCGGCCGGGTTGATCCTGGGGGCGCTCTCCTGCCAGATGGGCATCATGTATGAATCTTCCCAGGCCGTGGACCACATGGACCCGCTCGTGGCCATCCTGCGTTCCAACTTCCTGCTTTCCACCCACGTCATCACCATCGTCCTGGGGTATGCGGCCGGACTGCTGGCGGCGGTGCTTTCCCATGTATATCTGCTGGCCTCCCCCCTGCGCCTGATCGGCCGGAAAACGGAGCAATCCCTGGACCGCATGGCATACGGCATCCTGTGCTTCTCCCTGGTCTTCACGCTGGTGGGCACTGTCTTCGGCGGTATCTGGGGCAATGAATCCTGGGGGCGCTTCTGGGGATGGGACCCCAAGGAGAACGGAGCATTGATGATCGTGCTGTGGCAGTTGGTCGTGCTTCATGCCAGAAAGGCGGGGTGGCTTTCTCCGTGGCTTCTCCACTTCAGCAACGTGCTTGGCGGCGTCATCATCGCCTTTGCGTGGTGGGGCGTGAACATGCTGGGGGTGGGGCTGCATTCCTACGGCTTCACATCCGGGCGGAATGCCCTGGACATCTTCTATTGGTCGGAAGCCGTGCTTTGCGTCCTCTTCATTATCCTGCATTACCGCGCCCTCCAGCAGGCGGAGATGAGGTAATTTTGTGACGGTTTTCCGTTGACCGACCGGGCGAAAGTGCGGACATGCGGTATTTTCGTTTTTGCAGGGAAGGGAAGCAAACGGTATCACAGAAGTAAAAATGGGAAAAGGCGTTCTTTCCCCATTTTATCCTTGCTGTTTCAGCCCGTCCGGCATATACTTCCGCTACCTCATGCAGGGATAGCTCAGTGGTAGAGCGGCTGTCTTACACACAGTTGGTCGGGGGTTCGAATCCCTCTCCCTGTACCATTAATAAACCCCACAAGTTATTAAACTTGCGGGGTTTACTTTTAAAGCAGTCTTGTATATCAGGTGATTCTGAACAGAGTTAACAAGAGGCCCTATCTTGTTGGATCAAGGACAGTCTCAATAAGAAATTGAGATGATCAGGAAATCATGGTGTTTTGAAAAGGGATATTTAAACTTGGGTCTCTTTGTGTATAATTCCTTTTTTACATTTGTCTTGAAAATTTTCTTCCAATGTATTCAGGATGAATATCCAGGTCATTCATATTAAATCAATAAACATTAATATGAAAAGATTCTTTCATAATACGAATTTTGTTTTTTCAGGGGGATTTAATGTCATTTCATGAGAAGTAACTGAAGTCTTAACGTATCAGGCGTCTTTCATTGAGGGTGCCACAGGTTCTACATTGTCTGCAAATCATTTAACAACATGATTTACAAGACAATGAATAATACCCAAATTACCCTGGAACCCCGTTATCCCTTTGTTCCCATGTTCGCCAATGGCCTCCCGCAGGCCGATTTCTACGTCAACGGCATCACCGCCCCCGTTCTCATCTCCCCTCGCTCCGCTTCCGATGACACTCGCCATGAATGGACCGGGTACCTCAAGATCATGAAACGCGGTACCTATTTCCTTTCCCTGACCGCCGATTCCTCCATCTCCCTGTCCATTCCTTTTAAGAATGTGGAACTGACCAGCGAAGCAAAGGACCTTTCCGTGAAGCCGGAGAGTGTCCTCCTCGAACAGGGGTATTACTGGTGCCAAATCGTCCATGAACACCATGCCGCCCTGGGCTCCGGACAGGAGTTCTGCATTGCCGTTCTTTCCGACAAGGCGGAGGTGTCCGATATCAATTCCTACCTCGACCCCAATGTAACTCCTCCGGATAGGGAAGGGGAGGAAGTCATTACCCTGGTCAATCTTTATCGGGACGAGGAAGAAGAGACCACCTCCAGTAGCTCTTCGGAAGGGGGAGGGTTTGATTTTGGGTTTGATCCCAAGTCAAGCAGCTCCAGTTCCAGCTCCAGTTCTAGCTCCAGTTCTAGCTCCAGTTCTAGCTCCAGTTCTAGCTCCAGTTCTAGCTCCAGTTCCAGCTCCAGTTCTAGCTCCAGTTCTAGCTCCAGTTCCAGTTCCAGTTCCAGCTCCAGTTCCAGCTCCAGTTCCAGTTCCAGCTCCAGTTCTAGCTCCAGTTCCAGCTCCAGTTCTAGCTCCAGTTCTAGCTCCAGCAGCAACTCCTCTTTCTCCTCCAGCGAACCGCCCACTGAGGAAGAACCATGTCCATGTCCCTGTGAAGGGTGTGAAGAGGAAGGAGATGAAAACTGCGTCCAGCAGCAGCCCACTCCGGGCGCCCCCGACGATGAACAGGACTGCCAGGGAAATGCATGCATCAATCCTTCCTCTCCAACAGGACCAACGCCCCCCGCTCCGGTCAGATTCATGCGCATGGCCCGTGCTTCCACTCCCGCTACCTCCGGCTCCAGCAGCGGATTTTCCATGCGCTACAACCACCCCATGGCATGGACCGCTTCCTTCTCCCAAGACGAACGGCGCGTCACCGTCAAACGCCCCTCAGGCAGTCACATTTATTTCAAGGCGGAAACGGGAAGCTCCGACGCTTCCCCCATCGGCAGCTCCAGGAAACTGGACTACCGGGTACGGCTGCTCAACCAAGACCTTACTCCCAATCAACAGGGTATGCCGTCCTACATGGATATGACGCTTCCTTCCGGCATGAGCCTGCGCTTCTCGGCAGCCACCGGAGAGGTCGTCTCCGTCACCAGTTCTTCAGGACACGTCATGACCGCCGAGGAGTATGCCCGCAAGGTCCAAGTGGCCTACAACCCGGACGGCTCTCTCAGCAGCGTCTATTCCCGGGCTCAGGGGCTGATGCGAAGCATTCCCGGAAACAACAGCCTCACCCTGGAGTGGTACGCTCCCGGGAATGTTTCTGCCTCCCATGATGGGGAATTTGTGGTTACCGGAGAGCCCTACAAGACGGCCGTCTATAGAACTTCCATGGAGGATGGCGTAAAAGTGACTTACATCACCAATCAACGGGCCGGGCAGGAACCGCGGGTTATCGAACGCCGCGAGGAAGGAAACAAAATAAGCATCATCAAGGGAGAAGGAGATGAACGCATCGTGCGCACGATTGAACGCAACGCCCTGCCCGGCTCCAAGTGGGAGCGCATTGAAACTATCAGAGGCATCAATGATTCCCAGCCTTCCCGCAGTACACGCACAGTGAAGAAGTATACCGACGGGGGATGGCTGACCATCAGCAGCACGGAAGGATACAATACTTCCAGTGAACAGACCACCCTCTACACGTACAACGACCAGTTCCGCGTGTCTTTGGAAATCAAGCCCAACGGAGGCTACACGCGCTACGAGTACGACGGCCAGGGCCGGGTGGTTCTGGAAGCAACGCCGTGGGCTGGAGGAGGAGAGCGAGGAACACGCACCACTTATGCAGACCTGCGCTTCAATGATTTCAGGCCGGCAACGGAAAGGGAAATCATCATTGCCCAGGACGGAACGGAAACCGTTCTAAGCCAAAGGAGCTATACCTATGAAGAGAGCCCTGAAGTCAACCGCATGACGGTGACAGAAACAGCTCTGGGTTCCGACCAGGTTCACACAAGCATTTCAGAAACTTATGGGGAAGTAGCACAGTATCCCTATGCCCGGGGAAGACAGAAGATGAGCCAGGGCATTGACGGTGTCCAGACCATTTATACCTATGAAGCCACCACAGACCATGGGGGTGTTCACAAGGTGACGGAAACTGTTCAGGCAAACGGAAGCATCGTTTCCGCTCAAAGCACCAGAACCGTACAATACATTGCCGAAAACGGCACGACCACAAGAAAAGAGCAGTATGTCCACACGGGAGAAGACTGGTCATTGATTTCCACGGAGGACTATGAATACGATGCCGAGCTCAAGCGAATCAAAACGACGAAGGGCAACGGCCGCTTCAGCACGACGGAATGGATGTGCTGCGGTCCCTTGACGGAAACCAACGAAGACGGTGTGGTCACCAGCTACAGCTACAACTCGGCCAAGCAACTAGTGGAAGTCATCCGCTCAGCCACGGAAACCACGCCTGAAACAATCACGTCCTACACAAAGGATGTTGCGGGAAGAATTCTTTCCGTACGAAAAGACATAGGAGCTATGTCGACAGTCGAAAATATGGAATACGACGACTTGGGAAGAATTATTTCCACAACGGATATTCTTGGTCGCACCACCAGAACTGAATACAGCAACGATCAGCTTACAACAACCGTCACCACTCCTTCGGGGGCTATTTTTGTGACGAAAACTTATTATGACGGCTCTACTCTTTGGCAGGGAGGAAACGGACAGCAAGAAATTGAAATACAGCTCGAATTGACAGAAGAAGGTATTCTCACCACCACTCTGTCCAAAGGAGTAATTCTCTCACGTACCTTGGAAAATGGTTTTGGAGAAACTATTCGGGAGGAGCAGTCCAATACTCTGGGAGGTTTCATTGTCACTAGAAATGCTTACAATAGCAAGGGTCAGCTTGTACGCATTCAAACAGAGGATATGGCTCCTGAGATAACTGCTTATGACCAATCTGGCTACGAAGTGAGGCGGATTATTCTTCTGGATGAACTTTGTCCGGATGATGTTACAAAAAACAGGATCACGGAGAATACCATACGCTATCAGATCAAAGAGGACGGAGTTTACCGGGTACATACCACGACTAATTACAATGCCAATGGATTTCCTCTTGTTCAGACCGTGGAAAATCTTCTTTCACAATCGGACCCTATGTTAGAAAGCAAGACTGTTTCCACTGATATTTACGGTCAGTTGAGTGTTCAGTGGACAGAATATGCCGCTCCCACCAGACGCATCCAGTTCAACCGGATTCCCACTTCGGACATTGTCGCCAAGTCTTTCGTTGTTGATGGATTTACCATAAATCAAAATGACCATGCAGGCTTACATTCTTCCCAGGAACGTTTCTTCACTTCCTCAGGAATAACCATGAGGAGAACCGATGCACGAGGCAATGTTGTTATCACAGAGTCCGACGTAGCCGGACGAACTACCAAGACGATGGATGCCGAGGGCAATATGACCTCCATTTCTTATGACGTCTGTTGTGATGAACCTGTCTGCATCACTAATGCATTGGGAGGTACTATGTGCTATTCTTATGACATTCGCGGTAGAAAGACGGCTGAATACGGTACTGCCATTCAACCTGCATGTTTCGCGTATGATGATAATGACCATAGGGTTGCATTGACCACTTTCAGGGCGGATGAGGAGGACATTACCACTAATCCTTCCAACCGAACCGACGGGGATACCACCACTTGGCTTTACGATGTGGCTACTGGTTTGGAACTCAGGAAAACCTATGCTGACGGTTCCTGTATTTCCAAAACCTACGACAAGTTTAACCGTTTGGAAACGCTCACTCAAGCCAGAGGTATCGTAACAACCTATGAATATGCTCCGTTCACTGGAGAACTCATCTCAGTCTCCCATAGTGATGCTACCCAACCTTGGCTTTATTCATATAATCATCTTGGTCAGATAATTTCTGTCTCAGATGCCTCATGTATCAGAGAAATCTCTTATGACGTTTATGGGAGAATGCTCCAAGATGTTTCTTTGGGGAAAGTGGAAAGCTGTCTCCAGGAAAAGTATGATTCTTTTGGACGATCCTCCGGATACTATTTTATGCTGGGAACCCGCATTGTCCAGCACTCCATCCTTGACTATGATCACAAAGGCGCCATAGTCAGGATGAATCTGGAAGGTCTTGATTCTCCCTTTACATGGGAATATGACAAAACCAGTGGCTTCCTTAAAAACATGTCCTATCCCAATGGCGTCGTTCGCAGGAATAGTTATCATCCTTCTCTTAACCTAATGAGCGCTATTGAGTATGAAGATTCCAGGAATGGAAGTGCGGTTGCTCGTTATAGTTATCAGTATGATGAATTGATGCGGCCCACTCAACATCAGGATTATTGGGATGTTGAGACGCCCATAGCGGTAAGAAACTTCACCTACAATAACCGCAGTGAATTGATTAATGGACAATTTCAAGCAGAAGGAAATTGCAGCTATCAATATGACAACATCGGTAACCGTAAAATCTCTCAGGAATTGGAAAAGGAATTATTATTATATGGTACCAACCACCTCAACCAATATACGGATATTGCGCAGGGAGAATTAAAGTTTCAACCTGTCTATGACGCAGATGGCAATCAGATCCTTACCAAAACTTCAACAGGAGTTTGGAAGGTAACTTATGATGCCAATAACCGCCCTGTTAGCTTTATCAGTGAAGACGGACGGACCGTAGTTGTCTGCGGATATGACTACATGGGGCGCCGCTTCGAGAAAAAAGTTACTTTCAATGAATCAACTATCAGTCACGTCTATTACCTGTATCGTGGTTATGTGCAAATAGCTGAGATTGATGTGCTGCATCCCGAACCAGTCTTGGAGAAGAGTTATCTATGGGCGCCTACGGAGACGACTGCGCCATTTCTCTTAATGATGACGTGCTGGAAGAATAGTGAGACTGAAACAAGGGAGCATTTTTATTTCATTCATGATGCATTGAAGAATGTCGTCGCTATCGAAGGGGAGCAAAAAGAAAGAAGAGCTTTGTATGAGTATCTTCCTTTTGGAGGAATTGCCAGAGAGGAAGGCGATATGGCTCACGTTAACAAATTCCGTTTTTCCTGCGAATACATGGATGATGAACTGGGTGTGGTTTATTATAATTACCGTTATCTTGATCCTCTCAGTGGAAGGTGGATTAGCAGGGATCCCATTCAGGAAAAAGATGGATTTAATTTATATGTATTATTAGGTAATTGTCCCATTTCCACGACTGATGCATTTGGATTATTGGACTTTAATAATTTTTCAAGTGTTGTTATTGCTCTAATTCCAAAGCAGGTGACGCATTCGGCTAAAAGTACACGTCTGGGGGTATGGCCATTGCCGTTTTTCCCTCTTGTTACGATGGAAGTAAACGCCGGTATTGATGTTGTCGTTTCATCTTGTTGTTCATGTGATGGGCAGAAAGGGTTAGTTGCATCCGGAATCGCGTATTTAGAGGGTACGGCGGGTGTAGGTACGAGCATTGGTGGCAATTCCGGCATTAGTGCAAGACGAGAAAAGAAACCGAGAAGAAATGGAACAAGAACTGTATATAAGAAAAAAGGAGATAATACATATACAAAAAAACCAGTAGGAGAAAATACAGGAGATGGAACAGGATCATCGAACGTTGGAGCGGGAGGATGTCCTGAACGCTGTCCAGATGGGAATGGGGATATTTCTTTCCTTTTTACTGTAGGAGCGTCCGGTTTTATTTCCGGAGGCATTGGAAGATTCTCTGCTGGTATTGCTTTTGATTCTCCTGTTTTAAAATGTTCAGTACCAGGAGGGTGTGAAGCTTTAGACCCGAGAAAGTCTTCATCCGCTTATGCTGTCTATGGCATGGGAACAGGCATGCGTGTGCAAGCATATGGAAGAGCCGAAGTAGAGTTGAGTTTAAGAATAATGTAACCTTGATTTTATGAATAAAATATTTAATAATAAACAACTTTTAGTTATTTTTCTGCTGAGTATTTTTGCAGCAGGCATGTTATATATGCTCGTATGGCTGCTGTCTCAAGTGAGACTCTGTTGGTCCAGTGAAGAATGGCCGGAAACAAAAGGTACAATTACACAAGTCGAATATAGAAGAAAAAGTGCAGGTTCAGGTATTCATGGTACTTATGTTAATTTAGATATTGACGTAAGATTTGAATGGAAATCAAAAATGTACCACACCGGTAACCAGGGATGCAGTTTTGATATTCCGTATAAGAAATTGCATGTTGGAAAAGAAATCCCAGTTTTTGTCAATGAAAATAATCCTGACGAGTCTCTTTTATCAAAAGGCATCGCGGGATGGATCTGGATGGCTTTGGGAATATGTTTATTATTTTCCTGTTTTTCATTAATGATTATTTTTAAGCAGGTATTTAATTTATTAAAAAAGAAATAAATAATATTCAGTATTCTTCTTCCTTATCAAAGGATTTTTAATCCTCCTATACCTTCTGCAAGCAGCCAGAGTTGCAGAAGGTATATTTTTGTTTCTGTGGACGGCAATATGGGGAATTCTTATCTTTAAGACCAGCCAATTGAGTTATTGATAAAATTGGCAGGATGGATTTGAGGAGCAGGGGAATGGAATGTTGTTCCTCCCTTGAGTAAGTTATTCACAGGATTTAATTCTGTTTAATCCAACGAGCCATGAATACAAAATTTTGACCGATATTGAATTATGAAAATATTAAAGGTATATGTATGTAAAAAGAAATAATGTTAATCTGAAAATATTTTTTAATTTACGATTCTCGAATACTGTAACAATTGACAATTTAATGACGACAATTGCAAATAATTTATTTTTGCCGATATGGTGATTCAGGCCAGACCTTTTTGCTCGCGAGCATGATCAATAGGAACTTTCCCTAATAAAAATATGCCTGCAAGCGTTAAACTTACAGGCATATGGTGACGTTCAGAGGAATGTTCCCGTCAGGCGCCGAAGTCCAGCGCCTTGTGTTCCCGGGCCCAGGTGCGGTGCTGCTTCATCGCCGTGATGAAGGGCTTCATCAGCGCCTTGGTATCCTTCGGGGTGAGCAGGCCGGCATCGTCCATGTCGTCGGGCAGGGAGGCGGCCTGGAGCATTTCCCTGGCGTCTCCCGGCAGGCCGATGGCCTTCAGGTGCCTGTAGGCCTGGCGCAGGTGGTATTTGGCGTCCCCGTCCGTCAGGAGGGTCTGGATGCTCTGCGCGCCTTCGGGCACGATGACGGAGTCAAACAGGACGGAAAGATTGGCGGCCAGGCTGCCGTCCACCAGCAGGTCTTCCCCTTCTTCCGTTTTAACGGTTCCCATATGTGCGGCAATGATCTGGGGATGGACTCCTTCCTTGTGCAGGGCGTCGCAGATTTCCTCCACGGATTTCAGGCTGACGCCGTCCGCCACCAGCAGGGAGACGCGCATGCCCTTGAGGTTGCCGTCGGGCTTGGCGTACAGGCTCAGCGCCGGGTCCTTTTCCAAGCCGCAGACCGGCTTGGGCAGTTCGCGGCTGAGCTGTTCCCTGGTCAGTTCGATGCCCAGGTTGCGGGCTACTCCGCCTGCCAGGTCCGGATCGATGCGCGTCAGCAGGTCCACCACCCGTTCACGGATGTAGGGGCGGGTCACCTTGCTCAGTTCAAAGCCGAAGGCGTTGATGATGTGTTCCTGTTCCACGGGCGTCTGGCTCATCCAGAACAGGCGCGGATGGGAGTAATACTCCGCAAAGGAGGGGCTCCTGAGGCGTTCCTTGATTCCTTCCACGCGTTCCGGAGTGGTGGTGAACCCTCCGTCTTCCGCCGCTTCCGGAGTTTCCCGCGGCCAGTTGTCGCCGATGGAGTTGGGATTGTAGTTGGCCGGAGCGGTATCTATCTGCATGCGGTGGAATCCGTCCCTCTGGTTGTTGTGGAAGGGGCAGACGGGGCGGTTGATGGGGATTTCCGTAAAGTTCGCCCCTCCCAGGCGGTGGCGCTGGGTGTCGCTGTAGGAGAAGATGCGGCCCTGCAGCAGCGGGTCGTCGGAGAAGTCGATGCCCGGAACGATGTTGGCGGGGCAGAAGGCGACCTGTTCCGTTTCTGCAAAGAAGTTGTCCGGGTTGCGGTTCAGCACCATTTTCCCGACGATTTCCACGGGCACCAGCGCTTCGGGGATGAGCTTGGTGGCGTCCAGGATGTCGAAGTCGAATTTGTCCAAGTCTTCTTCCGGAATGATTTGCAGGCCCAGTTCAAATTCCGGGTAGTCTCCGCCTTCAATGGACTGCCACAGGTCTTTGCGGTGGAAGTCCGGGTCCCGTCCGGTAAGGTCCTGGGCTTCGTCCCAGATCAGGGATTTTTTCCCGTAAACGGGTTTCCAGTGGAAGCGGACGAAGGTGCTTTTCCCATCTTCGTTGACCAGTTTGTACGTATGGATGCCGAATCCTTCAATGGTCCTGTAGCTTCTGGGGATGCCGCGGTCGGACATAAGCCACATGACGTTGTGCAGCGTTTCCGGCTGCAGGGAGACATAATCCCAGAAGGAGTCGTGGGCGGTCTGCCCCTGCGGCATTTCGTTGTGGGGTTCCGGCTTCACGGCATGGATGAAGTCCGGGAATTTGATGGAGTCCTGAATGAAGAAGACGGGCGTGTCGTTGCCCACCAGGTCGTAATTCCCCTCCCTGGTATAGAATTTGGTGGCGAATCCGCGGATGTCCCTCACCGTATCCGGGGATCCCCGGAATCCCTGCACGTTGGAAAAACGCACAAAGACTGGTGTTTTTTCTGACGGATCCTGCAGAAAGGCCGCCTTGGTGTATTTGGAAAGGGATTTGTATACCTGAAAATAACCATGTGCCCCGGAACCTCTTGCGTGAACCACTCGTTCCGGTATCCGCTCCTGGTCAAAATGAGCCATTTTTTCCAGAAAGTGAAAGTCTTCCAGCAGGGAGGGGCCTCTGCTGCCTGCCTTGAGCGTATTTTGATCATCGGCTATTTTTACTCCGAGGTTGGTGGTAAGGGGCTTTCCCATGCCGTTGTCGCGCATGGTATCCAGGTCTTTGATTTTTTCCGAGGTGTTTTCCGGCATTTTCATGGAGCCGGGGGCGGAAGGTTCCGCGTTGGGAGGAGTGGGTTTGGGCGTCGGCTTGATCAGTTCCGGATCAATGGTGTCCGTATAATGGGGTTCCGCCTCTTTCCCGTCCGGGAACGGGGCGAGCCGGTCTTGCATCTGCTGGGTCTTTTTTTTCATTGGCTTGTTTCTGAAGGGATTGAATTTTCCTATGAGTAAGGAGTTCGACCCTGCCTTCCCGGACGATGTTCTGCCTTATTTTGTCAGTTCATGTGGAATTGAAATGATGGAAAAATGCTGAAAATGACTTGGCAGGAATGAAATAAACGATAGGAAACGGGGGGCGGAAACGGAGCCTGTTTGACTGGCATGACGTTTCTGTCAGTACGCTGTCAGTAGGGAACTCGGGATTTTCCGCGCCTTCCCCTCCTGCCGGGAAAAACAGGATAGCGCCGTTAATAAATGGACGGGGTGGGGCGAAGTTCCGCAGTTCCCTAATTCCCCGCATGGGGAACCTGAGGACACTCCCGCCGTGTCCGGGAATTCTTCCGCCCCTGGCGGCCATGCCGGTCATGCCCATCCCCGTTTTCATTTTCCGGGCAGGCCGTGTCATGCCGGAACAGGGTTTGCTGCATGCACCTGTTCCGTTTTCCCGGAAAACCGCCTGTTTCCGGCCGTCCAGGCTGCGTGGCAGCTTTACTCATGGTGGGGTGTTCTTGCGCCAGGTTGGCGTATTGTAAAACGTACCGCAAGGGAATGGCGGCGGGGCGGGAACAGGGTGGTGAATTTAATCAATGACTTCTGCCGGTTCAGAAATACCGGATGGAACAGGAAGCAGGGCATCGGGAAGGAAGCGTGCCGGATTGCGTGGAGGGTTATGTAGTAGGTGAAAGGTTTCTTCCGTGGAAAATTTCCGGCGCCCCGTGGGGGGAGACAGAACTTCCGCAAATTTTCATAGACGTGCGGGATAAATAGGTTATGATGATTCCGTAAATTGCGTACCGGAGGCATGCGGCGTCCTCATACGGTTGCCTGTCCGGTGCGGGAACTGATCTTTCATTTATTTTAAAGGGTTATGACGGTGCAAGAAATAGCTGAACAAAGTTTGAAGAGCCTGCTGGCTTCACTGGGATTTTCTGCGGAAGTTGAAATAACGGAGACGGACGGCATCATATGCCTGAACGTTTCCTCCCCGGACTCCAGGTACATCATCGGAAATGACGGGGACAGGCTGGATGACCTGCAATATCTGGTCAACCGCATGATCCAGCGCAAGATTGAAGACGCGCCCCGCGTGAAGGTGGATTGCGACCATTACCGGGAACGCAACGAAGCGCGCCTTCTGGAGAAGGCCCTTTCCCTGGCCGCCCGCGTGCAGGAGAGCGGCAAGCCCATGAAGATGCAGCCCCTCAACGCCTATCACCGCCGCCTGGTTCACAATGCCCTTCAATCCGTGGAGGGCGTCACGACGGAGTCTGAGGAAGGGGACGGCCGCTACAAGCGGATCACGATCCGCCGGGTATAGCATCCCGCTTGAATTCCATGAGGCGCGGAGCGGTCATTTCCGGCATCTGGCTGGCGGCGGTTCTGTCCGCCGTGGTCCGGGCTGCGCCGGAAACTCCCGCGGCCTCTGATGCTGCCGTTCCGCCGCCCAGTCCCGTACTGGTGGTTTACGCGTCCGCCAATCCCGGCGCGGAGGAAGCCCGCTGGCTTGCGGCGCTCCAGCCGGAGGGAGAAGGACGCCGCATTCTGGACGGCCATGTGAAGGACGTTCAGATAGTGACGATGCCGTCCCGCCCGGCCCTGGAGGACTGGGGCGAGGAAGGGCGGCTGTTCCGGGCTTCCCTGCACGGGGTGCGCGCGTTGCCGACCGTGATCATGCTCGATTCCAAGGGACGCGTTTTCGACTGGATGGCCGGAGGGGCGGATGAAGCCTCCCTGCCCGGAAAAGTCGCCTTGCTGAAGGAAAAGGCGTCCCGTGTCCGGCCCCTGACGGTGGTCAATGACATTCCCAAAGGCGGGGACCCGCGGGAGGAAGCGGCCGCTATCTGCCGCGCCATGGAGCAGGTGCCTGCGGAAGCGTGGTACCGAGATTATCCCCGGACCATGAAAAGGCTGGAAAAACTGGACTGCACGGAGCCTTCCTTCCTGGCCGCCCGCGAGGCGGCGGACCGTTTGGCGAAGAACCGGGAGACGGCCTCTCTGCTGCGCGAATCCTTTTTGGCCCGGGATGCTTTTTCCATCCGGGATTGCCTGGCCGCGTGGCGGAAGAAGGCGGATGATCCCGCGCTGCCCGTGGCTGACCGGCAGTTGCTGCTGCTGGCCATGGTCCACCCCCTCTGGGTTCGGCTGGAGGAAGTCCTGTACCAGGGAGCGCACAGCGCCGAAAGCGAGGAGGCTTTCAACAGCGCCATTGCCGTGCTGGAGGAAGTGAGGGACATGGACCGTTCCAGCGTTTGCGGCAGGCGCGCGCACCAGCTCCGGGAAGAGCTGAGGAAGGCCCGGCTGGCCGCGGCGCGGTACGATTGAAGGGCCGGATAATTTGTCTTCCGCAACCCGGACAGGAAGCCCCCCGCGGCGCGGGCCGGAACCGGGGGATGCCCTTTTCCTGCACAATTCTCCGGGCTACAGGAAGGGGCCCGGCAAATTGGCTTGATTTTGCACATGGAACGGGCTAGTCTGCGGACCGTTATGACAGATTCCTCCATTCCGGACTTGATGGCGGCGGCGCGCCGTGACAAATGGACCGACCAGCAGCTGGCAACCAAGGCGGTTGAATTGGCTGAATCCATTCTCAGACAGGCCAATGCCGGGATGCGCAGACATGAAAGGAAGCAGGCGGAGCAATTGGAACGGATGATGGACGATCCCGCGGGCAAGGCGTTCACCCTGGCCCTGGCGGACCGCGTATTCCGCCCCGCTTCCCCCGCCCGCGGCGCGGAGCTGTTCCGCTACCTGCTGGGCGGCTACGGCGTGCCCAAATACCTGTCCGGCATGGACCGCCTGGCCATGAAGGTGGGGGACAGGCTGTCCGTTCAGTTTCCGGGCGTGGTGATGCCCATGATTACCAGCCAGTTGAGGAAGGAGAGCTCCAACGTGATTCTTCCGGCGGAGGACAGGAAGCTGCGTCCCCATCTGCGCCGCAGGCGCAAGGCCGGCATCCGGATGAACATCAACCAGCTTGGCGAAGCCATCTTGGGCGAATCGGAAGCCCACCATCGCCTCCAGCAGGTGGTGGACCGCCTGGGGGACAAGGACTGCGACTATATTTCCGTCAAGATTTCCGCCATTTTCAGCCAGATTCATCTGGTGGCCTTTGAAGAAACGGTCAAGCTGATCCAGGAGCGGCTGCGCATACTTTACCGCGCGGCCATCACGAATGCGGTCACGCTGCCGGACGGCTCCAAAAAGCCCAAATTCGTGAATCTGGACATGGAGGAATACCGGGACCTCCACCTGACGGCGGAGGCGTTCAAGCGCACGCTGATGGAGGAGGAGTTCATGCATCTGGAAGCCGGAATCGTCCTCCAGGCCTATCTGCCGGATTCCTGGGAGGAACAGATGAAGCTGTGCGCCTGGGCGAAGGAGCGCGTGGAGCAGGGGGGCGCCCGCATCAAGATACGCCTGGTGAAAGGGGCCAACCTGGCCATGGAAAAGGTGGAGGCCTCCATGCACGACTGGGCGCAGGCCCCGTACGGAACGAAAGCCCAGGTGGACGCCAACTACAAGCGCATGCTGCATTACGGCTGCATGCCGGAGAACGCCAGGTACGTCCAGTTCGGCGTGGCCTCCCACAACCTGTTTGACCTGTGCTACGCCATGCTCCTGCGGGAGCGCGAGGGCGTGAAGGACTACGTGGAGTTTGAAATGCTGGAAGGAATGGCCAACCACCAGGCCCGCGTGATCAGGGAATCCGCGGACGGGCTGCTGCTGTACGCCCCCGTGGTGCTGAAGGAGGACTTCCACAGCGCCATTGCCTATCTGGTGCGCCGGCTGGACGAGAACACCTGCGAGGAGAATTTCCTGCACGACCTCTTCGGCATGGCTCCTGGCTCCCGTACCTGGGACATCCAGAAAAGGCGGTTCCTGAAAGCCTGCCAGGAGAAGGACAGCGTCAAGTACGGTCCCAACCGCACGCAGAACCGCGCCACGGATCCCGTGGAGCCCACCCATTACCGGGACGCCTTTGCCAACGAGCGCGACACGGACTGGTCCCTGCGGCAGAATTCCGAATGGATCAACGGCCTGATTGCCGCGGAAAAGGAGAAATCCGGGGAGGAAATTCCCCTGGTCATCAACGGTGAGCAGATCACGACCAACCTGTGGGGCGTGGGCCGCGACCCGTCCCGGCACAACGAGGTCTCCTACAAGTTCGCCTACGCGGACTTCGACCGGGTTGAACATGCCCTGGACACGGCCGACAAGGCGCGGACTTCCTGGGCGGCCAGAAGCGTCGGTGAGCGTGCGGAAATCCTGCACAACGCCGCGCGGGAACTCTCCGCCATCCGCGGGGAGGCTATTGCCGCCATGGTCAGGGATGCGGGCAAGGCGCCCACGGAAGCGGATGTGGAAGTGAGTGAAGCCATTGACTTCTGCCGTTATTATGCGGAAGGCCTGGACCGGGACGGCATGAATGACGGGGTGGAAATGACCCCGCTGGGTACCGTTTGCGTGATGTCCCCGTGGAACTTCCCCTTTGCCATTCCCACCGGAGGCGTGGCCGCCGCGCTGATGGCCGGGAACACGGTGGTCTTCAAGCCGTCCGAGCTGGCCGTCTATACGGCCTGGCAGATTGTCCAGGCATTCTGGCGCGCGGGAGTGCCCAAGGAGGTGCTCCAGTTCGTGCCCATGCCGCGCAATGAAATCTCCCACAAATTCCTGACGGACCCGCGCCTGCACGGCGTGATCATGACAGGTTCCTACCGCACCGGAAAAATGCTGCGGGAACTGCGTCCGGACCTGGCCGTGCTGGCGGAAACCAGTGGGAAGGACGCCATGGTCATCACCGCCACGGCGGACCCGGACCAGGCCGTGAAAGACCTGGTAAAAAGCGCCTTCGGCCATTCAGGGCAGAAATGTTCCGCCGCCAGCCTGGCTATCGTGGAGGCTTCCGTTTACGACAACCCTGCCTTCCTGCGCCAGTTGAAGGACGCCGCCGCCAGCCTGAAAGTAGGCGGCTCCTGGGAGGTCAATTCCGTGGTCACGCCGCTTATCAAGGAACCGGAAGGCAATCTGCTGCGGGCGCTCACGCAGCTGGAACCCGGAGAAGAATGGCTGCTGAAGCCGGAGCAGTCGGAAGACAACCCGTGCCTGTGGTCGCCCGGCATCCGCCTGGGCGTGAAGCCGGGAAGCTGGTTCCACCAGACGGAATGCTTCGGCCCGGTGCTGGGCATCATCCGCGCGGAGAATCTGGAAGAAGCCATCGACATTCAGAACGACTCCGAATTCGGCCTGACCGGCGGCCTGCAATCCCTGGATGAACGGGAAATAGCCCTGTGGAAGAGCAAGGTGCAGGTGGGCAACGCCTACATCAACCGCGTCATTACCGGGGCCATTGTTCGCCGCCAGCCCTTCGGCGGCTGGAAGCACTCCTCCATGGGCCCCGGTTCCAAGGCGGGGGGACCCAACTACCTGACCCTGCTCGGGCGGTGGTCGGAAAAGGAACTTCCCCAGAAACTGCGGACTCCCGGCGAACGCATCGCCGGGCTGGTGGAAAAACTGTGTTCCGAACTGCCGGACTGCGCCAAGCGCATCCGCTCCGCCGCTGGTTCCCAGGCCAAGTGGTGGATGGAGGAATTCGGCGTGGAGCATGACCCCTCCCGCATTTACGGGGAAAATAACACGTTCCGCTATGTTCCCGTGAAGGGAATCCTGGTCCGGACGGAAGGCATGGCGGACGACGATGTAGCCATCCTGCTGCTGGGCGCCAAGCTTTGCGGCGTGGAACTGCACCTCAGCGTGGAGGAAGGGCGCCCGTGGATTCAGAAAATGAACGGTTATTACGCCTCCCTGGCCGTGGAAACGGAGCCGTCGCTCATTGACCGCCTGCCGGAAATAGCCGGCGGAGTACAATTCCTGCGCGCGAAGGGCATTTCAAACGCCCTGTTTGACGCAGCCCGCGCCCGGGAACTGGAAGTGCTGGACCGTCCCGTACTGGCCAACGGCCGTTTGGAACTGCTCGGATTCTTCCGGGAACAGGCCGTTTCCGAGACGGTGCACCGTTACGGCAACATCATTCCGCCGCCGGACAGCTTCAAAGGGGCCACGGCTTAAAAAATACCGGGCCTTTCCGCCGCTCCGGAAGATATTTTTCCGGGGCCGGCATATCCGCAGCATACCGTCTTGAAAATGAGGCAGGGAGCTGATGCTCCCCGCCTCATTTCCTAAGAGGTCCTTCTGGATGCCGTTCCGCGTGTCAGCGTTTCAGCGCCGGGCGGTAATGTCCGGTAATGGTGAAGGAAAACAGGCAGTCTTCCTCCTGCGTGCCGCTGCCGATGTTGTGGATGATCAGCGGCGTGCCTTGCTCCGTCTTTTTGTCGGAAACGATGCCGATGTGGGGTAGGCCCCCTGCGTCCAGATTCCACGTGACGAGGTCGCCGGGCAGGTAATCCGCCGCCGTCTTCGTGACGGGCACGGACCATCCCTTGCGGGTAAAGAAGGTGCGCAGGTTGGGCACCCGGCGGTGGTCGATGCTGCGGTCCGTGCCCTTCAGGCCCCACAGGTTCGGGTACCTGGAAAAATTGGCCCTCATGTCCTCGTGCACCGCTTTCTGGAGGTCCAGGCCGAATGCCCGCAGGGCGCGGATGACCACGTCCGTGCATACGCCCGTGTCCTTGGGAACATCCCCGTTGGGGTAGGGGATGACCTGGTAGGAACCGTCGTAGGAGGTGGTCACTCCTATCTGTTCGCGCGCCTTGGCGGCCAGCGCGGCGTTGTCCGCCATCAGGAACGCGGAACAGGAGAGGAACAGGAAAGAGAGAGCGGCGGCAAATTTCATAGGTCGTTGTTGAGAGAGTTGCAGAAGTGTGCGGAAGGTCAGACAAAGCTGGCAAAGCCGATGTCCGGCCTGCGCTGCAAGCCGTCGAAGCTCACCTTCTTCGTTTCGTTATGGGCGCGCTGGCGCGCCTCGGAAAGGGTTTCTCCCTGCGCCACCACGGCCAGCACGCGGCCGCCGTTGGTTTCATAGCAGTTCCTGTCTCCGTTCCACCGGGTGCCGGCATGATAGACGGAGGCGTTCGTTACGTCGTCCAGGCCGCTGATGGCATCTCCGGAATGGGATGATTCCGGATATCCTTTGGAAGCCAGAACGCAGCAAACGCTCCAGCCGTTCTTGAAGGAGATTTCTTCCGGCGTGAACTCCCCCCTGGCGCCATGCAGGCAGAAGGAGGCCAGATCGCCGGAAAGCAGGGGCATCACGGCCTGGCATTCCGGATCGCCGAAGCGGCAGTTGTACTCAATGACCTTGGGGCCATTTGGGGTCAGCATCAGGCCGAAGTACAGGAAGCCGCGGTAGGGAAGGCCGTCTTTCTTCAGTCCGGCTACGGTCGGGGCCACGATTTCCTTCTCAATGCGTTCCAGCATTTCAGGCTCTACCAGCCGGCGGGACGCCACGGCGCCCATGCCGCCCGTGTTGGGGCCGGCGTCGCCCTCCTTGAGGCGCTTGTAGTCCCGCGCCGGGCACAGGATCAGGTAATGGTCGTCCACCAGGGCGCCAAAGATAGAAACCTCCGGTCCGGTTAAAAACTCTTCCACCAGCAGGCGGCCTTCTCCAAAGCGCCTGTCCGTGAACACCTCTTTCAGGAAGGCATCCGCCTCCTCCCGGCACATGCACACGGCCACGCCCTTGCCTGCGGCCAGTCCGTCAAACTTCAGGACGGTGGGATAAACTCCGCCGATGAATTCCTGCGCCTCTTCCAGCGTGGCGGCCACGCGGGCCTGCCCGGTGGGAATCCGGTGGCGCAGCAGGAACTCCTTGGCGAATTCCTTGCTGGCTTCCAGCTGGGCGCTTTCCTTGACCGGCCCCCAGCATGGAATCCCGACCCTGGCGCAGGCGTTGGCCAGCCCTTCGTCCTTCACCAGGTAGCTTTCTTCCCCGGCTACGCACAGGTCCACCTTATTGGAAACCATCCAGTCGATCAGCGTAGGCAGATCCCTGGCGGGAATGGGCTCGGCCAGGCGGTTGATGGCGTCGCTGCCCGGGAAGCAATACATTTCCGGAGCGGACGGAGATTCCTTCAGTGCCTTGACCAGCGCGTGTTCACGCCCACCTTTTCCAATGACGGCAATTTTCATACGCACATGAGTATGCAGGCGCGGAGCGAATTTGCCAAGCTGAAATGAATGGAGAAACGGGCCGTTTGAGAGTATGTCCGCCAGGGGGCGCGGCTCTCCCGTTTGTGCGGTAATTTCATGAAAACAGCACGGGAAAAATCCCCGCCGTGTTTTTTTCGTGGTATTCCATGCATTTCCAATCTTGCCGGGCGGGACTCCTTCTGTTTTAATGACAGCGGTTTTTCCTCGCCGTCTGAGGGAGGCCGGAAAAAGGGAAATGATGAATGCCGCATTCCACATCAGTCATGCTGGGATACGCCGGATGGCGGGAGCCTGCCTGCCGCTTTTTCTCGTGTTCCTGGCGGTTTGCGGAGGAATGCGGGCGGCCGGGGCCCCCTGGGAGGTGCGCGGGTATGATGTGGAAATGAGGGTTTCCCGGAATGCGGGCGTTTCCGTAACGGAGCGCATCTCCGTCTTCTTCAGCGAATACAGCCACGGCCTGTACCGCACCATCCCCACGGCCCTGCGCATGAAGCGCATCGTCAACGGACGGGAAAAGGAATACCTGTACCGCCTCCGGGTGGACGACGTCAGGGTGCAGGGAAGCGGCTTCTCCTGCCAAAGACAGCAGGATGAGGGCAGAAGCCTTCTGATACGGGCGGGAACCCCGGACCGGTTGCAGAAGGGCGATGCCGAATATGTGCTTTCCTACACGGTGCAAATGCCCGATGACCTGGTGAAGGAATACGACGAATTCTACTACAATATCATCGGCACGGACTGGGAAGTCCCTTTGAACGGCGTGCGCTTTTCCATTGCCTTTGACAAGCTCGCTGACTTGTCCGGCTTCCGGATGTACCGGGGAACCTATGGAAGCAGGGATGAACGTGGAATGGACTATGAAATCTCCGGCAATGCCGTTCGCGGAACGGTGGACGGCAGGCTGGGAGCGCATGAGGGGTTAACGGCTTATGTTCGTCTGCCGGAAGGGTATTTTGAAGGCGCTCCCAAGCCCCCTTCCTTCCTGATTTCCGTCTTTGCCGCCGTGTGTGTCGGTCTGGCCGCCGGGGCTGTCTGCCTGATGTTCCGGACCTTCCGGACCGGAAGAAATCACAAAAGGGAAACGGGGAATCCCTTTCCTGTTCCTCCGGAACTGGACAGTGCCTCCCTGGCGTTTGCACGGGGCGGCGTTCCGCGCAACAGACTGCTTCTTTCCCTGGTTCTCTGGCTGGTCTCCAAGGGCTGCATGAAGGTGAAGGAAGAGGATGGGACCGTTTCCGTGCGCCTGATGAAGGGTGCGCATCATCTGCCGCCGCATGCGCGCACGTTCCTGCACGGCCTGTTCGCATCCGGCAAGGGAAACTGGGTGCCCCTGGGACTCTTCCGGTCCGGTTTTTCCCGCGTTCTGGAGAAATCCTTTCAACAGCTTGAGGACGGATTCCGGGGAGAACGCAGGCTTGGGAACGGACTGGGCGGCCGCATGGCACTAATGGCTTTTGCCATTTCCCTGGCGGCCTCCGCCGCCATCAGCCTGGCGGGCTGGCATCATTCCTTCATGGTCCATTTTGGCGCCGTCGTGGGCGGCACAATCGTGCTGGGCTTTTTGGGGATGGGAATGATTTATACATCCGGCAGGCAATCGGGGAGGGGGCTGTGGATCAGGGTTGTCCTTCCTGTTCTCTGCATGGCCGGGCTGCTGTTCGGCGTGGCGGCAGCCTTCCGCCTTCTGGCCGATGCGGTGATGGTGAACTTCTATTATGATGCGTGGCTGTGGGTTTGCCTGGGGTCCGTTTGCACCGCGTTTCTGGCCCTGGCGCTTGCCCGTAAGGAATCCGCCTACAAAAGAAAAACGGCGGCGGAGGCCGCGGAACTGCTGGCCTTCATGAAAAACGCGGAACCGGACCGGCTCCGGCGGCTGTCGGAGACAAACCCCGGCTATTTCTGGTCCCTGCTTCCGTATGCGTACGCATGGGGCGTGGATGACAAGTGGATTCAGAAATTCAAGACTTTGGAAATACCTGTCCCGGAATGGTATCAGGGCGGGATGAACGCTGAAAATCCGGTGTTTTACGCTGTTGCGTGGAGCCTGTCCTGCCATTTGAACATGTTCCTTCTGTCCTTGCCCTCGGGACCGGGAAATGGCATGTCCCCCTGGGATGCCGGCTCTTCATCCTCCTTTTCCGGCAGGGGAGGGGTCTCCGGAGGCGGAGGATTCAGCGGAGGGGGATTCGGGGGCGGAGGCGGCGGTTCGTGGTAAAAGCCGGCTCACGGCTCCGGACGCAGGACGACGGCGGTGCCGTAAGCCAGCAATTCGCTGAGGCCCTGGCCGATTTCACTGCTGGCAAAACGCAGTCCGATGACGGCATTGGCCCCCATGGCCTGTGCGTTCTCCTGCATCCGCTCAATGGCCAGGGCGCGGGTATCGTTCATGAGCTGGGAATACTGTGTGATCTCTCCGCCTACCAGGGTTTTCAGGCTTGCCATGATATCGGAGCCCACATGGCGGGCCTTGACGGCGTTTCCGGTCACGTGGCCCAGAACCTTCTCAATGGACTGGCCGGGAGTTGTTTCAAGAGTGCTGACGTACATGAAACATGTCTCTGGCAAAGGGGCAGGAAAATCAAGCAAATAAGCGGAGAAAGAGCATCCGTACCCGGTGCGGAAGGTGCAGAGACGTTCCCGAAGGAATAAAATGACTTGTAGAAAAAGTTTTCGTTTCTACGCTCTTCTGCGGCAATCATGGGAGCCGTCCTATTCAGCAGGCTGAAGAATGCCGTGGAGGTTTTACTTTTCCTTCCCCTCGCCCGGCAGTGGAGACGTTGACTGCTCATAGGACTTAGGCTCCGTCTGCTGGGCACCATTGACGGCAGCCCACAGGAGCCCGCCGGAATAGAAGAGTGTGTTGCTGGCAAGCCCCAGCACGCAGTCCACGGGATAAAGCGGCAGCGCAGCCATCGTGGCGAGGGGGCCCCATGCGCTGCGAGAGGTCGAGAGCTGTGCAAGCCCCGGCGGGTTATGGATGCCATCCACTCGGACCAAGTTGTTCTTGCCACGGTAGGGCACCAGCGTCTCGCGGTGGCGGATTTTCCTGTTCGGTTCCTGCGACCATTTCGTATATTCCACCTGCTTCGGCAGTCCGGGAAGCAATTCTACCCCGTGTTCGTACTTGTCCACCTTCACCCAGAGAGTGCGTCCCGTGGGTTCCACGCCACGGGCATACACTTGGTTGGTAAAGGCAAAGTCTCCAAGGCAGACCGGGCGGGTGGAGGGGCTGTAGGTCACTTCGGGCACTTGCATGACCACCGCCGAAGGAAACTTGTCCACCGCCTTTGACTGCGGTACATAGACGGTTCCCCCCACAGGCTTCGTCAAATCGACACCCGTGCAGGTATTTGGCAGTTCGCGGACGCAGTAGAAGAGGTTCCAGCCCACCCCACCGCAACTTGTGAGCAGTAGTGCTGCGGTGGTGATAAGGAATGTAGTAAGAATTTTCATCAGGTGTGTCGAGTAGATACTCTCTATTATAAGCTAACGAATCTCAACCACGTTTTTCAAATAACCACATTTTTTAGCATTACAGAATCCCTTATATATAAACGTTTACAAAAGACAGGTAAAGAATCGTGTTACTTTACCACCCTTCAACAATCTTGAAGTTGCCGTCTTGTCCAACGGAACCTGATTTGGCTCGTTCAAGTTTTCGCCCCATGAATTTGCGGTTGTGTTCAGGCTTGATCATATCAAGCGGCATATCTTGGTTATCACCTGGAAAAGCCGGAAACTGTTCTACTGTCTTTTTATCTTTGCTCCACAGACAGGGCTTGCGTGTCCTCCTCCATTCAGCTGGATAATCACGCACTCCTTGTATGTAGGATGATCCTTTGGAATCTTCTTGGCTTTGCGTTCATTTGAAGAAACTGCCTTAACAGTTTCTGCGTCTTCGCGTTCACCATTGGGCTGCTTTTCCAATTATCCGGCCATAATGCAGGCTTTAGCTTCACCCTCCTTCAGAAGGTGGTCCTTGCTCTTGTCCAGAGAAATAGAGGCAGGCATGATGTCAACACTTGTAGATTTACAAACCTTGTGCCCGGCTACCGAGAAGGTAGCTATCCGTTTGTTTTTTACTTTGCTTGGTCCTGCCATGATTTTTTTGAGTTGGGGAGAGAGGCCAGGCAACAAGATATGCGCTATCGGGGGAAGTATTTTGCCTGATGCTGTGAAAGCAAGAAATGCAAAACTCCTTGATTTCTCAAGGAGTTTTGAATGGCGATAAAGCCTAAAGTGGTAGCCCTATGAGGACTCGAACCCCAAAATACGGAACCAGAATCCGCTGTGTTACCGATTACACTATAGGGCTATGTAACGGGCACCTTTGCGGTGCGGGCGGATTTAAGCGGAAACGCCCGTTTTTTGCAAGTTTTTTTTCATTTAAATGTCGTCCGGATGCAAAAAAAAAATGGGAGTCGCGGCCGGGCGGTCTTTTCATAACGGTTCAGTTTGCCAGGGAGCGGAAGTATTCCTTCACGTATTCTTCCGTGATCTGCTGGCGTTCCGGCGTTCCGTGGCGTCCCTGGGCAAGCTGCCAGGGGGAATGGGGCGACATGCTGCTACGGGCCAGTTGCTGGCCCGTGTATTTGTAGTACTGTTTCCATATCTGCTCCAGGGAGGGAATGGCGTCCGTCTCCGGTTCCAGCGGAGGCTGGCGCCGGCTGGGGTGTTCAATGGCGCCCCAGGGGGCTTGGTCCTTGTATTCGTGGTAGATGGAGGGAAGCACGGGACCTTGGGGCCATGCTTCGGCGGTCTCGTTGATGAGGCGGATTCCGTTTCTGTGCAGATGCCACCAGTCCGCGAGGATGACCAGATGGTTGAGTTTGACGGGATTCAGGGGAGTTCCGTTTTCATTCGCCCGTTGAATGAACCAGTTGCAGAGTTTTTGCGTGGTAATGTGATTGGCCATGCTGATAGTTGTGGCCGCTATTATAGAAAGCGCGGGCGTTTTTCACAACACTAAACACGGCGCAGGGCTATTCGCCTCAAGACTTCTGCGGAAAAACGGAGGGAAGTCGGAATTCATGCCGTACATGGTTCCTGTTTAAATGAAGAAGAAGAATTCTCCGTGTCTTATGATTTTTGGAAATCTACCTTTATTCTTTTCGTAATAAGAATGTAATGAATATTATTGAAAACAAGTACATTTGACCATTTCCAACAAATGACGAAGAAAGATGCAAGATGTAATTCGGTATATGCTTTGAACTTATGGATTGAATTATATAATTTTAGGAATATTGTAAAATTTTACCCTTCACATTGTTTAACCTGTTAATTACATCCTGTCATGAATTTCCATTATATCTATCATTCCGGATTGCTGGGGGCTGCCTGCCTCCTTTCTCCTGCTTATAGCGGCTTGATGGCTGATTCCATCGACCTCCAGACCTACCGTGATTTTGCGGAAAACCGTGGCGTCTTTGGCATCAATGAGAAAGACGTTCCCATCTACGACAAGGAAGGCAACTACGTAGGCACCATCCCCAGAATGATGAATTTTGACGGGGTGGCGGACCCCCATCGCGGAGAAGCCGCGCTGGTGGGCGGTCCCGGCTTCATTGCCACCGTGTCCCACGATTATGATAAACAGTCCGTTACATTTGCAGTCCGTTTTGGTGCCAGTCAGGGGACGCCTTTTTATGATTCCTACCGTAGCGTGGTGACCAAGAAAGCATGGGGGAACAGCACCAATTCCACATATGACTACTGTGTGCAGCGGCTGAGCAAGATTGTGACGGAGTCGGAATACGCTCCCTACCTGACGGACCCGGAGTATCTGGACAATATGAAGGGGAGGCTGGTGCTGAGAGCCGGAACGGGAACCCAGACGGTTGCCACGGGCGATGGAGAGCAGGAAGCGGTAGGGCCGGCCTATAGCTACCTGACGGGAGGAACGGTGGTTTTCAACGGGCAGACAAAAGTAGAAGGGACCGGGGAACCGGACCCGGAAAATGCCAAGACCTATCCGGCCTACCGGTTTGGGTACAATGTTGAAAGGCCCTCAGAGTCATCTCCGCTGCCTTCCGGTGTACAGCCCGGAGACAGCGGCAGCCCCTGTTACGTGTACAATGAAAATTCCGGACAGTGGGAATGGGTGGGCGCGGGACAATCCCATGGCGGAGAGGGCTACGGCCAGTTCAGCCAGATGCGTTCCGGCAACCAGTGGGCGCAGGCTTACGTGGACAGCTTCAACTGCACTGTCAGCGTGTCGGCGGGGGGCGGGGATGTGCTGTGGAACGTGACGAATGCCGGAGGAAACGGCACCTTCGTGCAAGGGGGCATCACCACGGATTACATCGGGCTGTCTTCCGGAGTGCGCGGGGATACCTCTACGCAGGGAAAGCGGGCCACGGATGCCCAGATCGGCGCGTGCACCAATCTGATTTTTGATGGGGCCGGAGGGACGGTTGTGCTCCAGGGTTCTGTGGACACGGGGGCTGGTTCCCTGACCTTCAACCACGATTACGTGCTGAGCGACGGCGGCAATGCTTCGTACCGCCTGAATACGGCGGGTTTCGTGGTCAATAAAGGGGCCGTGGTTACCACCTTGCTGACCGGAGCTTCCGGCGACGAGTGGCGGAAGATCGGGGAGGGGACGCTGATTGTGGGAGGGCATGGGAACAATGCGGCGGATATCAACGTGGGCGGCGGCATGCTGATTCTGGATCGGGATGGTTATGCCGCCCATAATGTAAAGCTGAACGGGGGCGGTGTGATGGCGCGTCTGGCGGGAGAAAACCAGTTGTCCGGGGAGTTCATCTTCGGGCACCGTGGCGGAACCGTGGATTTGTACGGGCACAATTTGACACTGGATGCCATCACGCATCTGGATTCCGGGGCCATTTTTGCCAATTACCTGGGCGGTTCCACTGCAACCTTCACGTTCACGGGAAGTGGTGTACAGAATTATCTGGGAACCTTCATAGATACAGGATCCTTGCGGAACGGCCAGCTGAACGTGGTGTATGCGCCCGACACGGGAGAAGGTTCCGTCTGGAACCTGTCCGGAACCATCCTCAATTCCGGAACGTGGACGGTGCAGAGTGGGAAAGTAAAGATAGCGGGAGTTCCCACCTTGCACGCGGGCGGTTATGTGGATGAGAATGACTGGCAGACGGCTGTTTTTGCCACGGGAACAGTGCAGGTGGAAAGCGGCGCTCTGTTTACAGCGGGAGCCCATGCGGAAGTGGCTTCTTCCATCAATGTGGCGGACGGAGGCACATATACCATTCTTTCCGGCGGCAGCCACAGCGGGGATGTCGTGCTGGCCGGTTCCGGTTCCATGCTGCGCGCAGAGGTGGATGGAGGCGTAGCAATAGAATCCGGGAAAATATCCGGAAAAGGCTCCTTGATCAAATCCGGCGACGGCGTGCTGCTTCTGAAGAACAGGAACAACGGTTTTTCCGGAATCGCCCGGGTGGAAGGAGGTGTGGTGCAGGCTTCTTCCGCCGGAGCGCTCGGAAAGACTATCTGGATGTTGAATGCCGCAGGCGGCATGGCTGTGGACGGCTCCGATTTTTCCGTGATTGCCGGATATCTGGACACGTCCTCTGCCGGGGCTTTCATCCTGCTGGAAGACAAGAACAACGTCAGCGGCCTGGACAGTTTCCGTAATTTGTCCATTGGGGCGCTGGGGAACGTAAATTTGGGAATCCGTGGAACCACGGAATTGCTTTCCGGCTGGACTGCGGACGGGGGCTGGTCCCTGGGGGGAGGCGGAGGAACATTGACGGTGAATTTGAAACTCAGCGGCTCCGGCACCTTGTCCATCGGCAACGGTTCCAATACCGGCGCCGTGGTGCTTGCCAACGCCCATAACAGTGATTCGGAAGGGGGTGCTGTCTTCTCCGGGACCATGGAATTGAACCGGGGGGCAAAGCTTGCGTATGAGGATGTGCGTTCTCTTGGCTCTAAAAACGGGAATGTGACGGTAGGGTACGGTTCTTCCTTTGTTCTGGGGGCGCAGGAGGATGCGGCCCTGGCGCATGTTTCCGGCGCTTCCGGCGGCGTGTTGCTGTTGTCCGGGGAACGTACCACGGCGTTGGATATGGCCGGGATGGGATTGAATTCCGCCTACATCGGGGCTGACGGGCAGGCTGTTCTGTCCGGTTCCGTGAAGGCCGGAACGCAGGGGTATTTGTTCGGAGGCAGCGGCACGTTGACTGTCGCCTGTTCCCTGAGCGGCAATCATTCCCTGACGGTGGACACCCAGGGGATGGGTACGGCCGGCTGCGTTATTCTGGCGGCGGACAATTCCTATTCCGGTGAAACGCGCATCCTGTCCGGGGCTTCCCTGGCAGTGGGCGCTGGGGAAACGGCCGGCACTCTGGGAACGGGAGTCGTCGTCAATGAAGGCACCCTGACGTTCAACAGGACGGACCGGGTGACGGCGGGAAACGCCATTTCCGGTACCGGAAACCTAGTCCAGAAAGGCAGTGGGGAACTGGTGCTGACGGGGAATAATTCATACACCGGAGTCACGAGGATTGCCGTGGGAACGCTTACCGTGGGCGATGGAGGAACCAGCGGTTCTCTGGGAACCGGAGCCGTCGTCAACAACGGGGTGCTGGTCTTCAATCGATCGGATGCCGTCGTTTTTAATACGGCCGTGTCCGGGACGGGGGCCCTGGTGAAGAACGGTTCTGGAACGCTGACGATCCAGAAGCAGCTTTCCTACACCGGAGGAACCACGGTGAACGAAGGTACGCTGGTTCTGTCCAAGGGAGGAGCCAACGGTATTATCCAGGGAGATCTGTCTATTCAGGAAGGGGCACAGGTGACGCTGAAAGGAGGAAACAGTTTTGGTTCTTCCGGCGGCATTGCCTCTGTTAAAGGCGTGAATATCAACGGGGGCACCTTGTACTTTGGAGACAAGAACAACCAGGTTTGCAAATATATGACGTTCAACCTGACCGGGGGTGTTGTGGATGGCGTTGCCGGAGGCCGCATGGACATTGCAATGGGCACGAGCATTGAGGTAAAGGCGGCGGATAAAGCATCGGAAATCAGGAATATCAACGTGCAACTGAAGGATTCCTATCCCTCCATCTTCAGAGTGGCGCGGGGGACGGCGGTGTCCGATTTGAACGTCTCCGCCAACATCGTCAACTCTTCCGGAGTGAAAGGAGCACTCACCAAGACAGGCAACGGGATCATGGTTCTTTCCGGCAAAAATACCTATTCCGGGGGTACCACGGTGGAGCTGGGAACGCTGGTCGCCGCTTCCAGCCAGGCTCTTGGAACGGGACAGGCAATGGTCGATTCCGACGGCTGCCTCGTTCTGGGGGGCACCGGCGCCGATGCCCCCGGAATCAGTTTGGGGAATAATATTCTGGTGAAGAATGGCGGCGTCCTGACCGGTTCCGCCACCCTGACCGGGAATACGACCATGGAATCCGGTTCCATCTTTGAATTGACCTTGTCCATAGGCGGTTCCGCCGGGGACGAACTGGCATGCAACAGCCTGATGCTCCGGTCCGGCGTCTTCCGGATTGACGCGGGAGCCATGCTGAAGCTGGCCGCCCTGACCATCGACTATTCCACCGATTTCTGGAATACATCGCACATCCTGAATTTCATCGACGGCGGAGACAACGCCACGCTGACGGGCAATTTCACGCTGGATACGTCCGCCGCCGGGGATTACTCGGCCTACGGTGAGTGGAGCCTGCAAAAGAGTGAAGACTCCAAAGATATGAACATGGTCTGGACGCCGAATGCCGCGCCGGAAGTATCTTCCGCGTTGACTGCGGCGTTTACGGCTACGGCGCCGCTGCCGGTTCCGGAACCTTCCGCCGCGGTGCTGATGCTGGCCGCCGCGGGAGCGGCGTTCCTGCGTCGCTCCGTTCCGCGGAACAGGTAAAAGACCGTAAATTGCAAACGCCGCATTCCGGGAGGGGTGCGGCGCTTTGTTTTTCTTCCCGTCCCGAGGGAGGGAAAGTGCTCCTAAAGGGAAAGGATGCGCGCCCTGCGGGCTACGTCTTCCGGGGAAAGGGAATAAAGGCAGTCCAGCAGGGAGACGGCAAAAGAGCCGGGAGCCGGGCTTTGTTCAAAGGCCATTTCCCCGGCGATTCCCATCAGGACGGCGGTGGAAACGGCCGCCTGAAGCGGGGAGGGGGAGACGGCGGCACAGGCGGCGGTCAGCGCGCCCATGGAGCAGCCCACGCCCGTAACGCGGGACATCATGGGATGCCCGTTTTCCGTGGAAACCACCTGGTGGCCGTCCGTGGAATAGTCCGTGCGGCCCGTGACGAGAACGGCCGCTCCCGTGTGCAGGGCCAGTTCCCTAGCCGCCTGCAGGGCGTCCGCGCTGGAACTGGTGCTTTCCGGTCCTTTCGTGACGGAGGAGTAGCCGGCCAGGGCCATGATTTCCGAGGCGTTCCCGCGGATGATGCGGGGCGTTTGTTCCTTCAGCTGCCGTGCCAGCCGCGTGCGGAGAGAGAGCGCCCCCACGGCCACCGGGTCCAGAACCCAGGGGATGTTCAGCCGGTTGGCTTCCTGCACGGCCGTCTGCATGACGGCGCCTTGTTCGTGCGTAACAGTGCCCAGATTGACCAGCAGGGCGCCTGTTCCGCCGCGCAGCATTTCCACTGTTTCCTCCGCGTCGTTGAGCATGGCGGGAACGGCTCCCGCGGCCAGCAGGAGGTTGGCCGTCAGGGGCTGTACGACGGAGTTGGTCAGGGAGAGAACCAGCGGGGCCGCCTCCCTGATTTTTTCCAAATCTGAGGAGACGGCGCTGACAAGGCCGGATGATGAAGGCATGGCGTTTGAAAGAATGGTTTTGTTGCCCGGCGTTTCCGGGAAGGGGGACAGTCAGGCCAGCGCCCGTGCGGCGGCTTCCGGGTCCTCCGCTCCGCAAATGGCGGAGACTGCGGCAATTCCTGCGGCCGTTCCTGTGGCCCGCACCTGGCGCGCGCGTTCCGCATCCAGGCCGCCGATGGCGACGACGGGCAGGGGGGACCGGGAGGCCAGGGCGGCGAAGCCTTCCACGCCCAGCACGGGCGGGGCGTTGAGTTTGGAAATGGTCGGGAAAACGGGCCCCATCCCCAGGTAGTCCACTAGGGAGGCGTCCACGGCGCGGAGCTGGTCCATGTTGGAGACGGACAGCCCCAGGATTTTGTCCGGGCCGATCATGGCGCGCACGGAGGGTACGGGAAGGTCCCGCTGGCCGATGTGGACGCCGTCCGCATCCAGGGCCAGCGCCAGGTCAATGCGGTTGTTGACAATGAAGGGGATTCCGCGCGCCGCCAGGAAGTCCCGGATGGGCAGGGCTTCCCGGTAGCAGGTGCCCGCGTCCGGATTGGTGGAGCGGTATTGCACGATGGTGACGCCGCCGTCCACGGCCTTCCGGACGGTTTCCAGCAGGCTGTGGCGACATTTGGCCGCTTCGTCAGTGACCAGGTAGAGGTGGAGGTTGAATGATTTCATGAAGGTATGCCGGCAGGCGGATTAATCTGCAAAGAGGGGGGTGGACAGGTAGCGGTCGCCCGTGTCCGGCAGAAGAACGACGATGGTCTTGCCCGCGTTTTCCAGCCTTTTCGCCAGCTGCGTGGCCGCCCACAGAGCCGCCCCGGAGGAAATCCCCGCCAGCACGCCTTCCGTGCGGGCCAGTTCCTTGCCCGTGGCGAATGCGTCTTCATTGGTGACGGTGATTACTTCGTCGTAAATGGAGGTGTCCAGGGTTTCCGGCACGAATCCCGCGCCAATCCCCTGGATTTTGTGCGGTCCGGCCGTGCCTTCGGTGAGGACGGGCGAGGCCGACGGCTCCACGGCCACGACCTTGACTCCGGGATTGCGGGATTTGAGGTACCTGCCCACGCCTGTAACGGTTCCCCCCGTTCCCACACCCGCTACGAAGATGTCCACCCTGCCGTCCGTATCGTCCCAGATTTCCGGTCCGGTGGTGCGGAAGTGGGCTTCCGGATTGGCCTGGTTCACGAATTGGCCGGGAATGAAGCTGTTCGGCAGTTCGGCGGCAAGTTCCTCCGCCTTCGCAATGGCTCCCTGCATGCCCTTTGTCCCGTCCGTCAGCACCAGTTCCGCGCCGTAGGCTTTCAGCAGGTTGCGGCGCTCCACGCTCATGGTTTCCGGCATCGTCAGGATGATCCGGTACCCGCGGGAGGTAGCCACGGCCGCCAGGCCGATGCCCGTGTTGCCGCTGGTGGGTTCAATGATGACGGAGTCCGGCGTCAGCCGGCCGGAGGCTTCCGCCGCGTCAATCATCGCCAGGGCAATGCGGTCTTTCACGCTGCCTGCGGGGTTGAAGGCTTCCAGCTTGGCCAGGATGACGGCGTCCAGGCCGTGCCTGCGGTCGTAGTTGGCCAGTTCCAGCAGGGGTGTCCTGCCGACCAGTTCCGTAATGTTCCGGTAAATTTTCATGGCTTGTAAGAAAATGAGCGTTTTTGACGGCAAATCGTTAGAGAATGGCGCGGAAACCGTGCTCCAGGTCCTCGATAATGTCGTCTATGTGTTCCGTGCCTATCGAAAGCCGCACCGTGGAGGGCGTGATGCCTCCCGCCTTCAGTTCTTCCTCCGTCATCTGGGAATGGGTGGTGGAAGCCGGGTGGATCACCAGGGACTTGACGTCCGCCACGTTGGCGAGCAGGGAGAATAGTTCCAGGCTTTCGCAGAACTTGCGAGCCTTTTCCGCGCCACCTTTCACCTCGAAGGTGAAAATGGAGCCCCCGCCATTCGGGTAATATTTCCGGTAAAGACCGTGGTTGGGGTGTTCCGGCAGGGAGGGGTGGTTCACCTTCCGCACCTGGGGATGGGCGGCCAGGTATTCCACCACGCGCAGGGCGTTCTGGACATGGCGCTCCACCCGGAGGGAAAGGGTTTCCAGCCCCTGGAGAAGCAGGAAGGAGTTGAACGGGCTGATCGTCGCTCCCGTGTCCCGCAGGAGGGTGGCGCGGATTTTGACGATGTAGGCCAGATTGCCGCACACCTCGGAAAACACGGCGCCGTGGTAGTTGGCGTTGGGCTTGGAAAGGCCGGGGAATTTGTCGTTCTGCGTCCAGTCGAACCTGCCTCCGTCCACAATCACGCCGCCCATTACCGTACCGTGGCCGCCGATGAATTTGGTGGCGGAATGCACCACGATGTCCGCGCCGTGTTCCAGCGGACGGAACAGGAAAGGCGTAGCGAAGGTGCTGTCCACAATGAGGGGAATGCCGTGGGCATGGGCGATTTCCGCCAGGGCTTCCATGTCCGCAATATCGCAGTTCGGGTTGCCCAGGCTCTCCACGTACAGGGCCTTGGTGTTTTCCCGGATGGCCTTGGAGAAATTGTTCACGTCCCCGGCGTCCACGAAGGTGGTTTCAATCCCGCTTTCCGCGAGCGTGTTGGCAAACAGGTTGTACGTGCCTCCGTACACGGTGGCCGCGGAAACGATGTGGTCCCCGGCGCGGGCGATGTTCTGGATGGCGTAGGTGATGGCGGCGGCCCCGGTGGCTACGGCCAGCGCGGCGGCTCCGCCTTCCAGCGCGGCGATGCGTTTTTCAAAAACGTCCGCCGTGGGGTTCATCAGGCGGTTGTAAATATTGCCCGGCTCCGCCAGGGCAAAACGTCCGGCGGCCTGCGCGGAGTCCTTGAAGACGTAGGAAGTGGTTGCGTAAATCGGAACGGCGCGGGCGTCCGTAACCGGGTCGGGATTCTCCTGGCCCACGTGGAGCTGGCGTGTTTCAAATCGATATTTTCTGCTCATGTTTTTATATTCCTATCGGAAAACTAGGAAATAGATAGTGAAAGAAGGGACCCATGTCAAGTACCGGCTGAAAAAAGTGGGGCATGAGGGCCAGAAAGGGAAAAAGGCGGGCAAGGTATTCCGGCCGTACCGGAGGGGTCAAATGCCGGCTCCGTAGTCGCATCCGGCCTCCTTCTGCTGGATGGCCAGATCTTCCAGCGTGACGTTTCTCAGATAGTCTTCAATGACTTCCTGCAGGCCCTGCCAGAAAGGCAGGGTGGTGCACTTTGTTGCGCGGGGGCACGGATTGCTCTCCGTGGTTACGCAGGAAATGGGCAGCATGGAACCTTCCGTCAATTTGAGGATAGCTTCCGTGGTGTATTCACGGGGATGCCTGGTCAGGCGGTAGCCGCCGGATTTTCCCCGGGAGCTTTGCACAAAACCCGCTTTCAGCAGGATGGCGATGATTTGTTCCAGATAACGGACCGTGATGTCCTGGCGGATGGAGATTTCCTTGAGAGATATGTATTCCTTGTTCTGATGCTGCGCAAGATCGATCATCAGGCGCAAGGCATAACGTCCCCTGGTGGAAATTTTCATCATGGCAGGCCTGACTTAACGAAATTTCGGAACGGTCGTCAATCGAGAATGGATGCATGTTTAATAATTGAGAAAAAACAAGCAGGAGAAAAAGTGTAAATTCACTTGGCAGGCGGTTGCCTGTTTTTCAGGCGGTGTGAATAAAATATTCCTCCCGTTCCATTGCAGGAAAACGGTTTTTTCATAGATGCAGAGGCCGTTTTTTAAGTATTCCGGACCTGTTTATTGAATACGGCAGCGGAAAATCAATATTCCGAATACGGGAAAATGCGGCCTGTTTTTGTTGTGCGGCCCATTCCTTTGGGAAGGTGGGGAATGTTTAATCCCGTGAAGAGGTACTTTTAATCTGATGAAGCTTCCGGGAGAGAAACCGCTTATCTTGGAAAAAAGAAAAGGAAAGGGGAGTATTCCCCATATCTCTTGTTTATTGGCAAATTCGTCCTGGCCATGAAAAAGCCGCCTGTCCCGGAGGAAAGGCGGCTTGGGAAAGCTATCAATGGATTCCTGGGGCTTTAGAATGGAATCTCGTCGTCCATGTCTCCAAAGTCGTTGGATTGCTGCTGGTTGGAAGGCATGGGGGGAGGATTGTAGTTCTGAGGGGCCTGGGATTGCCCGTAGTTGTTGGAACGGGGAGCGGACTGCTGGCGGGGGGCGCCGCCCATGTCGGAGGAATCGCCGCCGCGGGGGAAGAGCTGGATGTTTTCTCCGATCACGCGCAGCTTGGTGCGCTTCTGGCCGGATGCCTTGTCTTCCCAGGAATCCAGTTGAAGACGCCCTTCCACAAAGACGCCGCGCCCCTTGCTGAGGTAGTTGCCGGCCACTTCCGCTTGGCGGTTCCAGAGGGTGACGTCCACGAAGGTGGTTTCTTCCTGGCGTTCGCTGTTGTCTCCGGCGTAATAGCGGTTGATGGCAAGGCGGATGTCCGTGACGGCCGTGCCCTTGGGCGTGTAGCGCAGTTCGGGATCGGCAGTGAGGTTGCCCATTAAAAATACTTTGTTGAGATTGGCCATGTAATGGAGGTGTTAAGTATGATAAGGAGACGCCTTCTGTGCGGTATAGGCGGCCGTGTGAATAATCGCTGACAATTATGTCTTCGCGCGCAGGCTTGTGCAATACTAAATTGCGGAATCGTTTGCAAACATGTCTGCTTTCTCCATTGCATTCATCACCGAACCGTGGAATGGTTACCCCCATGAGTTTCAATCAACGGCGGCAAGGCAGGCTGTTCCGGGTTTCCTGGGGCGCGTGTCTTTTGCTGTCCGTTTTGGCCCATTTGTTTTTGCTGGCGGGCACTTATCTGGTGCCGGAGGAATGGCTGTCCTCTCCCCGGCCGGCGGAGGCGCGCCGCCAGGTGGTGGTGACGGCCCGCATGGTGAGGAAGGTGGAGCCGGAGAAGGAGGGCAATAGGCAGGCTTCGCAGGAACGGCTGCCTTCCGTGGTGAAAACCAGTGAGGAACAGGAGAGCGCCACCCGACCGGAAACTCCCCGGTTCCAGAGCAACCGCAATACGCGCCGGGAAGGCGGCCGCAAGGACCCGGACAGCAGCAGGGACATGCCCGCCCAGGACGGTGAAGAGCGGGAAAACGGGGAAATCGTCCTGTTTGACCAGGAAAGGCAGGACGGCGACATGAGCCATGAGCGCGACGGGAATAAGGACGCGGATCCGGGGGCTTCCGCCAGCATGCCCTTCCAGCCGCTGGACCCGTCCTCCCCTCCGCCGGGCCATCCGGACGCACCGAATCTTTCCCCCAATGCCACCGGCTCCCCCTCCGCCGCCGGGGAAGAAGGCCTTGCCCGGCAGGACAGGACGCCTGCGCGGGAACATGTCATGCAGCTTCCCCATGCGGTCACGCTGCCCCGGCCCGGCAGGCCGGAAGAACCGGACGCCCTGAAGGAACTGGCAAAAAGCATCGCCAGGGGCGCGGACCGGTCCCCCCTCGATCTTCCGGACCTTCAGCTGCCCCCCAATGCGCGGCCTCCGCAGAAGCAGCCCCTGTACGATCCCATGTTCAATGCGGAAAACCAGCCCGGTTTCAAGACGCATGAACGGAAGACCAAGCTGACGGGCAAATTCAGCTTTGGCCGCCGTCCCACCCTGGATGTGGAAGCCACTCCCCTGGGCAGGTACCAGATGATCGTTTACCGCGCCATCGGTGAACAGTGGTACCGCCAATGTGATCTGAACCGTGACCTGATCGTCGCGGGAACCGTCCGCATCCGCATTCTGATAGCCAAAAACGGGAACGTCACTTCCATGAGGCAGACCTCCCGCGTGGGGGCCAGCGAGGTGCAGAAATCCTTTACCTTCCTTGCCATCAAGCTCGCCAAGCTTCCCGCGATGCCGCCGGAAGTGAGGAACGAACTCGTGGGAGAGACGCTGGAAATGTACTTTGACTTCAACTTCTAAAACCAACCAACACAGTTATTCCATAACCACCATCCATTGACATACCATCATGAATTTCATCAAGGACTGCATCACCTTCTTCCAGGCCGGCGGCATCTTCATGTACCCGCTTGCGGCCTGTTCCATCCTGCTCATTGCCGCCATCATTTACCGCATGTTCAACATGAGGCGGCGGGGAATCGCCCCGGACAGGCTGGTGCGCGCCGTGGAACAGTACATGCAGGGAGGCCTGGACCGCAGGGAACTGGAAGAACGGGCGCTCGCCTCCCGTTCCGTGCTGGGCAGGCTGGTCCTGGAAACCCTGAATTCCCGCATGGAGGATGAAGCGTCCATGAAGGAAATGATCCAGGTCAAGGCGCGGGAGGAATTCGTCACGCTTCAGGCTGGTCTGCCCCTGCTGGACATGATCGTGATGATTGCGCCGATGTTCGGCATTCTGGGTACGGCCAGCGGGCTGGTTGAAATATTCAGCGTCTTCGGAATGGATGAAAGTCACGGCCAGATCGCCCAGGGCATCGCCCAGGCGCTGAACACCACGATCGCCGGTCTGGCCATCGCCACGCCCGCCGTCATCGCCCATGTCTATTATTCCCGCAAGCTGGAGCGCATTTCCGCGTTCATGGAGGTGCTGCTCACGGAGCTGATTTCCTTCCGCTATCATTCCCAACGCTGATCCGGCCATGCAGTTTTACCGTAAAAAAGGAAGAACCATGGGGGTGCCCATCGTCCCCATGATCGACATCCTCACCATCCTGCTCATCTTCTTCATCGTCCATACCCAGTGGAAAAAGCCCCAGACCCTGTTGAAGATAGACGTACCGGGAGCGGAATTCATTGAAGGCGCCCCCTCCACGGAACAGCGCGCCGTGCTGGCCGTGACGGAGGAATCCTCCATCTCCCTGAACGGGTACCTGGTGGAAATCGACGAACTGCCGGCCGCCCTGGAGAGGCTGAAAAAGGAAAATCCGGACATCAAGCTTCAGCTTGACGTGGACAAAAAGGCGGCCTTCGGCGTCATCGTAGGCATTTGGGACGCGCTGACGTCTGTGGGTATTGACGCCGGGGAAGTTCCTGCCAGAATAGAAATCAGCAAATCCCCCGCACCATAAATCCTCCAGAAAGAACACCCTCCCGCATGTTGTTGGAAATCGTACAGTATGGAAATCCGGTATTGAAAGAAAAATGCCGCCCCGTGGAACATCTTGACGCCAGTTTGAAAGACTTGGCGAACAACATGCTGGAGACGATGTACGCCGCCGAGGGAGTCGGCCTTGCCGCCCCGCAGGTGAACGTGCCCGTGCAGCTCGTCGTGATCGACATCCCGGCGGAGGAGGAATCCGTCACCTGGCTGAAAGTGGACGGGGAGGACAAACAGCTGTCCGACATCATGCCGCTGAAGTTTATCAATCCGGTGCTGGAGCCCTACGGCCCCATGCATCCCTGCCATGAAGGCTGCCTGAGCGTGCTGAAGATACGCGCCTCCGTCGTGCGCCCGGACTTCGTCAGGGCTACTCTGACGCTGCTGGACGGCAAACGGGTGACGATAGACTGCAACGGCCTTCTCGCCCGCTGCCTTCAGCATGAATGCGACCATTTGAACGGCATCCTGTTCGTGGAACGCGTTTCTTCCGCCCAGAAAATCACTCTGCGCAATAAATTGAAGCGCCTGGCAATCGGGTATTGACGGTTTCCCGGACCGGGATTGGACCGTCTGCTTGGAAAAAGCCCCGGCGTCAGGTCAAATCACTCTTGAAATGCCGCGACACGGCGCAGGGCCGGCCAGCATTTTGCATCCTGAGGTGTAAGGGCGTGTGGGGGGCGGGACTGAGCTTCTTTCTGCACGTTCCTGAATCCTTTTCCATGATCCTTGTTTTACTCCGCATCAGCTCAGGGAGTTAATACCGGGGCGCACAGGAGGTCTTGATTCCTTTTTCGCCAAACAGAGTGATGATTTCCTCGTGGGAGCGGGACGCTCCCATTACTCATCACACCCGGCATGGCTTCCCGCAGTGCGGGGAAGGGAGGGTATTTTCCTCCTTCCAGGTTTCCGGTCATGCCGGGTCTGCCGTTTGACCGTTGAGGCGCATGGAGAATATGGGGAGTGTCATATTTCATCTGTCCATGAGAAGCATTCCCTGCCGACCGTCTCCCTTTCCTTGGATTTTTCCCCAGCCAATGTTTTTCAGAAGAAAACGCCCGGGACGGTCATCAACAGGCGCCGCTGCCGGACGAAGGTGGAATTTCAGTCCTGTTCCTGTGGGGCTTCCAGAGAAATATGACCAATGCCTGGAGCAGGAGGGAGGCCATGTTAAACATGAAGATTACAGGAAAGGAACCGGGAAGGAAGAGCGTCACAAGGATGTTGAACAGGCTTCCGCAGAACAGGAACCTGCCGCCAAGGCGTTGAACCCTTACCCATGCTTCATCACTGCTGAAGGCGTAAGGGGTGCGTATTCCCAACCATTTGTTGGGCGCTATCTTGGGACAAACGTTGACCATGAGCAGGAGGAATATGTTCATGCCTATGAAGATGACTTTGGCCGTGTCTCCCAGACTGACCGTATTGGTCAGGCTTGTCTTTTGAATGGCCAGGCAAAGATAGGAAAACAGGACGACCAGGAAGAATTCCACGTATGTGGCCATCTTCGCACCAATTCTCCTGTTGTTTTCATTCCTGCTGAAATGAATGAGCAGAAGGATGATCAGCCGGAGAACCTTCCCGATAAGGAAACCCAGGATTCCCAGGCCAATGAATCCCAGGAGGGCGTCCATGCTGTCCTTATCCGCAAAACGGGTGGGAATGCCGTACTCATTGAAATGCACGGCGACGCGGGCGGGCAGCCGTGACGATACGGCGGCATAGTAAGTCAACACGGGAAACAGGGCGATGGCAAGTTCGCTGAAAATCGGCCCGGTCCACCAGGACGGGGAAGATGGAGCTGGGTGCGGGGATGGCTGCATGGCGTTTAATGGTTGGGCTGCGTTCCGATGATTTTGTCCCGTTTGCCGGAGGATGTTTCGCGGGCCGCCTTGAAATTGCCTATCCAGACCAGTATTTCCTGGAGGACGCTCAGGTTGACATCGTAAAAAATGAATTTGCCGTCTCTGTGGTCGCGGACAAGATCGGCTTCTTTCAGAACGGACAGGTGGCGGGAGATGGCGGCTCCGGTGATGCTGAAATGTTCCGCAATTTCTCCGGCAGGCATGGCGCCGTTTTTAAGTATTTCCAGAATTTCACGGCGCGTGGGGTCAGCCAGGGCCCTGAGCGTATGTTGCAGGGAAGCTGGATTATTCATTTTACATTTAACTTTATTGTTAAATATTTTTAATACGGACTCCAAGTGGAGTCAATAAAAATGGAGAGAAGGCCGGACGCAGGCATTCATTCATCCCGTTCCCGCGTGCCGTGATAGCCGCTCCGGCAGGGTTTATTCCTGAAAAAAGGAAATCGCATTTGCCGGACTGCCGTCCGTTGTCCGGATGCGGGAACTACCATGGTCCAGCGGGAAAATGGTTTAAAGCTGTTTTCCGGGAATATCGCAGGCCCTTGCCGGCCATGGGAAACATGGGCAGGCGCAGATGCGTGAAATTGTTAAAAGGAAATAACGCCTTCCTCGCGGCCCGGAAATATTCCAGAAGCTGCCGCAGAGACGTGCGGCACTCCGGAATGCCTGATGAAGCATGTCAGACGGCGGCGGCTTTCGGCGATTCCCGCTTGACGCGGATCTGGAGGTCCGCCAGAGCGTTCATGTAATAAATGTACGCGTCGAAGGCGGAAGCGTACGGGGTAAAGGAGTTTTCCTTTTCCATGTAATGGAAGTGGTCCGCGCTCTGAAGCTTCCGCCAGACGTGCGTGAGGTCCTCGTCATTGGCGGCTTTCACGGGCTTTTCCAGGCGGTAGATTTTGCGGATGGCTTCGTCCTGCATGACGTTTCCGTTCCAATGGGACATGGTGCCGAAGGTGGAGCAGGTCATCTCCTGCGTGCATTCGCAGACGGAGAGGGGCTTGATTTCCCGCACGACCTCGGACGGGGTCATGAAACGGTTGCCGGCATCCAGGCAGGAAATGATCATGGTGCGCCAGAATTCGAAAACGCCTGTGGCGTCCGACTGGCGTTCGCCAAGGGTTTCATAGTCCATGGAGAGCGTCGTGACGCTGCCCTGCTGGTGCGTGAGCCAGTCCGCGAACGTGGTCGGGGAAAGGGGGTATTCGGGCCATTCCGGATTGGTGCGCATCACGGCCAGGTCATTGGACAGTTCCCGGTTGCGGAAGATGGTGGTGGTGGTGTACACCCACGGGGCCAGGAACACTTCATTGCTTTGGAATCCCTTGAGCATGGCCGGATTGCCGTCCGCCATGATGCCCTTGAAGCCGAGCGTTTCCGCCTGGGCGGCAATGGCGTTGGAGTACAGCATGCCGGTATTCATCAGCACGTCGGATTCCTGATGGAAAAGTTTTTTGATCAATACCCTGTGCTCCTCGATCTGTTCCGCGAATTCCTGAGGGGAATACACGGAGGCCAGGGAGTTGTAGTAGGGCATGATCAGGAAGTCCACGCATCCGGTTTCCGCCAGTTCCTTGAAGGAGGCGATGAGGTCCGGCCTGTGGTACAGGGCCTGTTCCAGAATGACGCCGCTGAGCGCCAGGCCGAAGCGGAATTTTCCCTCCGTCATTTCGATCAGCTGCTTCATCAGCCTGTTGGCCGGGAAGTAGCAGCGTTCCGCAACAGTGCTCAAGACGCGTGCGTTCAGGTCGTCGTCTTCATAAAAGGCGTGTTCGCCTATCTTGAAGAAATCGTAATGAATCAGGCGGTTGGGCTGGTGCGCTACGAAGGTGAGGGATATGTTGCTCATGGACGGAGGAGGGCTGGATGATTGGTGGATGCGGATGGTATGTTTTCTGCCGGTTAGCGGTTCAGCACATGTTCATAAACCCTGATGACCTTGTCCGCGGCGGAATCCCAGGTGGAGGCCTTGATGTCCTCCGTGCTTTGTTCCACCACCTTGCGGTACAGCTCTTCGTCCGTGCAGAGGTTCACGATGTGTTCCGCCATCTTGTTGACGTCCCAGAAGTCCGCCTTCAGCGCGCCTTTCATGACTTCCGCCACGCCGGACTGCTTGGAGATGACCGCGGGAATGTTGAACTGGGCCGCTTCCAGCGCGGAGAGGCCGAAGGGTTCCGATACGGAGGGCATGCAGTAGATGTCCGTGATGGAGAGCAGGTCGTTCACCTTGTCCTTGTTCAGGAAACCGGTGAAGTGGAATTTGTCCCCCACGCCCTTGAAAGCGCCGGATTCGATCAACTGGCGCAGTTTTTCCCCCGTCCCGGCCATGACAAAGCGCACGTCGTCCGTTTGCTCCAGCACCTTGGCGGCGATTTGGAGGAAGAAGCCGGGGCCCTTCTGGGCGGTGAGGCGTCCCAGGAAAAGCACGAGCTTTTCCGGGAATTTCTTCTTGCCCTTGAAGACCTTGACCGGGTCCGCCCCGTTGTGGATGGGAAAGATTTTGTGCGGGTCAATGGCGTAATGGCCGCTGACGATGGTGCCCGTGTACTTGCTGACCGGAATGACGGCGTCCGCCTGTTCCATGCCGAATTTTTCAATGTCGTAAATCCAGCCGCGGGCATCCGCTCCGGCGCGGTCGAACTGGGAGGCGTGCAGGTGCACCACCAGGGGCTTGCCCGTGGCCTTCTTCACTTCTACCCCGGCCAGGTAGGTCATCCAGTCGTGGGCGTGGATGACGTCGAAGTCCTGCTGCATGGCGATTTTGGCCGCGATCTTGGAAAATTGAATGACCTTCAGCGCCAGGTCCCCGGCATAGAGGTCTTCCTTGTTTTTGAAAAGCTGTAGGTCCGCCTCGTGGGTTCTGGAGAAGGAAATGCGCCCTTCCTGCGTGAACTGGATCATGCCGGTCTCTCCTTCCACCGTGGTGTAGGGGTCCAGTTCAATGGGGGCGTGCTCCACCATGGCAAAGCTTTCATAGGAGTACTTGCGGTCCACCTGCTCCACTTCCCGGAAAGAGACGTTGTTGAGACCCGTGAGCTGGAATCCGTCCGTGTGGACGGAAGGATCGGCCTTGGGAACGATCACCCTTAAATCCACCTTTTTTGCCAGTGCTTTGGAAAGACCCAGGCAGGCGATGCCCAGACCTCCGTTAACCAGTGGTGGAAACTCCCACCCTAATGTAAGAACTTTGATATTACTCATTGGTTGATGTGGGTTGTCGGTGTCGGGAAGAATGCAGTGGTACGGCGTGTTATACACCACAACCATAAAATCAAATTTTTCATGTCCGGTCTAGAGTAATAATTAGTAATTTTGTTCTATTAATGAAAAGAAAAATGGTGGTTTAGTTCAATCTTGCGTTCGTCATGGAATTGATTAGCATGGGCAGAGCGTTTCCTTATTTTCCCTTCTTTTGCTCCCATGTGCGCCGCCTTCCACAACACTGAAAAACGGAAACTGCCCCTTGTCCGCGGCCCTGTGATCAGGCGGGAGTATGGAAACGTCATTTCCAAAATAACTCTCAGCGTGTGGATTGCGGAAGAGGGTCTCGTCAGGGTGGCTTATTTTCCCGGCGCGGTGGCTGAAGATGAGCCGAGTTACGCCGTCAGTCCGGAATACGTGGCGCCAGGCGCAGAAATCCGGGAATATGACGAACCGGGAATTCATGTCATTGAAACGCGCCTGCTGCGGATTCGCGTCCGGACGGAAGAGCAGAAAGTGGATTTTTACGATATTGTCACGGACGAGCCGCTGCTCACGGATGAAAGCGGATTCGGCCGGGAATCCAAGGACTGGACGGGGGATTGCCGCGTATGGATCCGGAAACATCTTCAGGACACGGAACACTTCTTCGGCCTGGGGGACAAGCCCTGCGCCCTGAACCTGAGGGGCAAGTATTTCTCCATGTGGGGAGCGGACCATTACGATTTTCACGAGGAATCCGATCCCCTGTACAAAAGCATCCCCTTTTTTCTCAGCCTCAGGGAAGGGAGGGCCTACGGGCTGCTGTTTGACAATACGTGCCGCTCCTACTTTGACTTCGGCGCGACGGATGAAACGGTTCTTTCCTTCGGCTCCTTCGGCGGCCTGATGAATTATTACTTCATCTACGACCGCCGTCCCCTGGACATTGTGGCCGCTTACACGCGCCTTACCGGCACGCCGGAATTGCCGCCCCTGTGGGCCCTGGGCTACCACCAGTCCAAATGGAGCTATTACCCGGACAAGGCCGTGTTCAACCTGGTGGAGCGCTTCCGGGACCTGGGCATCCCCTGCGACGCCGTACACCTGGACCAGCACTACATGAGGAACAAGGAGGGGTTCACGTGGGATTTGCAGAATTTTCCGCATCCCGCGGGCATGGTCGGCACGCTGAAGGAGCAGGGAATCAAGACGGTGCTGATCGTGAACCCCGGCGTCAGGATCAACCCGGAACACCCGGTGTGGAGGGAGGGCATGGAACGCAACTATTTCTGCCGCCGTTCGGAGGGCAACCTGCTGTCGGAGGAAGTCTGGCCGGGGCTGTGCAACTTTCCGGACTTCACCTCCCCCGCCGTACGGGACTGGTGGGCGGAACTGTACAGGAAGGACATTGAGGAAATCGGCGTCTGCGGCCTGTGGAACGACATGAACGAGCCGGTCGTTTTCCCGGACCGCACGTTCCCGATGGATACCCGGCACGAGTACGACGGCATGCCCTGTTCCCATGAAAAAGCCCACAATATTTACGGTCAGTGTATGGCGGAAGCCTCCCGGGAGGCGATGAAGCGCCATGCCCCCGGCAGAAGGCCCTTCCTGCTCTCCCGGTCCGGATTTGCGGGATTGCAGCGTTTTTCCGCCACCTGGACCGGGGACAACCGCTCCAACTGGGAGCATTTGAAGCTGGCCAACTTCCAGTGCCAGCGCCTTGCCGCCTCCGGCATCTCCTTTGCCGGGTCGGACGCGGGGGGCTTTCTGGGCCACCCCACGCCGGAACTGTTCTGCCGCTGGATGCAGATGGCCGCCTTCCACGGCCTGTTCCGCAACCATTCCTCCGGGGAATTCGGCGGCCAGGAACCCTGGATGTTCGGGCTGGAAGCGGCCGGATACGTGAAAGCCGCCATAGAAGGGCGCTACCGCCTCCTTCCCTATATTTATACCCAGTTCCACCGTTATGCGGAAACGGGCATGCCCGTGCTGCGCTCCCTGGCGCTCCAGTGTTTCGAGAACATGGACACCTACTGGCGCGGCGCGGAATTCTTCTTCGGGGACCATCTGTACGTCATCCCCATTCATGAACCGCAGGAAGGGGGCCGTTTTCTCTACATTCCGGAGGGCGTCTGGTATTCCTACCATGACGACAGCCTGATGAGGGAAACCGGGAGGGACGTGTGGGTGAAGTGCCCGCTGGACTTCCTGCCCGTGTATGTCCGCGGCGGGGCGGTGGTGCCGCGCTGGCCCGTCCAGCAGTATGTTGGGGAAATCCCGCGGCCTCCGCTGTCGCTCGATGTCTGGTGGGCCCCGTCCGGGGAAGTGGAATCCCGGTTGTATGAGGATGCGGGAGACGGTTACGGCTACAGGCACGGGGAATGCGCCGAGCACGAATTCCTTTTCCGGGGCGGCCCTTCCTCCCTGGAATTGTCATGGACCTGTAGGGGAGACCCCTGCGCCTTCCATGAATCCGCGGAAGTGGTGCTGCACGGCCTGTCGGATGCGGTTTCCGTCGCGGCGGCCATGGACGGCATTCCCTGCGGTTCCGTCAGGAGGGACGGCAGGGTATGGAGAATTCCCGTGGAGGGCAAATTTGACCGCCTTTCCGTCACTTGGGACCGGGAAAACCTGTTTTCCGCATAAACGGGAAGGAGGGAACAGAAATCAAGGCAGGTGGAAGCTGTGCCTGACCGTCTCCCTTTTCAGCTTCAGTTCCCGCCATTCGTGCGTGAGGGTGGAGGAAGCCACCACGCCCCCTCCCGTGCACAGGGCCAGCCTGCGGCCCTGCCAGTACATGGAGCGGATGCCTACCAGGCAGAAAAAATCCCCGTCCAGCAGCAGGCCGAAGGGCGCGCCGAAATGGGGAGGGCAGCGCAGGCGGGAACGCCAGTCGTCCAGCTGGGCGAGCGTCTCCTCCGTGCGTGGCTGGGAACCCAGCGCGGGCGTGGGATGCAGCAGGCGAATCCAGTGGTCGGGCGGCAGGGGGCGGTCCGCCTCCAGCGTCAGGTAGGTGACGAAGTGGATCAGCGTGCCGAGATTCAGCACCCGGCGGGGCGTGCGGCTGACGCTGCCGCAGGGGGACAGGCGGGAGAGGATGCTCCCGGCCACGATTTCATGCTCCCGGATTTCCTTGTCGTCGTTGATGAATACGCCTTCATCCTCCGGCCGCGCCGTTCCGGCCAGGGCCATTGTGGTGAGGCGGCGGCCCTGCTGGTGGAACAGGGTTTCCGGAGACGCTCCGCAGAAGCCTTCCTTCTCCGTCCACCAGGCATAGGGATAATGGGAGGGGGAGCTTCCGAAGGCCCTGCGGATGAGTTCCCGCGGAACGTGCGGCGGCTGAAGCTCCCCGAACTGGGGTGTGGCCGGGACGCTCTTGACCAGGCGGCCGGAGGCGATCTGCCCCATTATTTCCGTGAACACCTGAGCATAGGCGTCCGGGGACGGGGCCTCCCAGCGGATTTCCGGAGCGGGGGGCAGTCCGTCCTCCGGCTCGGGAAGGGAATGCAAGGCAGCGGGAATCTTCCAGGGCAGGGGATCGTCCAGCCTGAACGTATTGACGTAAAAGGCGGCTCCGGATTCGGGAGGAACGGCCGATTCCCGGAACGGTCCTTCCCCCAGCAGCAGGCCGGCGAAAGGATGCTTGATGAGGGCTCCGGATGGTGAAAATGGCATTTCCATGGAAAAAGAATTTGGGAAGGGCGGGTCGCGTTTCAGCTGGATGCGAATGGCCGTCTATTCTTCCGGGAGGTCCTTGTTGTCCCGGTTGACGACGGCTTTGAATATGGAGAAAATGCTTTGGGAGCCAAAGACATCCTGAATGACGTCCTTTTGCCACAGGCGGCGCCGGTTCATGTACGTTAAAACTTCGTTGATCTTTTTTTCCGCGTAATTGAATTGGTAGGTCCGTCCGTATATTCCCAGGATATAAGCCTCTTTGAAGGAAAGGCTGTCGGATAACAGGGAAACGTAGTGTTCTCTTTCTTCGCCGGAAAAATTCGCATTTCCAAAGAGCATGTGGGCGAAAGAAAAGAACGATCTTAAAAACGGGGAAATGGAGGCATCCGCCTGGCGGATGGTATTTTCCTCGGAGAGGGAACGCTTTTTACAGTTTTGCAGCTTCAGGCCGACGGACTGAACGACGTCGAACAGATGGGAGAACCCTTCATGTCCGGTTTTCAGATAGGGAGACCGGCAATTCCTGTAAAAAGTGATTTGGGTGTTGTTGACCAGATTGTGCAGATGATGCAATTGGTTATAGAAGGAATTCTCAAACATTTGCCTGTTCATGAGGCATTGCTGCTCCGACAATTGCTTGCATTGCGTATATTGAAGCAGAATGGTGATGACCAGGCCGGAAAAAGCCAGCCCCGTGAACAGCGTGCTGGCCAGGATAAACTGGTTGGCAAATTCGGAAATGCTTGTCGGATAAGGCAGATGGGTTATTTGGGGAATGAAATGATGTTCCAGAACAAGTAACAAGATGATGAGAACAGGGGATACGAGCAGGAACCAGATGAGGTATTTGCGTTTGATGCAAATATGTTCGGAATCTTTTCCCGCATGAGGGGGAAGGGGATGATGACTGGATTCGGCTTGTTTCATATCGGTTCGGCGTCGTGTTCCGGAAAATCCGCGGCTTGTTCCTTCAAGGGCCATGCTAATGAATGCTTTTCCGGAATCAATGTTTTTCACCGGGTGCGCAGTGTGCATACGGGAAATGTCATGTCTTTTAGGTTGACGCTGGCGGAGCGGCAAGTAATCTTTAGCGAGCCTTTCCACGATTGCCGCCATGGATGATTCGACGCCTTCAACACTGTCCGCCGGGATTCCCGTAAAGGCCATGCTGGCGGAAGTGCGCAAGCCGCTGGGGCCGGTGTGGTGGTGCGTGTTTGTCGCCAGCGTTCTGCTGGCCGCCTGGGGCGTGGGGTGGAGTTCCTGGCGCATCGCCGCGGAAGGCGTGGGCGTGCTGGGGCTGAACAACAACGTGGTGTGGGGGCTGGACATCGTGCATTTCGTCTTCTGGATAGGGCTGGGGCATGCGGGCACCCTGATTTCCGCCGTGCTGCTGCTGACGCGCCAGTCCTGGAGAAGCCCGATCGCCCGCGGGGCGGAACTGATGACCCTGTGCGCGGTGGTGTGCGCCGCCGTGTTCCCCGTGGTCCACGTGGGGCGCGTCTGGATGGCCTGGATGGCCGGACCCCTGCCGGAGGTGAGCGGCATCTGGCCGGACATGGCCTCCCCCCTGATGTGGGACGTGATGGCCGTCAGCACGTACTTCCTGCTTTCCCTGACTTACTGGTACATTGGCCTGATTCCGGACTTCGCCCTGCTGCGCGACTGCTGCACGGGGCGCTTGAAACGCCGCTACGGGCTGCTGGCGCTGGGCTGGCAGGGAACCGGGCGGCAGTGGAGGGCCTATGAGAAGGCCAGCCTGCTGTTCGCCGCCATTCTGACCCCGCTGGTGGTCTCCGTCCATTCCGTGGTGAGCTTTGACTTTTCCGTGACCCAGGTGCCCGGCTGGCACCAGAGCATCTTTCCGCCCTATTTCGTGGGGGGCGCCATTTTGAGCGGCATGGCGATGGTGCAGCTGATTCTGCTGGCGGTGCGGCGGCTGATGGCCGGAAGCGGCGTGCGGGAGGCGATCACGCCCGCCATCCTGAATCTGAGTTCCAAATTCGTGCTGGCCCTGGCCCTGGTGATGGGGGCCATGTACCTGTGGGAGCACATGGCCGTGCTGCTGAATGGAGGCGCTCCGGAATTGTTCCCGGGACGGAATCCGGTGGGCGCCGTTTTCATGGCCGCCATGATCGCCGGGAACGTGGTTCTGCCCCAGTTGTTCTGGTTCCGCTCCCTGCGGACCAATCCGCTCGTCATCGTCGTGGTGGCTCTGGGGGTGCTTGCCGGCATGTGGATGGAGCGGTTCTGGATTGTGGTGGATTCCCTGAAGGCGTCCCTGCTGGCGGCCAATGCGGGGGATTACTTTCCCAGCCTGACGGACCTGGCCATGATGGCCGGAAGCGCGGGCCTGTTTACGGCCCTGTACATGATCCTGGTACGCGTCACGCCCTTCTTTTCCCTGTGTGACGTGCGGGAACAACAGTCTCTGGACAGGGAGGGCAGGGCATGAAAAAACGCATCGTATCCGGCTGGGTGCTTTCGTTCTCTTCCGAGGAGTCCCTCCTGGAAGCCGTTAAAGAGCTGTTGAAGGAGGAAGGTCTGCTCTGGGAAGTCTGCGCGCCTTATCCCTGCGCCGCCGTACGGCTGGCCAACCGCCATGCGGGACGGGCCGTGGGCGCGGGGGTGCGGCTGTGGGCGGTGGCGGGCGGCCTGTGCGGCTTTCTGGCCGTGGCCCTGTGGATTTACTGGACGCAGTTCTGTGCGGACCCCCTGGTGACGCAGGGCCGGGTGCAGGGCTGGGAAAGCTGGCCCGCCTATGTTCCGCCCCTGTTTGAAGGCACCCTGCTGGGCGCCGGAGTGCTGACCGCCCTGGGATTCCTGAAAGGGGCTTTTCTTCCCAAATGGTACGACTGGGCCTTTGACTGCGATTTTTTCAGGACGGATGAGCACGGAGACGGTTATTTTATCCTGCTGGAAGGAGAGGACGGAGAACGCGCCGCTGCGCTGGCCGTATCCCTGAATCCCGCGGCTGCCGAATATATTGGCGGGGAAGGAGGCCGTTCGTGAAAAGGGCCCTGGCGGTGGTTGCCGTTCTGGCTGTGCTGGCGGCAGGATGGTTCCTGGTTCATGACGACGGGGGCAGGAAAGCCGTTCCCCACATTTTTGACAACATGAGCGAGCGCCCGCTGACGGACGCGCAGCACGTGGAAGCCGCCTCCACCCCTGCGGGCAGGAAGGTCCGTTTGCTGCCTCCGCGCGCCGTGGCCCAGTCCGTGGGCGGGGCGTATGCCGCGCGGGACAGGGACCTCCGGGACGTTTTCGCAGGGGACGGCTCCTATTTTTCTTCCGGCCGGACGCAGGGAGGGGATGAGGAAGCCATGCCGCTGGAACTGGGCGGCGTTTCCCGGAGCCGGGACGTCCTGGCGGAGGGAAGGGTCTTGTACGCGGTGCACTGCGCCGTCTGCCACGGGCCGGACGGAAGCGGCCGGGGAAACATGGCCGCTTATGAATCCTACCCGCAGATAGGCTCGTTCCGGGATGAAAAGTATGCCTCCTATTCCCCCGGCAGGATGTTCCGGAGCATCCGCCTGGGGCAGGGCAACATGCCGGCCTTCGGCCATGTGCTGAGCGCGCGGGAAATCTGGTGCCTGGTGGCCGTCGTCCGGGAGATGCAGGCCGGCTCCTCCCCCGCAGAAAAAACGGAAAATTAAAGGAAAGACATTACTCATGAACAGGAATGCAGCATCAACCGGGCGGGAGCGCAGGGACAGGGCGGGATTCCGCTGGGCCGGGCGCTCCCTGGCGCTGGCTCTGTGGCTGATCTCCGCGCTTCTCTGGTGCGTGCTGATGCGCCAGTCCTACATCGCGATGCCGTGGGACGACATATCCGCCTTCGGCGTGAAACTTTATGAAATGCGCGGCCCCTTTGCCGCCGCCGGCATGAGCGTGGGGCTGCTGGGCACGGGTATCTGCCTGGGCTGCCTGTTCTGGCTCTGCCTGTCCTGCGTGACGGGGGCCGGATGGGGAATCTCCCTGCGGCGCGTGCTGGCCGCCGGATTGTGGGGGAGCCTTCCCGGCGTACTGACATTGGCGGGGACGGTCGGCTGCCTGACGACGGTAATTTTTCCGGAAGCGGCCCGCTACTGGGGTGTGGCGGATGTTTCATCCCCCGGCGTCCGGGCGTTCAGCGTGATGGACTGGTCCGATCTTTCCTGGTGGAACCCGGCGTGGCTGTACGTGCGCATGGGAATACTGGCGGTGCTGGCGTGGAGCATGGCCCAGATATGGATGACGCTGACCGCCGGGGATTCCGTCTGGAAGCGTTCCTTCCACCGCGGAGCCGCCGCCTTCAGCATGATTGCGGCGGTCATGGCGCTGGGCGTGCTGGGATTTGACGTGCTGGCCGGTCCGGGCGGCGCGGCGCTCTCCATGTTCCCCGTGTACATGATTGCCTGGGTTCTGCTTGCCTCCCTGGCGTTTGCCGTGCTGGCCGCCGTCTGCCTGAGAAGGCTGGAAGGCGGAAAATCCCTTTCATGGACCCGCATGGGCGGCATGCTGACGGCCATGGTGCTGATCAAGGCCTACATCACCTATTCCCAGTACCTTATCACCTGGTATGCCTCCATTCCCGGGGAAATGACCTTTTACACGGCGGCCCTGTCCGGGTGGTCCGGAGTGCTGGCCGCCGCGCTGGTTCTGGAGTTGCTGGTTCCCTTCCTCGTTCTTCTGTTCCCCGCGCTGCGGCACAGGCCCTCCGCACTCCTCTCCGTCTGCGCGTGCATCCTGGCCGGTTCCCTGCTGGAAGCCTGCTGGATATTCTGCCCGCGGCTGGGGCTGGAATTACATGCGTGGGGAACGTGGACGCCCCTTCTGCTGCTTCTGGCGGCGATGGGAGGCATTGCCGCCGTTTCCATCCTGGGCGCGCTGAGCGTCCGCAACGTATTTCCCCGGTCATGATGAAGAATTCCGCTCCCGCTCCGTCCGCTTCCGGCTTCCATCCGGCAGAGCGCCTGCCGCTCTTCTGGCTGGCGGCGGCCTGCGTGCTGGGCCTGTCATGGTCGCTGGCGTATGCCTTCGGCTTTCTCTTCGGAGAGCCTCTGCCGTGGCCGGCGGGGCGCCTGATGTTCGCCTTTTACGGAATTCTGGTTTATGGATGGGCCCTCCCGGTCCTGTTCTCCCGCATGAACGGCACGAAAGGGAAGTGGACCCGGCTGGCGGCGTGGTGCTGGCACGGCTGTCTGGTCCTGGGTTTGGCGTCCATTGCGGCCGGAGACGGCAGCGGGCTGCTGCTGATGCCCTTTGACTGGTGGGTCTGTCCTGTTTTTGCCCTCATTACCGCCGGAATGGCCTGCGCTGTGTGGTCGGGGCCGCTGGTGTGGCCTCTGCGCCTCCTGTTCTGCTCCTCCGCCGGGTGCATGGCCGCGGCCCTTCTGGTTCTGTGGCATACGCGGACCCTCTCCATGAACGGCCTGCTGGATTCCTCCTCCCTGGAAGCCTGCCTTTCCTGGGGGCTTGCCTGTGCGGCGCTGGGCGCCGGGGCGCTCCGGCTGGGGCTGGCGTCCGGCAGGTGGTTCCGCGTCTTGTCCGTCTGGATGGCCCTTGTGCTGGCGGCGGCTCCGCTGATCGGCGGCCTGGCCCGTTTGCGGGGATTTCCCGTGCCGTGGGCGCTTGCGGAGGCCGGCATGATATGGTCCTGGTGCGCTGCCCCGGCTGTCGTGCTGGCGGCTCTCTATCTGTGGACGGCCTCCGGAACGGAATCCGGAACATGGTTGAAAACGGGATGTTCCCTGCTGGCCCTGGCGGCGGCCTGGAACGCGTTTGCCGGAAGCCTGCCGGAAACGGCGCAGTTTTCCCTTTCCTCCTGGCATGAGGCGGAACTGTGGGCGTTCCTGGGGGCCGGAGTGCTGATGATGGCCGGCCGGCCCGCGGAAACCGGAAAACTTTCTCCGGCCTGGTGGATGCTGGCGGCGGGAATTGGCGGCGTGCTGCTGGCTTACGCGGTAGGCGTGGTCGCCTCCGTGGATGTGACGGCTTTTCCCTATGCGAAGCGTGCGGAACTGATGAGCGGCTGGGTGGGCTTGGCCGCCTGCGTGCATGCCGTAGCCATGCTTCCGTGCCTGGCGGGTGCCCTGTGGCTGTGGAAGCCGGATTCCGCCGGAAAACCGGATCAACCTGGAACCCTCCGCATGCTTCCGGCTCTGGGAACTGCCGTTGCTGTGATTTTCGTGGCTCTGGCGGCTGTCCTGCTGCATGCGCCTTCTCCTTCATCCCTGGAGGTCAAGCGCCCCGTCCAGGATGCGGAAGGCGCCCGTATCTACGCTGCGGAAGGGTGTGCGCTGTGCCATACCCAGGTGATCCGCCGCTCCATGTCCGGCAGGGACTGGCAGACGGCGATCGACCGGGGAACGGACCCGGATTTTCCCTACCGCGTCAGCGAACCGGAGGATGCGGATGCCGAATTCAACCGTGAAGGAGCGCCGCAAATGGGAGTGGCCTCCGTCGGGCCGGACTTGAGCAACGCGGCGGAATACGCGGCAGGCAGGCTGGAATATGAAGACGCCGTTTCCAGAAGCACGCGCCGTGCCGCCCAGCCGCAGGAATGGCTGGCCCTGCATCTCTACAATCCCCGGGAGCCCCAGTTCAGAACTCCCTGGAGCGTATGCGCCGCCATGCCGGGCATGTTTGAATACCGCCGGATTCAGGGGAATGCGCCTTCCGCCGGGGCTCTTCCCGTTCTCACGGAACCGGGGTGGGAGCTGGCGCCCTCTTCCCGCGGACGGCATCTGCTAGACTACCTGTCCTCCCTCAGAAGACTGGAGCCTGAACGAAAAAGAGACGCGGGGGATTCATTCGCGGAAATGTCCCATATCCATCCGGAATATGCCGCCCATCCCCCCGTAGTGGACAGGGAACGTCTGAAAAAGGCGCGCGCCGCCGCCGTGATGGAAAAGGGAAGGAGCGTCTATCTTTCCAAGTGCGCCATTTGCCACGGCAGCGACGGCATGGGGGACAAAGTGACGTATCCGCCCCTGGCCGGATCGGAATGGCTGAAGGAAAAGCCTGTCGCGGAAATCGTCAAGATCATTACCGAAGGGCTGACGGGGCCGATCACGGTGGCCGGAAAGGAATGGAACTCCACCATGCTTCCTCCGGGAGTTACGGACCCGCGCGACCTGGCGGACCTGCTGACCTTCCTGCGCCGCCACTTTGGCGGAATGGAAGGGGAAACCTACACGCCGGAACAGATAGAGGAGATGCGCTCCAGCAAGTAATTCCGTCAAGGGGGAATGGACTTGTGGAGGATTCCCCAGTCAGCTGCCGGCAGTCTCTTCCTGAAGCAGCGCTTTTACCGTTTCCGGTTCACCGCGTAAAACGGCGTTTTCCAGAGGAGTCCGGCCTTCCTTGTTCCGGATGGAAGGATCAGCCCCGGCATTCAGGAGAATGGCAAGCTCTTTCTCGTTCCGGTGGTAGTGCAGGGCCGTATTGCCCTGGTTGTCCTGCATGTTGGGATCGGCCCCGTTTTGCAGGCACCATTCCAGAAGTTCCTCGGAAAGTGAGCGGTTCAAAATGGGAAAGGATGAAAGGTCGGCTCCTTGTTGGCGCACCCATATGAGCAGCATTCCCTGCGTTTTGACATCGTCCGGAAGGGAGGCTTCAAGAATGCCTGCCAGTGCCGCATTCAGTTCATTCCTGTCTGCGCGGTAATTTCCTGTATTGATGCGGCGCAGGGATTCGACAAGAGAATGGTGAGTTCCGCCCGTCCGGGTGTGGAACATTTCAATCCTCCGCGCGATCTGGGTGTCCCGCGGCCTCCTTTCATATTCCCGCCACCAGCTGGCTCCCTCAACAACCAGAGCCACCAGAATTCCTGCGGCCACCCATTTTCTGGCCCGGGAAGTTTTCTGAGCAGGCGGGGAATAGGAATCCGTTTTGAAAATCATTCTGTCTTGATGCCATTTTTTTCACGTCTTGTCCACTCATCAATAAGGGCCGTTCTTCCCGCTGGAAAAACGGCCCCGGTTGAGATGGATAATACCGTGTTCAGCTCAGTGCTTCCACCAGCCTGTCTCCAAAGGCGGAGCAGGAGAGTTCCGTGGAGCCGGGAATCATTTCCGCAGACAGGATTCAAATTTGCAGGCTCTTTGTTCCGAATGAAAAGAATTGATGTTTAATTATTTATAATCAATAAATGTATTTTTTATTCCCTTTTCATAACATTTATTTTCCGCTTGATTCCTGCATTGTTTTAACCTTTCCTCTCATGTTCCGAAGGATGATTGGACAACGCATTAAACGTGTTGATAGGCTCAGGGAAGGTCGTCAGGCTACCGGAAGACTGATTGGTTCAGGCTTTCGTTCCTCTACAGTTGTCCATTGTGGATACTGCGGACTTGTTGAGAGGAAGAATAAGAGTCGGCTTGAAAAATATCAGCGGAAATGTGGTCAGGCTTCCCGATGTGATTGACGATCGTACGTCGGATTTCTTTTTCTACACAAGCTTGCAGGCCGGGAGGACCTACCGATTGAATTCCAGGGTAGGGAAAATCACCTTCTCTCAAGAGTTGCCATGTCTTGAGCTGTCTCCAGGAGAAGAATACAGGTTTGACATTCCCGTCGATATTTCCCAAATTTCCGAAAAATTGATGAAAGGGCAATCCGCTGAATTGGAAATGCTCTTCTGCAACTGGCATGGAACGGGATGTTTCCATGGCGTTCTGGAAACAACCGAGTCCGTACTTTTATGAAAAAACTTCTTCTTCCCTGCCTGATCCTGTTGACCTGCCTCCCGTCTTTTGGAGGCGGATTCAACTTTTGGCCGGAGAGCAAGGAGGTGGAATGTTCCGTTGTTCTGGCATCCGAACCTGTCGAGGCGGGCAAGCCTTTTCCGGATTTTACCCTGGTCTTTACCAATAAAAGCCGGAAAGAAGTGCGCCTGCTGGACAGCTTCTATCCTTCAAAATGTCTGAAACCGGATATCATTCTGGAGATATGGGATGGAGAAGCCAGAGAAATGGCTTATTACTGGGCGCGTTACCGTGTTGAACGCAGTGTAGAGAACACGAAGTTCGCCGTGTTGAAGCCCGGGATTCCCTTCCAGGTTCCTATCCGGGGGTTTGCGAAACATGTCATTTATCACCATCCCTTGGAAAGGGGGAAGAAGTATTTGATGAAAGTGACTTACCGGGACGGTTACGGCACACCGGGCCGTTCGGTAGGATACGTAGCAAGGAAGGAATTTGTGACAAAATGACTTTATGATAAAACCAGCCCCGTTCTTGCAACAAGAACGGGGCTTTTTCATGGAAAGAAGGCTCCACCTTCTACCCTGGAATCAGAAGGTACACAAGCTTTGCTCAACTGCTATAGCCAGTTAAGCTACGCAAAAGGAGGCATGAACACGATGAAGTGCGGGCATATATTGGAGGCTGGCTCAAGGAGAAACACATGGGACAAGTTGATGGATATCACGACAGTTGCGTCTTGTTTTTTATAAGTACGCATTTATATTTATATCATGTCATTATTGGAAAAATGGAAATTGTTGTTGCTCCTCCCATTCCTGTTCTTTGCCGGTATGCAGGAGATAAAGGCAGACAGTCCAAATGCCCCTCTCATGAATGAAGAGCAAATCATCTCCTGCCAGCAGGGCAACATGGAAGTTCTCTCTTCCTATCTGGGATCTGGCAATATGGTCGTCATGGCCTGTGTGTACAAGGCTGAATGGGAGCCTCCCTCTTCCAAAAACGGCAAGGGAAAGCTGACCTCATATGCCACTGTTGTCAGGTCGCCGCATCGAGACTTCCCGGTGGGAGCTAAAATAAGATGGATAAATTACATGGAGGAGGTCAGTGACATTCCCAAGGAGACGCTTGACCAGTGGCAGTCACTGGCAGGCAAGCTAATTTATATCATCAATCCCTGGCGGAAACTACAAAAGGAAGAAGGGGATATAGCCACCGCACAAGATGGCACCGAAGAAATATCGTACAGTTTCAACTTTCCTATTGCCGATCACACCTACTATAATAATTTGCGGGCTGTGCTGGACATCCCGGTTAAAACTGCCTCCTCTCCTCCCCGCGTAGCTACGCAGGCGGAGATTGACAATGACCATGATAATTTTCTCCGTGGGACAGCCCGGAAATTACGTCAAAACGACGTGGTCCTGGCTGTTATTATTTACAAATATGTAAGTACCGACCAGGGAACGACGTTTTACGCTCGTGTCATTCAATCTCTCCGGGGGGACATTCCGGTGGAAGCTCTGGTCAAGTGGACCAGTCCATATCAGAAACTGCCTGCGGGCAGTCCTCCGGTAACAAAAACAACTCTCAGTTGTTACTTAACGTATGTTCTCTCTGAGTCAAAGAACGTGAAAGAACTGGGGGAAGATCCAGAGGACTTTAAACCTGCATCCACCGTATATTCCTCACAGGTACTGCTGGGAGCCTACGATCTGGGTAATCATGTTGATTATTTCCCCATGACGGAGAGTGACCCGGGCCGTGCCATGAAAAAGCTCCTGCATATTGAACCGGCAAAAATTACCGCCGAATCGGAAGCAGCCCGCTTTAAACCGGAATCCGGCAAGTAGCCTGGTTTTCATCCCTTGCTTCCATTTTGGAAAAAGGAGGGGTGTGATTCTTTATCAAAGAATGTCCGGTTTCTTGGCATTTCTTGGTCCGCGGGAGGTTTTCTGAGCAGGCAGGGAATAGGAATCCGTTTTGAAAATTATTCTGTCTTGATGCCATTTTTTTCACGTCTTGTCCACTCACAACAAGGGGCCGTTCTTCCCGCTGGAAGAACGGCCCCGGTTGAGATGGATAATACCGCGTTCAGCTCAGGGCTTCCACCAGCCTGTCTCCAAAGGCGGAGCAGGAGAGTTCCGTGGAGCCGGGAATCATTTCCGCAAGGTCGAAGGTGACGGTTTTTCCGGAAATGGTTTGGTCAATGGCCTGGATAAGGAGGTCCGCGGCTTCCGTCCAGCCCATGTAGCGCAGCATCATTTCCGCGGACAGGATGACGGAGCTGGGGTTGGCCTTGTTCAGTCCCGCCAGTCTGGGGCCCGTTCCGTGGGTGGCTTCAAAGATGGAATGCCCGGTGAGGTAGTTGATGTTTCCGCCGGGGGCGATGCCGATGCCGCCTACCTGCGCGGCGAGCGCGTCGGAGATGTAGTCCCCGTTCAGGTTGAGCGTGGCCACGACGTCGAAGTTTTCCGGATGGAGCAGGATTTCCTGAAGAAAGGCGTCTGCAATGCAGTCCTTGATCACGATGCCGTTGGGAAGGCGGAGCCAGGGGCCGTCCCCAATGGGCTGGGCGCCGTATTCCCGGCGCGCCAGGTCGTAGCCCCAGTCGCGGAAGCCGCCTTCCGTGAATTTCATGATGTTGCCCTTGTGCACCAGCGTGACGCTTTCCCGGCCGTTTTCCACGGCGTAGTCGATGGCGGCGCGCACCAGGCGCTCCGTTCCTTCCCGTGACACGGGCTTGATGCCGAAGCCGGAACTTTCCGGGAAGCGTACTTTTTTCATGCGGTCCGGGAAGACGCGGCTCATGGTTTCAAAGAACAGCCTGGCGTCCTCGGAGCCTTCCTTGAATTCGATTCCGGCGTAGATGTCTTCCGTGTTTTCCCGGAAAACGACCATATCCACCTTTTCCGGGGCCTTCACGGGCGTTTCAATGCCGTTGAAATAGCGCACGGGGCGCAGGCAGACGAACAGGTCCAGGTCCTGGCGCAGGGTCACGTTCAGGCTGCGGATGCCGCCGCCGACCGGAGTGGTGAGGGGGCCCTTGATGCCGACCAGGTAGGTGCGGAACGCCTCCACCGTTTCTTCTGGGAGCCAGGTTCCCAGGTTGTCAAAGGATTTTTGTCCGGCGAAAACTTCATACCACGCGATGGAGCGCTTCCCCTGGTAGGCTTTGTTCACGGCCGCGTCAATCACGCGGGAGGCGGCCGCCCAGATTTCCGGGCCCGTTCCGTCACCGATGATGAAGGGGATGATGGGCCTGTCCGGCACGCAAAGCCTGCCGTTCTGCATGGTGACGGCCGCGCCGTCTGCGGGAGGGGTGAATGTTAAGTTGGCCATGACGTGCGTTCCTTTATAGGACGCGGCGCGCTTTGGCAAGATAAAAGAACGGCGCTTCCGGGCGTCCGTGCCTTTTCCGGAAGTCAGAACCAGCCGTCTTTTCCCGCGCTTTCCCGGGAATCCTCCGCTCTTTCCTGCAGGCGGCGCAGGAAGTTTTCTTCCGCCTGCCGCTTCAAGTCGCTTTCCATGATGTGTTTTCTGGCCGCCTCGTTGAGCTGGTTGACGGCAATGGCCGCATCCCGGTGGGTGAGCTTGTTCCAGAGGCCCGCGTCATCCCGAACCACGCGGAGGGAACCTTCGATCATCTCGCAGGAGACCAGTTTGCCGTGCAGGCCCTCCGCGGTGACGGGTCCTTTTCCCGCCGGGGGAATGATGATCCGGAGCGGCTCCGGGCCGTCCAGGTCAACGCCGCCGTGCGCCCGGTAGGCGGCTTTCAGGACCAGCGTTTTTTTGCTCCACCACCACGTGGTGGAATACTGGTATTCGTATTCGAACGTCCGTTCCACCGTCACCAGGTTGGCCACCTTTTTGTCATTCTGGACAATGAGGGTCAGGCCGCCGTGGTCGGAGGAGAATCCCTTGTTGATGAACGTCAGGCCCACTTCCTTTCCGGCCTCGATCAGTTTTTCGGCCACTTCCATGGGTTTTTCCACCGGAGCGGTGATGCAGGAGCGGATGCCCCAGAACAGCACGGCTAGTATTCCGGCAAGAACGGCGCCCCTGGTAATGACGATGGCCAGGGGGGAGTGGAGAAAGGATGAATGGGGAGGACGCATGAGAGAGGTTTCCGGGTATGCGGATGCGGCGGGTTGCCGGGAAAGTCAGGGTTCCGGGTCCTCATGGGAACCGTCCTTCCTGATGGGAGGAAGAAACATGGCCAGGAAGGCGAAGGCGATGACGGTCAGGTCGTCCAGCTGGCCTACTCCGGGAATGAAATCGGGAATCAGGTCAATGGGGGAAAAGGCGTAGGCCGCCGTCAGCAGGAGGAGTACCAGCTTCCTTTTGGTAAAAAGCCGTGGTTCTCCCTCCCGGCTGCGGAAATAGTTGATGGCCCGGACCAGCAACTGCTGATGGGGGGCGTTGGGAGGAGTGGAAAGTTTGTTTTTCATGTGATTGCGTAAGAGAATGTTTGCCGGAACGGAAGGATTGCCGTCCGCCGGGAATAACGGGAAGGAATGCAGACGGCGCCCGGAAAGAAGTCCGGCAATGGCGCATCCTGCTGTCCAGACGCCCTGAAAGTTCATTCGTGAGGGCGCGCAGGGCAGGGACCGCCTGGAGTCGTCCCTGATGGGAGTTTTGTTTTTCATGAGGGGTATGATGATGGAATTATCACACGCGCAACAGCCTGCGTCCAGAGCAATTATCTTGATGCCGGACTACCCGTGTGCTGTAATGAATGCATGAGACATGCCCTGTTTACCCTGATTACGTTGTGCGTGCTTTCCCTCTTTCCCGTATGCCCGGCTCATGACGCAGGGCATGACGGCGGCGAGGTGCAGCAAAAGGCCGGGTTTCCGGAAAAAAAGGAGCTGGACGGGAAAGTTCCCGCCGTGTTTCAAGGAGAATGCGCTCTTGAAAAGGGAGTCTGGATGGTCCGCATGGGGAAGCTGAACAATCATCAGCTGGACAAGGCCGTCATGGCCGGATTGGGGGAAGAGCATCCGGATTTTTCTCCTGCGGAAGGTAAAAAGTGTGCGGGGATAATTCCCGTTTCCGTCCCGAAGGGAGCGGAAGTCGAACCCGGGAAGTGGATGGTATCCGGAAAAAGGGCTTATGCGGTCAAAGAAGATACGTCCGAATGTGTCGCGCGTTTGAACGACCTTGTTCTGGAGTATTACAGCCGTGAAATCATGGATGGAATCAAGCGTTACATCGGCATTCTTGACCGGATGACGGACATGAAAAAATTCGCGGCCCTGAATGGGGAACTGGTTTCCTGCTGCGGGGAACTGGCCCAGTGGGTACTGGTGGAGTCAAGCGTGGGGATGGACGTTTACTTTGAATATATTCAACGGCACCAGGAACTGGTGGAACAACACGAAGCCCTGGAAAGTCAAATGAAGGAGGCGCTCCGCAGATGGCAGGACAGGTTCGGGATGGACGTGGAGACGATGGTGGATATCGTTACGGGAAAGCGTGAAGTACGTTTCTGGGGAATTCCCGTTTCATTTTCCGCCGACGTATTGCGGGATATTGTCGTCCGGCTGAGAGATTGAGACAAGGGAAACCGGGTATCGGGAAGAAGCGTTTTCCGGAGACGTGCCCGGCGAGGCCGTTTCCGGCTCCCCGAAAACGGGAAAGAGTTCCCTTTGCTTTTCCAATTTTCCGGTTAAAAAGCGTCTCCGGCGGCTCTGTGCACCCTGGGCGGCAGGGCGGCATTGACACGGGCGGGGGGAGTCGTTACTCTCCTGCCGCATAATAATGATCAGTTTTACGAATATCAGCGGGGCCGAAGAGATCGGGGCCAATTGTTATCTGCTTGAAATGGACGGCACCCGGGTAGTGCTTGACAGCGGGATGCACCCCAAGAGGGAGGGGCTGGCGGCCATGCCGCAGTTTGACGTTCTGGAACCCAATTCCGTGGAAGCCGTTTTCCTGAGCCATTCCCATCTGGACCATCTGGGCACCTTGCCCGTGCTGCAGGAGAAGCAGCCCGCGGCGGAAGTATTCATGACGCCCGCCGCCGCCGCCCTGTCTGAAGTGATGCTGCATAATTCCGTGAACGTGATGAGCGCCAAGAGACTGGACCTGGGCATCGTGGAATATCCCTTCTTCACCCATGCGGACCTGGACCGGCTGTCCGACTCCTGGAACGCCAAGTCCTGCAATGAGGTGTTCCGCGTGGGCTTCCGCCAGAATCTGCTGGCCACCTTTTACGATGCCGGGCACATTCTGGGGTCCGCCGGGGTAATGCTGGAGAGCGAGTCCGGCCATACGGTGTTTTATACCGGAGACGTGCAGTTTGAGAACCAGAGCATGATTCCGGGAGCGGATTTCCCAGAATCCGGCGTAGATACGCTGATTATGGAATGCACGCGCGGCGGCTTCCAGCGCAGCGCCCATTATTCCCGGCCCGAGGAAATGGTGCGGTTCGGACAGGCCATTGCGGATACGCTGGAACGCGGGGGCGCGGTTCTGATCCCCGTATTCGCCATCGGCAAGAGCCAGGAAATGCTATTCAACATCCACCGTTTCAAGCAGCAGGGCGTGATCCCGGCCAATACGCCCGTGTACTTCGGCGGCCTGAGTGCGAAAGTGTCTTTATTATATGACCGTTTTTCCGGGCTGACCCGGCGGCACGACCACGATTTCAAGCTCAAGGAGGAGATTCAGACCGTGCCGCTTCCGCGCAAGGGGAAAGCTCCGCTGGTCTGCACTCCCGGTAACATTTACGTGGTTTCCAGCGGCATGATGACGGAGAAGACGCTCTCCAACGTGATGGCGGAGCAGGTGCTTCCCCATGAGAAAAACGCCATTCTTTTCGTAGGGTATGCGGACCCCGATTCCCCTGCGGGCCAGCTGAAGACGACACCGCACGGCGAACTGGTCAAGATGAGGCCCAACGGGCAGCCGGTGCGCCGCAAATGCACGATTGACTGCTTTGATTTTTCCGGCCACGCCACCCGCGATTCCCTGGTGGATTACGCCGTGAAGCTGAAGCCTAAACAGGTGATTCTGGTGCACGGGGATCCGGACGCCGTGGAATGGATGCACGACACGCTGGCTTTCCGCATGCCGGATGCCGAGATCATCGCCCCCGTTCCGGGAAAACGCTATACGTTCGACTCATGAGCTTCACCGGACAGAGAAAAGGCAGGCTGATCGTCTTTGAAGGCATTGACGGGACGGGGAAGTCCACCCACATCGGCCATTTGAGAAAGTATCTGGAAGACAGGGGCGTGGAAGTCGTGCAGAGTTTTGAACCCACGCGCGGCCCATGGGGCCGAATGCTCCGGGATTCCGCCGTGACGGGCCGCCTGTCCGTGCGGGAGGAGGTGGACCTGTTCCTGAAGGACAGGCGCGAACACGTGGAAACGCTGATTGCCCCGGCATTGGCCCGCGGCGCGTGGGTGCTGCTGGACCGCTATTACCTTTCCATGATGGCCTACCAGGGCGCCCGCGGGGTGGACCCTGCCTCCATCCGCGCCGCCAATGAAGAATTCGCGCCCGTGCCGGATGCCGTGGTCTGGCTGGATATTCCCGTTTCCGCAGCCCTGGAGCGCATCGGCAGCCGCGGGGAACGCGACGCGTTTGAAACGGAAGCCGGACTGACCGCCTGCCGCAGCGTTTTTGCCTCCGTTCATGAACCCTGGATGCTCCGCGTGGATGCGGACGCCGGACAGGAGGAAGTGGCGCGAAGAGTCCGGGAGGCCTTGCGGGAGTTTTTGCCGGAAAATACGGTGGAATAAGGATTGAGGGCCGGACCAGGCATCACAGCCGGAATCCGGATATTTTCCTCTGGCCTCTCTGCCCTTGATTTTTGATGACCGGGCTTATTGATCCGCGTAAACCGTCGGATCGGGGATTCCGGCTTCGCGGAAGGCTTCCCGGCGTTCCAGGCAGGTGGAGCAGGTTCCGCAGTGGATGCGGCCCCCCTTGTAGCAGGAATAGGTGCGGGAGAAGTCCACGCCCAGTTCCTGGCCCATCCGGGCGATGCCTCCCTTGGAGGAGTGGATGAAGGGGCGCAGGATGCCCAGCCCGGCGTAGGTCCCCAGCCGGATGGCTTCCGTCATGGCCGCCATGAATTCCTCCCGGCAGTCCGGGTAGATGCTGTGGTCCCCGGAATGGGCGGCAATGACGAGCTGCTGCGCGCCGTGGCTTTCCGCAATCCCCGCCGCCATGGACAGGAAAATGCCGTTGCGGAAAGGGACGACGGTCTGCTTCATCAGTTCTGCGTCGTATGTTCCGTCCGGAATATCGTCCGCGCCGGAAAGAAGAGCGGATTTCAAATGGGCGGCAATAGGGGTGATGTCGACAATGCGGTGTTCTACGCCGAGACTGGCCGCCTGCCACGCGGCGCATTCCAGCTCCCGTTCGGCGTGGTTGGAGGCATAGTCAAAGCTGAGGGCCAGCTTCACGTGGTGGTTTTTGTGCGCCCAGTGCAGGGCCACGCTGGAGTCCAGGCCTCCGCTGAGCAGAACGGCGGTTTCCATTCTTTCCATGGCGGTCTTCAAGGGTTAAAGGGGGCGGTTTTCAGGATTGTGCTCGGCCATGGCGGTGAGCTGGATGCCGCCGCGGGGGGAGAACCTGCCCTCCACCTTCAGCCAGCGGGGGGAGATGGCCGCCACGAGGTCGTCCGTGATGCGGTTGACGATTTGTTCGTTGAAGGCGGGATAGTTGCGGTAGGAAGCCAGGTAGTACTTGAGGGACTTGGTTTCCACACAGTGTCCGTCCGGCACGTAGGTGATCGTCAGGTGGCAGGAATCCGGCTGGCCGGTGACGGGGCAGAGGGAGGAAAATTCGTGCGTGTCCAGCGTGATGGTGTAGGGGCGGGTGCCGCGGTTGGGGAAGGATTCCAGCTTGGCGTCGTCCGGACTGGTGAAGAAGGAGCTTTGGGAGCCGAGAAGGGTCAGATTGTCAGACATGGTTGGTTGATATGATGGTGAAGGACGGGAAGTTCATTCTTCCCGTGGAGAAGCTTTTGGTTTTTCCTCAGGCTGCCTGCCGGGGAACTCTTTCACGTACAGGTCCTGCTGGGGGAAGGGGATAGAGATGCCGTACTCGTTGAACGCATGATAGATGCGTTCGCGCACCGTGGAAAGGCTGGAGGCTTTCGTCATGACGGGAATCCACACCCATACGCCGAGATTCACGGAGCTGTCTCCGAAGCTGTCCAGAACCACGCTGGTTTTCTTGATCTTGGAAAGAAAGGGCAGAGAGGAGAGTGCTTCCAAAACGATGCCGCGCGCCTTTTCTACGTCCGTACCGTAGGAAATGCCCACCTCCACCTTCACGCATTCGAATTTGTGGTTGCGGGTCATGTTCCGGAAGTTTTTGTTGAAGAGCTGGGAATTCTGGAAGGCGATGATGGAGCCGTCCAGCGTTTCGATCATCGTGGAACGGTACCCCAGGGAGGAAACGCGCCCCCGGTAGCCGTCGCATTCAATCATGTCCCCCTGCCGCAGGCGCCCCAGCATCAGGGAGAGGCCGCTGATGATGTTTTCAATGGTGTCTTTCAGGGCGAAGCCTATCCCCATGCTCAAGCCGCCCATGACCATCAGGATGCCGTTGTAGTTGGCATTCATGATGACCAGGGACGTGAAGACGAACAGCCCCCACAGGAACAGGGTGGAGAGCGTGACAAAGGTGGGGATGGTGCCTACTTCATAGTTTTCTCCGTAGATTTCCCGGAGCGTGTTTTTTCCCAGGAAGATGAGGTAGTTGAGCACGATGGCGATCAGGATGACCAGAATGACGTGGCCCCAGCTGAAGGTGATGAGGTCCTTGATTTCCGTAGTGGCGTAAATCTTGCTGATGATGAGGTCCCCCATGTCGAAGGTGGCGGCGGGCCAGATCAGGCTGAACAGGATGAGGAAGATGGCCAGGCAGGGCAGGACGAGCTTGGAGATGAAAGGGCGGAACCAGACGATTTCCTTTTTGTTCCGCTCCTTCCGGCGTTTTTCATAATGGTGCAGCAGGTCCCACAGGCCCACCAGAAGAAGGATGCTGGTCATCAGCATGATCCAGGTCATCAGCACCAGGAAGGCCATGAAGCTGAAACCCGCCCAGCACAGGATGCTGCCCAGGATGGTGAGTACCAGGGAAATGGTGGCGAAAAAGCGGTCCAGCCGGGGCAGCCTGTGCCGCTGCCGCACCCAGGTCAGCAGGGAGAAAAGGGAAACCAGGGTAAACAGGACGGGCATGGAGACGTTCACCACGATGTTGGGGGCCATGAACATGCGCAGCAGCATGAAGAAGCCGCCCAGCAGGAGATAGGGCATGTAGATGCGTATTCCCGCGTTGATGGTGCCGTATTTCAGGCGTGTGACCAGGGAAAAAAGGATGGCGCTGGTCAGCAGAAGGAATTCGGCCCCCAGGGAAGCCGCGCTTTTCAGCAGGTAGTCCGTGCTCTGCATTTCTGAAATGATGAGCAGCACGGCTATCAGGAGGATGGTGGTGACGTTGGTGAATGCGTGGCGCTTGTCGTAGTTCCCCGATTTTTCCAGCATTTTTTTGAAGCCCCAGCATACAATGGCGCGGGAGAGTAAGTAGGCACACAGGAGCATGCCCAGCAGGACCATTCCATAATGCTGGAGGGTCCCGCGGTCGGAAGGGAGCTGGAGCTTGCTGTCCGCGGAAGATTCCCACGCGGACATGCATGCCCGGTAGATCATGCCGGGATTCAGGAAAATGTATCTGGCAATATGTGAGGGCGTATAGAATACCTTGCTGAACAACGTATTGAACAGTTTGTTGCTCTCAGCGTTCAGGGCGTTGACCTTGTTGCCCAGATTGTTGAACAGTTCCTTGAGGCAGGCTAGCTGCTCCTTTTCCTTCTCCAGCTTTTCCAGCAGGGAATGGCAGGTGGTCAGGGCTTCGTCCCGCTGGACCATGGAGGTTTCCGACAGGCCGTCCGTGTTGACTTCCTCCAGGGATTGAATCAGTTTTTGAATGCGGGCCATTTCTTCCCCCACCCGTGCTTCGTGCCCCTGGAAATCGGGCCTGCGTTCATAGTAGAGCTTCACCAGCCTCGTTGCGGCCTTGCAGTAAAAGGCCATGGTGAAAATCTTCTGGTCATCCAGCGCATAGAGCACGGCGGACATTTCATACACCCTGGTGTCAAAAAAACTGTAGGTTTCATCCGCCTCCGTCACCAGGCTTTCGCGGATGGCTATTCTTTTCTCCACGTTCTTTTGCAGAATGGAGATTTCATGGCACAGCGCCAGGATGACAGTGTCCATTTCCGTAGCGGACTCCGTTGTCGGTTCCGCCGCGGCTTCCTGGGACTGGACCGCGTCCTGGATGGGAGCCGCGTTTTCCGGCTGCTGTGCGAGCGCCTGGGCCGCGGTCAGAAAGCCGGCCAGCAGGAAAGAAGCGGAACGGCGGAAAAATGTCCGGTAATCAGGCATGCTCATGAATGTGTCATTTCTAGGGGGTGCGGGCTTCACGGTCAAGGGTTATATTCCCGCCTTTCCCATTTGGCCGCGGTGCGGAGCCCTCCTTTTTGGGGCGGGTATGGCGTCCATCCTCCGGTTCCTGATCCGCATTACTTGCATGAAAGGCGCTGGCGTGTGTGCAGGACAGCGACGATTTACGGAACGGAGGGAGTTAATGTTCGTCAATCCCGCGGGCATTTTCCGGAGTGGCGGTGTGGAAAAACAAAGGGAAAATCAAGGCTCCGGGGTTTTTTCCGGAAAAAGTGGCGAAGGTGCTCTCCGTTCCTTGGCGCGGCAGGAATTCACAGGCTGGCTCCTGGGACGGAACAGGGAAGGGAAGAGAGCATGTTGGAACATGTTTTCTCTGTTTTACTCCTCCTCCACAGGGGACCGGCGAGGGCCTTCCGGAAAATTGTTGTGGACGCCTGTCAGTATAATGTTTAGTTTAACGCAAAATATCCTTGGCTTTTTTTCATTTATAGAATAACCTTCTCTGGACGGTAGTATTTGTTTTATTCGAAATTTTGATGATTCAGATCCCGGATTTTCGGGAGCGCATTTAAGAGAATTCAGGTCGGCCGTCAATCCCGTAATATGAACACAAAATTATATGTAGGAAATTTGTCCTTTGATGCCACTGAACAAGACTTGAGAGATCTGTTTGGTTCTTATGGTGAAGTGACTGAGCTATTCATGCCAACAGATCGCGACTCTGGAAGACCCAGAGGCTTTGCATTTGTAACCATGGATTCCACCGATTCGATGGGCTCCGCAATTGAAGCCGTGAATGGCACGGAATTTCAGGGACGGGCTCTGGTTGTCAATGAAGCCAAGCCCCAGGAAAACAGGGGCGGAGGCGGAGGAAATTACCGCAGCAATAACAGCGGCGGCAGGCGTGGTGACAACGGCTATGGCCGCAACCGCCGTTATTAATTAAATAGCAAGAGAAGAGCGTTGGTCTCTTCCTTTCATAAGAGCCAGGTACGCAAGAACCTGGCTCTTATTATTTTATTCAGTCAGGGCGGTTCCACAGGAGGATGGCGGACGGGGAGATGGGTGAAAGAAAAAGAGCAGGGGGCGCCTGGGCCTCCTGACCCTGCGGCGCTCTTACGCCGCAAATGGGATTAAACGGAGCTGAAATGGGGCGGAAGCGACGTGAAAAATAGGGAAACGGAAGCTTGGCGGAGATGAACAAAACCGCGCCGTGCTTCTTCCTGCCGCCACCAGAAAGGAAAAAAGCGGGAGTCTCCCGTACGCGCCTGGAGAGACATCTTGCGAAATCATGAAGATTTCTGCTTACAATACCGCGCGGGAGCCCCGCACATGGGAAAGGGGCCGGACAAATCCTTCCTTCCTGCTCCCGCCTTTCCGAGCGCTGGAACAATTCAAAGGCGGAATGCCGTTTCTCCTCAAAGAAACGGCATTCTGGCCAAGAAGGCTGGAAGGTTGTATTGCCCCGGTTCAGTTCAGGGAAAAGGCCCGGATTCTCTTTAAGGATTCCTCTTTTCCCAGCAGAGAGAAGACGGCGGACAGGTCCGGGCCGCCGCTCAGACCGGTGAGGGCCACGCGGGCGGGGAACATGACGGCCCCCATCTTGACTCCGTTTTCCTTGGCAAAGGCTTTCAGTACGCCGATAAGTTCATGACCGTCCCATACCGGTTCCCGTTCCAGCCTGTCCGCCAGTTTGGAGAGCAGTTCCACAGCTTCCGGCTGGACTTTGGCGAGCGCTTCCGGATCCATGGAGAGATGGAAGAAGAAGCGGATTTTATCCGGAACTTCCGCCAGCGTCTGAACTTTCGTCTGCACGGTGGCGATGGCCTCATTCAGAATGCCGGAATCCGGCAGGCCGGCCTGCAGGCAGAACGGGCGCGCCTTGGCGGCAAATTCTTCCGGCGGCAGGGCGATGATGTGCTGCTGATTGACCCAGCGGCATTTGGTGATGTCAAACTTGGCGGCGGAGTGGTTGACGGCTTCCAGGGAGAAGCGTTCGACCAGCTCTTGCGGGGAAAAGATTTCCGTGTCGTCTTTCGGGGACCAGCCCAGCAGGGCCAGGAAGTTCATGACGCCTTCCGGCAGGAAGCCTTCCTCCGGATAGGTGCCCAGGGCCGCCCCCACGTCGCGCTTGGACATTTTGGAGCCGTCCTGGTTCAGGATCAGCGGCATGTGCGCGAACACGGGCGGCGTGACGCCGAACGCCTCAAACAACTGGATATGCTTGGGCGTGTTCATGATATGGTCTTCCCCGCGGATGACGTGTGTCATCTTCATTTCAATGTCGTCCACCACGTTGACGAAGTGGAAGATGTAGGAGCCGTCCGCGCGGCGGATGGCCATGTCCGGCGTGTTGGAGGCGTCCCGGTAGTCGATGGTGATGTCGCCGCAGATCATGTCGTGGAACGTAACGGGCTTGGAGCGGTCAAAGCGGAAGCGCCATGCGCCGTCGTCCTCATAGACGCGCCCGGCGTCCTGGAGCTTTTTGAAATAGGCGTCGTAAATGTCGTTGCGCTGGCTCTGGAAATAGGGGCCGCAGTCGCCGCCTTTCATGGGGCCTTCGTCCCAGTCCAGGCCCAGCCATTCCATGCCGGTGAAGATCGCGCGGGTGGCTTCCTCCGTGTTGCGAGCCGTGTCCGTATCCTCAATGCGGAGAATGAAGGTGCCCCCCATCTTGCGGGCGAACAGCCAGTTGAACAGGGCGGTGCGCGCACCGCCGATGTGAAGATAACCCGTGGGAGAAGGCGCGAATCTTGTTCTGACGTGACTCATGATGCGTTAGAGAGTAAGAGCCTGCCTCCCCGCGTCAAGCAGATACAAGGTTTGCATGCCAAAAAAGGTACGTGGACGGTCGGAACGGAAAGGGGGATGTTTTCCGGATTTTTTTTAGGGCGGTGTCGCCCTTGCGGCTTGCGCGGCACGGCCTTTTAGGTTTCATTAAACGCCGTGTTCTTTTTAAAGCACATATTCCGGCTGCGGGAAAAATGGCAAATCCAGCGGGATGATGAAGAAAAGCCTTTTCTGGAGCACCTGGACGATTTGCGCACCATGCTGCTGAGGATGGTGTTCTGCCTGGTGGTCAGCATGCTTTTGTGTGCCGGGTTCGCCTCCAATCTGATGGACATTCTGCGCCGCCCCGTCAACCAGGTATGGGACATGTTCGAGGAATCCCACCTGCCCGCCGGAATAGATCTGGACTCCTGGGGAAAGGCCAAGGAAACGGCCACCGCTGCCGTGGGGCTGGACGCCGACCAGCGCCGGATCCTGTTCCGGGAGGTTTCCCCCCGGCTGGCGGAATTGACGGAAGCCGCCCTGGTTCTCCGGGGAGCGCAGGCCCTGCCGGACGACAGGAAGGAAATTTTTATCAGGGAAGCCAGCCCGGCTCCCGCCGTGCGGGAACTGGCGGAAGCCCTGCACGCCAAGGACGCCGTCCTGACCGACGGAACAGGGCGGGGTGCCCTGAAAATGATGAGCGCCTTCCAGCCGGGCGAGGCGTTCATGCTGACCATCAAGCTTTCCCTGTATGCGGGCGTGGTAATCTCCTTCCCCCTGCTGCTGTACTTCCTGCTCCAGTTCATCATTCCCGGCCTCCTGGAGCATGAACGCAAGCTTCTGTACAAGTGCATGGCGATCGGGTTCGGGCTATTCCTGGCCGGCACGCTGTTCTGCTACTTTGTGGTGCTTCCCAGGGTGCTCACGTTCTTCTACACGTATTCCCTGGAATTCGGCATTTCCAACGAATGGCGCATCGGCTACTACCTGTCCTTCGCCACGCAAATGATTTTAATGTTCGGCCTGGCGTTTGAACTGCCCGTGGTGGTGATGCCTTTCGTAAAGCTGGGCGTGCTGACCTATGATATGATGAAGGCCACGCGCCGCTACGCCATTGTGGCGATAGCCATTCTGGCCGCGATCATCACGCCCACGCCGGACATAGCCACCATGATGCTGATGGCGGTTCCCATGTACGCCCTATATGAAATCTGCATCATCCTGGCGTGGCTGCATGAGCGCAAGGAAGCCGCCCGCGCCCGCGAAGAAGTGGAACGCTTTGAAGAAGACTTCAACAACGACAATTCTCCCTACAACTCCTAACCATACATCCAACCATCATTACCATGAATCTTCTGGAAATCATCATTCTGGGCATCGTGGAAGGCCTGACCGAATATCTGCCGGTCAGTTCCACCGGGCACCTGCTCCTGACGGAATCCCTGCTGAACATGTCCCAGAGCAAGGAAGCCCTGGATGCCCTGGCCGTTTGTATTCAGGGGGGCGCCATTCTGGCGGTGCTGAGCCTGTACTACCCGCGCGTGAAGACGATGGTGGAAGGTGTCCGCGGCACGAATCCCGCCGGATTCAAGCTTCTGGTCAATTTGATTCTCGCCTTTCTGCCGGCCGCCGTGGTGGGGCTGTGCTGCGCCTCTCTGATCAAGGAATACCTGTTCAACACGTACACGGTGGCGTACTCGTGGATTGTAGGCGGCGGCGTGATTCTGGCCTACTGCGCCTGGCGCGCCAGACAGGGAAAGAGCAATGAAGGCAGCAAGGGGGATTCCATTGAAACCCTGACGCCGGGCAAGGCCCTGACCGTGGGCGTGCTCCAGTGCGTGGCGATGGTTCCCGGCACCAGCCGGAGCCTGATGACCATGCTGGGCGGCATGTTCGTGGGGCTGAGCGTGGAAGCCGCCGTAGAATTCAGCTTCCTGCTGGGGCTGATCACACTGGGGGCGGCCACGGTGCATGATGCGTACAAGGACGGCGCCCTGATGCTGGAAGCCTTCGGCTGGGAGGCCCTGGCCGTCGGAACGGTCGTGAGCTGGCTCTCCGCCTGGCTGGCCGTGAAATGGATGGTCTCCTACCTCCAGAAGCACAGCTTTGCGGTGTTTGGCTGGTACCGCATCGCCATAGGTATCGTGACTCTGGCGCTGCTGTCCAGAGGACTGGTGCATTGAGTCTTTGGTTTCTCTTCCGGGATTGGGAGAAAATACCACCTTCCACAGAGGAGAAGCCGTGCAAAGCCGGAAGCCTCCATTCCCGGCAAAAGCTTCGCGGAGGATTCCTGTCGCTGAAATCCTTTTCATTTCGGCTCATATCAGGTGAATGGCGCCTTTGCGAGTACTTCATAAGACGTTCGCATGACTGAAATTGCGCAGTTGATTGCAAGCAGGGATGCTGAACGTCATCCACGTGTGGAAGGCATTTCCCAACGGAAATTCCGGAGAATGATGTATCTTTCCGCAAATGTAACCTGATTGTAACACACGGCATCTTTTCTTATGGCATCATGAGGGCATGAAACTGATGCCGTGCATGATTGCCGTAATGGCGGGATTGGCCGGGCTGGGACATTCCCAGACACCTGACGGAGACATGGACGCCCGGAGCATCGTCCTGCCGCAGCGGCGGGTGATCCCGCCCGTCAACAGGACCGTGCGCCAGCCCGTCACTCTGGAAAAGGTGAACGCCCTTGTCCGCGTCAACGGACGCAGCGCACAGACTACCCTGGAACTGAGCGTGCATAATGGCGGAAACGTTCCCACGGAGGCGGAACTGGTTCTTCCCGTTCCGGAAGGAGTCGTGGTCAAAGGGTTTTATTACGGAGACGGAAAGGCGTCCTGGCAGGCCTCCCTGATGCCCGCCGACGAAGCGCGCCGCCTGTATGACCGCATTGTGGCGCGCAGGCTGGATCCGGCCCTGCTGGAATTCGCCGGATTCGGCGCCATTCGCTCCAGCGTATTCCCCGTTCCCGCCAGGTCTTCCGTGAAGCTGGGCGTGGTGTACGAACAGTTGCTGACTCCGGTGGACGGACGCCTGGATTACGTGCTCCCCCGGACGGAAGCGCTTTCCGGCCATGCGGCATGGACCATGCGGGTGGAAATCTCCCCCGGAACTGCAGGCATCGGCAATGTATTCACGCCCTCCCATCCGATGGAACGCCATCGGCTGAAGGATGAAACCCTCGTGCTCACCCTGGCGGAGGAGAAGATGAGTCCGGGGCCTTTTCGCCTGTCATGGATGGAATCCGCCGCCAAAAAGGGGGAGGCCTTTTACGGCCCCGACATCAGCGTCTATGCGGCTCCGGATGCGGAAAACGGCAGGAACGGCTATTTTCTGGCCATGCTCGGAAAGGATAGCCCGGGGAATGAAAAGCAAATCCGCCGGGAGCTCACCCTGGTGCTGGACAGGTCCGGCAGCATGCGCGGGGAAAAACTCGCCAGCATGAAGGAGGCGGCCAAACAGATCATTTCCGGCTTGAATCCCGGGGAACGCTTCAATGTCATCACTTATAACGAAGGCGTGAATCTGTTTGAGGCGGCTCCCGTGGAAAGGAACGCCGCTACGGAGAAAGCGGCGCACGTGTGGCTGGATGCCGTGGTGGCGCACGGCGGCACGAACATTCATGAAGCGCTGGCAACGGCGCTGGCCCAGCCTTCCCGCGAAGGAATGCTGCCGGTCGTGCTGTTCCTGACGGACGGCCTGCCGACCATCGGCCGGACCTCCGAGAAATCCATTGCCTCCCTGGCCGGAGAGGGCAACAGGGAAGGACGGCGCATTTTCACCATCGGAGTGGGGGAGGACGTAAACGCCCCCCTTCTGAGGCGCATGGCGGAAATTTCCGGCGGGTTGCCCTCCTATGTTCTTTCCGGAGAAAACCTGGAACTCAAGCTGGCGCAGGTATTCCGCCAGTTGTACGGCCCGGTGTTCCGGAACGTGCGCTATTCCGTCTGCTCCCTGGACGGCAGGGAACAGCCGGGAAGGGTGCAGGATGCCATTCCTTCCGGACGGCTGCCGGATATCTATTCCGGAGCGCCTGCCGTTTTGGCCGGCAGGTATGTGGGCACGTCTCCTTTTCTGCTGAAAGGGACCTGTCTGGACCGGAGCAACAGGGAACAGTCGTTTTCCGTAGTGGTGGAGCCGGAACGGATTTCCAGTGTGAAAGATGACTTTACGGCCAGAATTTGGGCGGCGCGCAAAATAGGCAGCCTGGAAACCGCCCTGATGGACATGGGAGCGGACCCCGCCCATACGGGAGTGCTGGGAAATGATCCCCGGACCCGGGAACTGGTTGAGGAAATCATGCAGCTTTCCCGGGATTTCGGAATACTGAGTTCGGCGGCCTCCTTCTTTGCGGACGACGGCGGTTCCGCTCCGTGGCGGGGAGAATCTGTCTCCCCCTCGTCCTCCAGGTTCCGGGATTATGGACGGGTGATGCAGGAATCGCGCGAAGGGCTGGGTTCCATCGCCCTGCAGAGAAATGCCGTGGAAAAAAAGAGGGAATTGTCCGTCAACAAATTCAACCGCCAGATGGACAAGCACGGGCGTTCCGTTTCCTTTGAAGGAACGGCCCAGATCGCCCAGAACGGTTATTTCAATCAGAACGGAGTATGGATGGAAAATACGGTCCTGCGCACTCCGGACAAGGAAAGCCCCGTCCGCACCGTGCAAGTGGGTACGCCGGAATACGCCGCCGTGGCGGACAAGCTGATCAACACGAACCGCCAGGGGCTTCTGGCCCTGGACGGCTCCGTCATGATCCGCCTGGACGGGGAAACCGTGCTGATGCAGAACTCGTTTCCGTAATCCTTTCAACTATACATCTAACAACAAACACACCAATCATGATGAACCATGCTGTCAAATACTCGCTGGCTTTGCTGGGCTCCGGAGCGCTTTGCGCCTCTGCTGAATCAAAGACTGAACAGCCGGAAAACGTTTCTCCTCCGGAACAGGAGGCCGGAACCGGGTCACCTCCTGCTCCCGCCCTCAGGTCGATTTCCTTCATCGGAGCGGGAACAGAGAGGAGCGACGCCGAAAAACGGAAAATATATGCCGCAATAGTACGTACGGAAGATCGGAAACTCCGCCGTGAACCTCGGGAAATTCCGGGCATTGCCATTTCAAAGTCCCGTCCGGACAGCCCGGAAGCAGGGGACATTGTTCTCACCATAAGCCAGGTTCCCTCCGGTCCGGACCGGCAGTCAATTCCTCCGGCTTTACTTGCCACCAGCAAGGCTCCCGGCCATGATGGAGCCGAGAAGACGTCCTATTCCATCATTACGACGGCAGACTCTGAAAAGGCAGGAGAATTCACGGTAACCATCTCCCCGAAAACGGATGATGGAGAAACGCACAGCAAGGAAACCAGTGCCGTGGTAGCTTCCGAAGACGCTCCCGTCCATGATGGAGCGGGGAAGGCGTCCTATTCCATCACCACGGCGGCAGACCCTGAAAAGGTGGGAGAAATTACGGTAACCATTTCTCAAAAAAACGGAGATGAAGAAACGACTGGCAAAGAATCCCATTCCGCCGTTGCGGACCCGGAAAAAAAGGTCGGGCCAGCCCCGCAGCCGAAAAACGATGGAAAGGCCCCTGGCCAGGCCGCCGCGGAAAAGGATGACCGCGCCGTGATTCAGATAGCCCTTCTTCTGGACACTTCCGGCAGCATGCAGGGACTGATCAATCAGGCCCGCACGTATCTGTGGAAGGTTGTCAACGACATGACGCTGGCGCGCCAGAACGGCAAACTGCCCGCCATCCAGATCGCCCTGTACGAGTACGGGAGCGGCAGGCTGTCCTCCAAAGATGCGTGGGTTCGCCAGGTGCTCCCCTTTACGGACGATCTGGACAAGGTGTCCGATGAACTGTTCAAGTTGAAGACCGGAGGCAGTGAAGAATACTGCGGCGCCGTGATGGACCGGGCCCTGAAGGAATTGAAATGGAATACGGAGAATCCCGATGCCCTGAAGCTGATCTTCATTGCGGGCAACGAACCCTTCAACCAGGGCAATGTACCCTATGCCCCCGTGATTGCCCGCGGACTGGAACGCGGCATCACCGTGAACACCATTTACTGCGGAAGCGCGGGAGACGGCGATTCCGTGCTTTGGAAGGACGGAGCCAGAAAGGGGGACGGCAGTTTCCTCAATATTGACCACAACGCCGCTCCTCCCGAACCGGAAACCCCCTATGACGCGGAACTTGCCACATTGAACGTTTCCCTGAACGGGACTTATCTGGCGTATGGCTCCCAGGAGGTACGGGCGGAAAAACTGGAAAGACAGGCCCGGCAGGACAAATTGACGGAGGCCGCTTCCCCCGCCGCTGCCGCCGGGCGGATCGCGGCAAAAGCCAACAAGGCGGCTTACCGCAACACTTCCTGGGACTTGGTGGACCTTTATGAAGAACAGGGCTCCCGGGCTGTGGAAGAATTGGGCAACACCGGAATTCTCCCGGAAGAGTTGAAGGGAAAGAGCGCGAAGGAGGTTGAAGCGGCCGTGAAGGAGAAGGCGGAGGAACGGGCACGGCTGCAGAAGAAAATTGCCGATGTGGGCAGGCAGCGTGATACGTGGTTGAACAAATGGAAAGCGGAGCAGAGCGCTTCCGGCGGAGGCAAGGCGAATACGCTGGACAACGCCATCATCCAGGCCGTGCGCCGGCAGGCCGGCAGGAAGAAGTTCTCCTTTGTGGAGGAGAACGTGCCATATGAAAATTCCCCTATGAATAAAGAGCAGTAATGAGTGCGCCTGCGGGGTCTCCGGTCTTCCGGCGGCCCCGCAGGAATGCTCCGGCTGAAAAAACTTTTATTCCGTACTTCATTTCCTATACTTGTTTTCCCATGAACCGCTACCGCATTCTGGTCGTAGAAGACGATCACGCCATCAGAAACGGGCTTACGGATGCTCTGACGGTGTCCGGCTACGACGTGCTGCCCGTCAAGGACGGCTATGATGCCCTGAACGTGATCCACGCGGAGGATTACGACCTGGCGCTGCTGGATGTGGTTCTGCCCGGGGCAAGCGGTTTTGACCTGCTCAGGCTCATCCGGGAAGACCGGGCGACCGTTCCCATTCTGATGCTGACCGCCAAGGGGGCGGAAGCGGACAAGGTGCGCGGGCTGAAGCTGGGAGCGGACGATTATGTGGTGAAGCCGTTCAGTCTGCTGGAAGTGCTCGCCCGGATAGAGGCGGTGCTGAGACGGTCCCCGGAAAGGCCCCGGACGCTGGACAGAGTGGGGCTGCCGGAGGGATACTTGGATTTTCCCAGCCGCTCCCTGGTGCTGGGAGAGGAGCGGATTGTGCTGACGACCAAGGAATTTGACCTGGCCCGCCATCTGGCCGCCAATGCCGGCAGAATCATCACGCGGGAGGAAATCCTGACCAGGGTATGGAAAATGGACCCCCGCCTGGTGGAAACGCGCAGCATTGACACCACCATCGCCCGGCTCCGGGAAAAAATGGGGAAAAGGAATGCCGCCGTCATCCGCACCTTGCGGGGGCAGGGATACGTCTGGGAGGAAACCGCATGATCAGCCGTTTTTCCTTTCATTTCCTGCTTTGGTCCTGCCTGCTGATTCTGGTGGGGGTCATGGGGTGGCTGAGCCATTCCATGCTGAATGCGGAAAAGAGGAGGCTGGCGGAGACGCACCAGATACGCCTGGTGGAGCAGAGCCGCCTGGCCCTGTGGCGCATGGATTCCCTGCTGGCCGCCATGATTGCCGCGGAGAACAACAGGTCTCCCGGAGAATATTTTCTTCAAAGCGACGGAACGAGAGACTCCGGCAGGAAGGATGCTTCCGTGCCGGATTTGTCGGAATTTGCCAAGCTATACTTTCAAATAGACCCGTCGGGGAATGTCTCTTCTCCCCAGACGGGGCCGGGAAGCGTGGTCCATGTAAACCAGTTGAACCGTTCCAGCATGGTGCGCCTGTTGCTGGGGACCGTGAAAAAACAGCCTGTTCCGGCGCCTGTTCCACGGAAAAAAGAGGAAAAAACGGAGCATGTGGTCGTTTCCAGATCAGTCTATCCCGACAGAATGCAGGCGGAACAGAAGGCGTCCGGGGAAAGGAGTCAGAAGCAGGTAGCCTTCTCCCCCGTTCAGCAGGAAGCCGGGCAGCAGGAACTTGCCGTGGACAGCCAGAAGGCGTTCCAGCAGGGCATTGAGGACTACAACATGCGCAAAAACCTCTCCAACAGTCAGGCGGTGGAATACAACATCACGGTGGAGAAAAAAGTCGGGGAGCTGGCCAGGGGAAAGGGAAAATCCCCATTCAGGGGCGGTACGGATACGGCACAGGACAAGGCCACGCCGGAAGGATTGCCCCTGGCTTCAAAAAAAAGGCAGGAAGTTAAAGGTTCCGCAATCGGGGGCAGCTTTTCTACGGAGAATGGGTTGTTGCATTTCGGCAAAGTGGGGGGCATGCGGGATGAATTCGGGGAACAGGAAGCAGGCGGGGAAGCGTTTTCAGCAGTGCAGGATGATGCCGGAGAAATTTTTCCGGAAAGCCTGAAGGAAAAGGGAAAGGAAGAGATGTATATGGAACTCTTCAAGGCTCCGGGGAGCTACAAGGAACTCTCCATTTCCTCTCTCCAGCCCCAGTGGAGTCAGGGTGCGGAATGTTTCCTGACGCGCCGCGTCTCCGACCACGGGCAGGTATGGGTACAGGGTATCTGGCTGGATTGGGACAAACTGTCCGGCTATCTTTTGAAATCCGTAGCGGATATTCTGCCGGAAGCCACTCTGGAGCCTGCCGGAGAGAGGGAGGAAAGTTATTTGACGCTCGCGGGCATACCGGCCATGCTGAATCCTGGAGGCCTACCCGACATGGCTGGGAATTCCCTGCGCACGGTCTGGAAATCCATTGCCATGGCGTGGTTCTGCGGCATTCTGGCGCTGTGCGGCGTCATTGGCTTCATGGTCGGCATCATCCGCTTGAGCGAACGGAGGGCCGTATTCGTCTCCGCCGTGACGCATGAACTGAGGACTCCCCTGACCACCTTCAACATGTACACGGAAATGCTTTCCTCTGGCCTGGTCCCCAAGGGCAGGGAAATGGCGTACGTGGACATTCTAAAGGAAGAGGCATCCAGACTGACGCATTTGGTGGACAATGTGCTGAGCTATGCGCGCGTGGAAAAAAACTCCGTAACCCTCCGGCCGGAAAGAATCTCCGTTCTGGCCCTGGCCACTTCCGTCATTGCCCGCATTTCTCCCCGTCTGGCGGCTTCCGGCATGGATTCCCAGCTCTTCATAGCGCCGGAACTCCAGTCGGAATCCGTCATGGCGGACATGACTGCCGTGGAACAGATCGTGTACAATCTGGCGGACAATGCCGCCAAATACGCCCGGTTTGACGGAAGCATCCTGAAACTGAAGCTGACCCGGGAAAAACGGTTCCTGGTGATCCGGGTGGAGGACGGGGGGAAAGGCATTTCCGAATCCCTGCGGAGGAAATTATTCCGTCCCTTTTCCCGGTCTGCGGAGGAAGCGGCCGGAAAACAGCCTGGCGTGGGGCTGGGCCTGGCCCTGTCCCGTGAACTGGCCAGAGGCATGGGAGGAGAACTGTGGCTGGAAGAAAGTTCCGGAAACGGAAGCCGCTTTGCCCTCAAGCTGCCGCTTGTCAGGGATTAACTGTCAATCTCCATTCAGAGATGGAACACCCGGCAGGGCATCTGCTTCATTGATGATGCGGAAGGCGGTTTTGGTGCAAACAGGGTCATTCAACCAGAGGCTTGAATGAGGTGTATTCTTGTAAAATGCCCTTCATGGAGGACCCTCGGGGGTAATTGATTTTTGTGAAATTCCCCTTCCGGAATGTAGTGGAGCATTCATTGCTTTTTGAAACCCTCTCATCACGAATGAGGCGTGTTGTTGTTGTTGTCCCTGGAATTTTCCATAGTCTCTAATGAACTAAATGTTTAGTTCATTAACAATAAACTATTAAGAAAATGAATGATTACATTCCTCTAAACAAGGCTGTTGGCCCGAAGGTCATTTGCGACGGTTATCAAGCCCTTATCCCACAGAAGCTCGGAGTCGAGGCGCTGACTTTCAACTTTGACGGTTCGGAGTGCGAGCACGCCACTTGTCCTGATGCTCCGGAAATGTTCATTAAGGTCGAAGAGGATGCCCTGTATTATTTCGGTGTGGAAGCCGACGACACGGGTATCCTTTCTATTGCCGGCAAAGAAATCTGTGAGAAAAACGGAGAAAAGCCCAACGGCAAGCTAAATATTAAAAAGGCTGAGAGATACTTGAAAGCTGGTTATTACAAGGTGGCTTTGGAATACTCCAACAACGACTATGATCCCTCCAGCAACAACGCCATTGCCTTCAACGTCACCATGGACAAGGAGCCTATTCTTGATGGAAAGTATGAAGGGGATTCGACAATGAATCGTGAATTTTCTCCTTCTCCCAAAATCAAGCTGTGGACGATTGAAAAGGAAGCCACCATCACTTGTGAAGAGTCCAAGAAAGTTGAAGTAACGCTCGAAGAACCTGAACCTGTTATCCAAAGAGGTATTGGCGCTTGCAAAACGAAAGTCATCATGCCTCAAATCATCATAACGGCTTGCAAGGATGAAGTGCTTGATCGATGGAACGCGCGTGTCTAACAAGTGTCCGCAGGCAGCACGATTCTTGTACTCACGGGAACTTACACAGACGCCATTGAAAACCCTCCCGTTACTGAAGATGAAGCTGTCGAAGCAGTCGACGAAATGAACGGTTATCAAGCTCGTGGAAGAGTTGGAAGATGGCACACTATGCAAGCTTCCCTCGCTCACGAAAAACACCATCTCCGAGAACTTAACGACGCCTTCAAATTCTACTGGGACAATTTGAGAATACAGGATTCAATCGAATTACAACATGTTTCGTGTGAAAAATTCCCGAAAATGGATGATGCCTTGAATGAAATGAGGAAGTTCGTTCGTAGTTGGACAGCCACCTACATGACGGCTGTTAAGAAATATGTCGAATTGTTACCAGATAAAGAAAATACTCGTCCCTACTGCGCCGGACAAAAAGTTCTGAATGAGGCGACTCTCCAGATTATCAACCAAGCGAAAGCCAACGGATGGAGCAAGGTACCCGATCAGGTCACGGAGCCGGGAACCATCGAGCCGCCCTGTTTCCTGCCTCCGGTCAACAAGGAGAAATCCCGGAGCATGGCCGTTGCGGAACAACCGACACCCTTGACCCTCTCCATTGCGGACACTTCGAAGTTCAGGGAAGGCAGGATTATGGTCTGCTTCCGCAACGAGGGTAATCAGCCTGTCCGGATTCTGGATGAAATCAATGACGGAACGGCTGATTATTTCTTCCTGACATTATTGAGGACGGAACAGGGAGATGCCCGCATTCTGAATGCCGAACTGGGGAAAATGACTTTCCAGCGGCCCTTGAACTACCGGGAGCTTGCTCCCGGCCAGGAATACAACGTCACGATTCCGGTATGCCTGGATGAAGTTGAGCTCGAAGACTGGAAACAATGTTCTTGTGAACTGGAAACGAGCTACTATAATCAGCAAGGGAAGGATTGTCTCTTGGGAGTTCTTCAGGCGACGACCAAACTCGCGCTGTGATGAAAAAAATCTTTCTATTTTTTGGAATTGTATTGAACCTGTCCCTCCATGCTATTGCATGGGGGGACATGGCCGACAATGGGGTTGAATGCTCCGTGGTGATGGAAAAAAACCGGTTTGATGTGAGGGCGGCTTTCCCGGACTTTAAGCTGGTGTTCACCAACAAGGGCGAAAAAACCGTTCGCCTTTTCGACGACTTTTATCCTGTTAAAGAAGATGGACCAAATATTATCATAAGAGTTTACAGGAAGGAGGGGGAAAAAAAGAAAAAGATAGCTGTATATTATGCGAATTATAAGATTCAGCGTGGCTTGGCAACTCCCATGAATTTCATTATATTGAAGCCCGGAGAGAAGCATGAAGTTCCTATCAAGGATGTTCACTTGCTGCTGCAATATCCTCCCACATATGTCTTGGCTATGGCCAACGGGAAAGATTATACGCTGGAAGTACATTTTTACGACGGATATGGAGACCCGAGTTTCTGGAGGGAATATGTAGGAAAACAGGATTTTAGCATGGTAGATCAATCTCCCTGCGAAGGGCAATATCCCTCCCGGTGAACGACGATAGAACATTTGTTTTTTATTCCGGTAGTGGAGAAGAAAGCGGAATATTTCTCCATACAGTTATGAACAAGGTTTGTCTCTTCGTCAATTTGCTGGTTGGCCTGTTGCTTGCCGGAGCCGCTTTGGGTGATCAGGCGGACAACGGCTTGGAATGCACCATCAAGATGGAAAAAACTTTCTTTGACGTAAGAGACAGGCTGAGGGATTTTACACTCGTTTTTACCAATAAGGGAAAAAAGTCTGTTCGTCTTTATGATGACTTTTATCCTGAGCCAACCTTAGGTCCGCGTATCAAGATAGAACTTTGGAGCTGGCAAACAGGAAAAAAGAAAAAATTAGTTGGTTCGTATATAGGCGCTTATCATGTTAACAAGATGTTTCAGAACATCCGTTTTATTACCTTGAAGGCCGGAGAAAAACATGAAGTACCCATTAAGGACGTTTACTTGCTGGTGAACTTTATCCCTGAAACGCTGCGTTTGTCCAAGGGGGAAATCTACTTGCTGGAAGTGGAGTTTGTAGATGAACGCGCAGAACCGGGAGTCCGAAGGGTGTACAAGGGAACGACAACGTTGGTCACTAAACCTTAATGACGATTGAAAAATCCCCGGTTCCTGATTGCCGGAACCGGGGGATGGTATTTATTCAGTTGGTGCCGTTATCTTCTGGACGGGACAGCGTGTGACGGCCTACCGCCGGATGGAGAAGGGCGCGATGGCGCCGCGGACGGAGGTGAAGAAGGTCTGGAAGGCGCACTGGCGGAGGGAGGGGGAGAGGACGGTCTGGAAGGGGAAGGACTGCTGGGCCTGCTCATGCCAGAATTGCCGGGTCTTGAACCGCTGGGCCTGATCTGAGGGGAAGACGGGCGGCTTGGCCGGCTGACTTCCGGTCTGTTTATTCCAGGACGGTTATTGCCCGGGTTGACGGCTCCGGGGCGGTGGGAACTGACGCCGGGCCTGTTGATTTCCGGCCGATTGCTCGGTCTGCCAGGCTGAATTCCCGGTCTGTTGTCTCCGGGACGATTGATCCCTGGGCGATTATGGCTTCCGCCGGGATTTCCCGCCGGGGGACGGGAAGGGGAGCCGGGCCTATTGATTTCCGGCCGATGGTTGGGCCTGCCGGGCTGAACCCCCGGTCTGTTGTCTCCGGGACGATTGATCCCCGGGCGATTATGGCTTCCGCCGGGATTTACTACGGGGGGACGGGAAGGAGGGACGGGCCGATGGTTCGGACGGAAATGGTCGGGCCTGTACTGTGGCTTCATGGGCGGTCTTGCCATGGGGCGGCAATTGTGGGGGCGGATGTAATGGCCCCGGTAATAGGGTGCCGGTCCCCACGTGGGAATGTAGTAATTGGGCCGGATCAGGTTGATGGAATAAATGGGGCTGCCGAACGTGTCATAGGCATAGATGGGCCTGCCGCCGTAATACCCGTAAATGGGATAGCCGGAATTGTCATACATGTAGGAAATGCTGGAACCGCCGCTGCTGTAGGAGCCCGCTACGCTAAAATTGTCGTAGTAAGGATCATAGCAGCTGGACAGGGCGCAGCCTATGGCCGCCGCCAGCATGGAATTTTTCAGAAGGTCATATGCTTTCATGATGTTAAATTCTTTCAGGGTTTGTCTCCCTTTACATGAAAAGCGCTGAAAGAAATGCACATTTGTTTAAAATATTTTTGCTTGGAACGCGGCTTCCTTTTGTCTTAAACTGCAAAAACGTTCTACGCGATGGGTATTCTCTTTCAAGATAAAAAAATAGGCCTTGCCCTTTTGTGCGACAATGCGCCCTATACGCTTGCCATGACACTGGCGTCATATGAACGGACCGGATTGCTGGACTATCTGGATGCCGCATGCGTCGTTTATCCGGAAGGGGGGGGCAAAGTGGAGCATACGGCCCGCGTCTGCGGTATTCCCGCCGTGCCCTCCAGCATGGAGGGCGGATTCGTCGGAGCCCTGGCTACGGCTGTCACTACACTGGACACGGATTACGTGCTGCTGGCGGAGGACGACTGCATGGTATGGGAACATTTGCGCGGGGAAACGCTGGAAAAGCAACTGAAACAGGCGCTGGGCCTGCTGGTCTCCGGGCAGGCGGACATGGTGAGGCTACGCCATGCCTGGCGTGGAAGCACCCGCTACAAGGCGGCTTATACGTACTCCTATTTTTACCCTGTGGAACAACTGGCCACCCTGTGGATGCATGCGGAAGGCCTGTCCGAAGCCCCGGACTGGATCAAAAGCATGCGCCGTTTCTTCCACCCCGTCCGTTCCAAGCGTTCCATCGGCCGCTGCGTTTATGTGGAACAGAACCCTCATCTGCGTTTTCCCCAGTACATCAGGAAGATCGAAGGGGGGTATATCATTGACAGCGAGGTTTTCGAATGGACCAACCAGCCCACGCTCATTGCCCGTTCCAGAATGAGGCAGATACTGGCGGGGCTGGCCCAGGCCCAGGGAAACATCGGCAAGCTTCCCCAGGACTTTGAAAATGCTGTCAACAACCCCCGCTGGCGGGATGCCCATATGAACATAGGCGTCATACGGGGAATTTTTACTTAAGGAGAAGCCATGGCGGAGGAGGGCAGCCCAACTGCATGGTATGAATGCACCCGGTGCGGCGCCTGCTGCCGCTGGGCCGGCGACGTATGCATTGAGGAGGATGAAGTACGTGAAATCGCCCTCTTCCTGGAGATGGACGAACAGGCATTCATCAATGAATGCTGCCGCCTGCGGGCCAACCGCAAAGGTTTGTCCATCAAGGATGCGGCGGACGGCGCCTGCCTGATGCTGACGGAAAACGGCTGCCGGATCAATCCCGTCAAACCGCGCCAGTGCCGCGATTTCCCCAATAAATGGAACTTTCCCGGTTGGCGGGAGTTGTGCCGTGCGCGGGAAGTAAATCAAACAGCGGGACCCCGGTAAGGGGAAAGACGGTCTCGACAAGCCTGCCTGCGGCGTTTCCAGGCCAGGCAGAGCAGGGCGGCCAGGCTCAAAGTGGCGGTGCCCGGTTCCGGAATCAGCGCCAGCGCATTGCCTACATCCGTGGAAAGCCCGTACACTCCCTTGATGAAAAATTCGCGGTCCTCCCGTTGGTACCAGCCGTCTTCCGTCGTCTGGAAGTATAGGCCGCCGTTTTCGCCTGTGTAGCAGGCCACTTCAAACATACCATTGGAGGAGTGGTAGCCGTATTGGAGATCGTCGGAATCCGTCAGATACATTTTCGTCAGCAGGGAAGTCTGGTCGTCATATTCCACTCCCCACAGGGTGATGGCGTGCGCCGTTTTCCCTAGAGTGTCGCCAATGCTGAGCGTCAGGCCGTATCCCTCATTTAAACGGTCCAGAATATACTGGGAGGAAGCGGAATAGGAAGTGGCATTGTAGGCGCTGGTCAGGAAAACCGCCTGGTTTTCAGAAAAAATGCTCCGGTAATATCCTCCCGCGGCAGCGCCTTCCTTGAGCTGGGACCATCCTTCCACTCCTGCAGGCGGATAATCCCCGGAAAGCCACCATTGGAACGCATAAGAGGCGTTTCCGCCCAAATCCGTGAAGGAATCCTTGAAGGTTGTCCATACGGCTTCTCCGGTGGGAGTTCCGGATGGAATGACGTACCTGTCCTGCCACCAGTTGAGAATATTGCTGGCGGAGGCGGCCCAGCAAAGATTGTCGTCTCCCGGAGCAAGCGTTTTATTGGCGTCATACCATCCTTTCTGCGGAGAAACGCCCCAGGTCCAGGTTTCCAGAAGTTCGGCGTTTGCGCAAGAGGCGGCAAATGTGCAAATCGCGATCAGGGAGAGAGGCTTCATGATCATGTCAAGTTGGAGATATTGTGTAATCCTTAGCGGATTTGGAATCCGGAGTCAAACTACAATTTTGAGAGGAAAACATTTAGGCTCATTCCTGGCGTTGGGTCAGGAGCCTTTTTCACTTGGAAAACGAAGCTTGCCGTCTTCGCCGATGAATGATTTCCAAATCTGCGCCACGGAGAATTTTTCTTTCGCCTGTGCCGTTCAAGACTTAGGCAAGAGAGAAGAGAACTCCTTTACTCCCAGTAAATTGCATTTATCAGTAAAACCGGGAAAATTTACTGCGGCATAGGAACGTGAAATGCTGAAGCAGACCGAGGAAAGAAATGGCTTATTCCCGTACAGGAACCTTCCGGATTCCAAATCCGGTTTTATTTTCTTCTCTAAAAGGGCAAAGGGGAAAGGACAAAAGCAAACACGCGCCAGGGAGGAAATGAAGGTTATTTAATACTTCGCATAATATATGTAATGCAAAATTAAATACTGGTGGAGATAGACGTCAAACCGTTTGCTGTAAAATAGATAAGGAGATATTCCGACATTTCAAAATCAGGAACTCTTCCCCTGTTGAAATGTTGTTCCCAGCAATGGCATCATCCTCTGGGATGAAAACGGTGATGGATGGAATTCAGCCGTTGCTGTTCCAGATGCGTGTAAATCTGCGTGGTGGCGATGTCCGAATGTCCCAGCATCTCCTGGATGATGCGGAGGTCCGCGCCGTTCTCCAGCAAATGCGTGGCGAATGAATGGCGCAGGATATGCGGAAAGACATGCTGGTCGATCCCGGCGGCTCTGGCGCGTTCCTGAAGAATCTGGCGCACCCGCTCCCTGGTCAATGGACGCCCGCGGACGGTCAGGAAGATGTGGCTCTTCGTTCCCGGTTTGACCAGTTTGGGCCTTCCGTGGTCCAGATACGCCTTTAGGGCGTCCAAAGCGGACGTGCCGATGGGAACGAGCCGGGTTTTGTCCCCCTTCCCCCGTACCCGGACAAATGCTTCATCTGCGTCAAAACTTTCTAATTTACAATTGATTATCTCGCTTACGCGCATGCCGCAGGCATAAATCATCTCCAACAGGGCCCGGTCTCTGCATCCCAGTGGAATATCCTGAATGTCAATACTTTCAAGCAGTTTTGAAACGGTATGCTGATCCAGCACGTGAGGCAGTGTCAGCCCCTGCCGCGGCATCTCCATGAATGCGGAGGGATCCTTCTCCAGGATGCCCGTTCCGGCCAGCCAGCGGAAAAAAATGCGCAGATGCACCATTTCCACGCGCATGGAACTGCGCGCCATGCCGCGGGACTGCAAGTGCCGGAGAAATTCTGCCAGGCTTCCTATGTCCACCCGGGAAGGGTCGGCATCCCCTTCCCCCAGAAACCGGGAAAACTCTTCCAGGGTCTGCCTGACAGAGACTTGGTAGGCGGCGCTCAGCCCTTTTTCCGCAGCCAGAAAGCGGATGAAACGTTCTATGTGAGCCTGCATGCCGAATCCTCCTTCTTTGTCCCGTCTTTAAAAGCGTTCCACCAGAAACAGGAACTCCGTCACATTCTGGGGACGGTTCTTCAAATTCCGGCTTCCCCGGAAGGTGGCGTAAGGCGTTTCCAGCGTGGCGATGTGTCCCAGCCTGGCCAGGAAAGCCGTCATTTCCTCATAACCGATGAAACCTTCCGAACTGTAGGACAGCAGAATGAATTTGGCAGGACAGGATTCCAGCAGATGGAACAATGATTCCGTGGCCTGATGCCGGCTGTTGTACGTGGAGCGTTTCCAGTCCTTCGGAATGCCGGAAACGCGGCTGATTTTTTCCGGCCGCTTGTAGGAGGACAGCAAATTCAGCATGAAATAGTTGGAGCCGTACGGATGTTGGTTGTAGGGGGGGTCCAGGTACACAACGTCCATCTCCGGCAATTCCTCCGCCAGCTCGTTGGCGTCCCGGCAATGGATGGAATACCGGCAGTCGAACCTTGAGAACACGGGAAATTGCAGGGAAATGTCCCCCAGAATGCGGCTCAAGGCGTTTCCTCCCGAACCGCCGAATTTTCCGACTCCCTGCTTGTCCTTGTAAAATCCCTTGAACACGCCTGCCGTATTGGCATGGATGGAGGCTTCCGCCAGCAAAGGGGCAATGAAGTACGGCCGTACTTCCTCCGGCAGCAGATTGATGGTCTGGCGCGCCGTATCCAGATAAAGGGCATTCCGGCGCGTGTAAAAAACGCGGTCTTCCGCCGTGATGCGTTCCGGATTCCGGGGAGCGTACAGCTCCGTAATGAAACCGGGGGATTCATGAGTTTCCATATACCGCAGCAGACGCCTGTAATGCCTTTCCAGCTCCAGGCCGTCCACTTCTCCGGAGTTGCTCAGATAACAGGTGTTGACGAGTCGGCTGTATTCTTCCAGATCATTGACGATCAGTTCTTCCGAATGTTTTTTCAGGAAGCGGGCCACAATGCCGCTGCCGGAAAACAAATCTCCGGCCTTGAGCTGCTCCTTCCCCAGGCGGGCCTTCACATATTTAAGTCCGCGTCCCAGGAAATTCAGCAGGGAACGCTTGTTTCCCAAGTAAGTTACAATCTGTTCAGTCAGGTATCTGGGGTCTTCCTCTATCTCGGTCGAAAGAGCGGATAATAGCGCATTAGGGGTCATAAGCAAGCCGCGCCAGCATACGGCACTGCGGCCTTTCCGTCAAGTTGAGCCGATGAATAAGAAATGGAACGGGATTTAAGTATTCATCAGGGATTCCGGCTGTGGCAGATGCGCTTTTTGAACCCTTCCCGGAAAGGTCAATTGTTCCACAGAAAACTGCCTGCGCCCCGCGGACTTCCTGTAGATGAACCGGCTTTTTGTTTGCGGTTTTGGAAAGGCAATCCCATGGATGGCATCTCCTTTTCCGAAAGAGTTCTCCTGCCTTCCTCTGAAGAAAGGTCTTTTCAAGCCGGAAACACGTGTTATATTCTCAATAATCATGAAAACCCGTTTACTACCCTGCACGCTGGCGTGCATGCTCATGACAGCCATGCCCGGCTTTTCCGGGCCGGAAGACGACTTTTATGAAGCCAACTTGACGCTCACGCGCGCCGGCCGCCTGGAAAAGGAGGGCGACTTCAAGGGAGCTCTGGAAAGCAGTAAAAAAGCGGCTCGGCTTCTGCAAGCCCTGAAACAGTCCTTTCCCGACTGGAATCCCTCCTGGATAGCGTCCAAGCTGGAAAATGCCTCCCAAATCCGGGAACGTGTGGAACTGCTGGCGCAAAAAGCCCCCGAACCTAAAAAGGAAGACCATTCCCTGAAGCCGGGAGAATGGAGGGACGTGACCTTTGAACGGGCCTACAAGGCCCACGAACAGCAACAACTGGCTGTCAGGCAGGTTCCCCCCGCCCCGGTGGCAGCCCCGGTTTCCGTGTCTTCTCCCGCGGCATCCCAACGGATCGCTCCCTCCGGCAGGCGTGCGGAGGTGCGCATCGTCCAGCCGCCGGCATCCGTCGTTCCCAGACGCGCTCCGGAACCTACCAGGGTGCCTCCGCCGCGGTCGGACCACGGCGGCCGCTTCCGCATCGGCGGTTGAAGGGGGACGTCTTGGGAACAAGCTCCTGCTCCATGTTGAAAGAGACAGGGATGAGGGAGCCGTGACCTTTGCCTTCAAAAAGTCACTGACAGTTGTAGCCTCTTTAACATGTCGGCTATCTGCGTATTTGCATCTTCCGTTCCATGAACGGAGGCCTTGGTTCTCATGGATGGATGCTTCCCCCCGTACCGGGGAAAAGATCAGCGTCTCCGCTGAAACGCGCATTCCCTTGCGACAAAAAAAAGAGCCGTCTTCCTTGCTGGGGACGGCTCTTGATATAAAGGCGTTTGCCTTAAAGACGGTTAGTTCTTGGCGGCTTCTTCAATCGCCACGGCCACGGCCACGGAGGCGCCGACCATGGGGTTGTTGCCCATGCCGATGAGGCCCATCATTTCCACGTGGGCGGGCACGGAAGAGGAACCGGCGAACTGGGCGTCGGAGTGCATGCGGCCCATGGTATCGGTCATGCCGTAGGAGGCAGGGCCGGCGGCCATGTTGTCCGGGTGCAGGGTACGGCCCGTACCGCCGCCGGAAGCCACGGAGAAGTACTTCTTGCCCTTCTCGTTGCATTCCTTCTTGTAAGTGCCGGCCACCGGGTGCTGGAAGCGGGTGGGGTTGGTGGAGTTGCCGGTGATGGAAACGTCCACGCCTTCATGCCACATGACGGCCACGCCTTCGCGCACGTCATCGCAGCCGTACACGCGCACGGCGGCCTTCGGTCCTTTGGAGAAGGCTTTTTCCTGCACGATGTTCAGCTTGCCCGTGGCGTAGTCGAACTTGGTCTGCACATACGTGAACCCGTTGATGCGGGAGATGATGTAGGCGGCGTCCTTGCCGAGGCCGTTCAGGCAGACGCGGAGGTCCTGCTTGCGGACGCGGTTGGCGGACTTGGCGATGCCGATGGCGCCTTCGGCGGCGGCAAAGGATTCGTGGCCGGCCAGGAAGCAGAAGCATTCCGTTTCGTCGCGCAGGAGCATGGCGGCCAGGTTGCCGTGGCCCAGGCCCACCTTGCGGTCGTCGGCCACGGAGCCGGGAATGCAGAAGGACTGGAGCCCTTCGCCGATGGCTTCAGCGGCGTCGGCGGCCTTCGTGCAGCCCTTCTTGATGGCGATGGCGGCGCCCACCACATAGGCCCAGCCGGCGTTTTCAAAGGCGATCGGCTGGATTCCGTTGACGATTTCACGGACGTTGATGCCCTTGGAAAGGCAGAGCTGTTCCGCTTCTTCAATGGAACCGATGCCGTACTTGGCCAGGGCTTCGTTGATCTGCTTGATGCGGCGGTCGTAGGATTCGAAAAGAGGCATAATGGTAATAGTGCTTGAAGTTGATATACTCTTTTTAATTCAATCTCATTCGTGACGAGGATCGATGTACTTGGCGGCCTCGTCGAAACGACCGTAGTTGCCCGTGCACTTGGCGACGGCTTCGTTGGCGTCCATGCCCTTCTTGATCATTTCCATCATGGGGCCCATGCGCACGAACTCGTAGCCGATGATTTCACCGTCTTCGTCCAGGGCCAGCTTGGTGATGTAGCCTTCAGCCATTTCCAGGTAGCGGGGGCCCTTGGCGCGGGTGCCGTACAGGGTGCCGATCTGGGAGCGCAGGCCCTTGCCGAGGTCTTCAAGGCCGGCGCCGATGGGCAGGCCGCCTTCGGAAAAGGCGCTCTGGGTGCGGCCGTACACGATCTGCAGGAACAATTCGCGCATGGCGGTATTGATGGCGTCGCACACGAGGTCCGTATTCATCGCTTCCAGCACGGTCTTGCCGGGCAGGATTTCCGCGGCCATGGCGGCGGAGTGGGTCATGCCGGAGCAGCCGCTGGTTTCCACAAGGGCTTCTTCAACGATGCCGTTCTTGACGTTCAGCGTCAGCTTGCAGGTGCCCTGCTGGGGAGCGCACCAGCCCACGCCGTGGGTCAGGCCGGAAATGTCCGTGATCTCCTTGGATTGAGTCCAGTTGCCTTCCTGGGGAATGGGGGCCGGACCATGGTTGCAGCCTTTCTTGACGCAACACATTTGTTCGATTTCGTGTGTAAACTGCATGGTTTTAGGATGTTAATATGAAGACGGCCCTGCAGTCATCGGACAGTGCCGCCTCGTAGCGGCACGGATCATATCAGCAAATCCCGGAATGGCAAACACGAATGATTGAAAACCGGAAGAAAACCCTCATAATCAGTTCGCAGTCCCCTTCCCTGCATGAGAACGCGGCATCGTCATCCACTTCTCAACAAACTTGCAATCATCTCTGTCTTAATACTCATGATTGACGGTGCATGGACCATGTGGGGAAAGAAGGGAGAACCGGGGCGCGTGCAGACCGTCACGGCCGCCCTGGACCTGCCCCAGTGGGGGCCGGAATCCGGCCCTCCCCTGCGGGTTGCCGTGGCCGGGGACTTCCACCTGCGCCCGCGCGGCGGCAGGCAGGCGCGCAGGTATATGGAAAAAATCATGGAGGCCCGGCCGGACATGATCTTTCTGCTGGGGGACTATGCCAACGGCCACACCCGGAAAAGCAGCATGAGCCCGGAAAAGGCGAGGGGCTACTTCCGGATGCTCAGGGCCCCGCTGGGCATCTTTGCCGTGCAGGGCAACCACGACCAGTACTACGGATGGGAGCCGTGGAAAAACATGTTCACGGACCTCGGCATCTGCGCGATGTGGAACGACTCCTTTCTTCTCCATCTGCCGGGCGGCAGAAAGCTCCAGCTTTCCTCCGTGCGGGACGACTACCACATGAGGATCAGGCCGGAGGAACTCCCGTTGCGCCTCTCCCCGGCCATCCCCCACATCCTGCTCTCCCATGTGCCGGACATCTTCCCCCTGCTGAAGCCCGGCACGGCGGACGCCGTGATCAGCGCCCACACCCACGGCGGCCAGATCTGCCTGCCCGGCGGCATTCCCCTGGGCTGCATCTCCCGGGAAAAAGTCAAATTCACCTATCCCTGGTCCCGCTTGAACGGCACCCCTTTCCTGATCACCAGGGGGCTGGGATGCAGCGTGCTGCCCCTGCGCCTCTGCTGTCCTCCGGAAATCATCGTGCTGGAAATCCGTTAAACAAATCAACTCCCATCAACTCTGCCCGCCTGTGAAAAACATCCTCCCTTTCTCTTATTCACATCATATTTACATCTTGTTGACAATTGCAGGTGCGGCCGCCTGCCTGGAATCGTGCTCCGCACCCGCCGCCGCGCCGTCTGCCGTGGCCTCCTGGTATGAAGGAACCCTTTACGAAGGCAAGCCCTTCTACGTCACCAAAAACGCAGTCAGTTGGAAAAGCGGCAGAAAAAACGCGGACTTCGGCCATTGGACGGCCGTCAGCGTCTATGACCCGGCCACGTATATGAAAGCGGAAGGCAGGCAATTCACCATCGGTCCCGGCTACGGGTGGGACGGCGTCACCTGGGGAGCCACCCTGCCGGACATGCTCCTTCCTTCCCTGTTCCACGACGCCATGCTCCACGCCAAAATGAACGGCGCCCCCATCGCCAGAAGCCAGATAGACCTGGCCTTCTACGACCTCATGACCACTCAGCGTGCCAGACATAAAGGACTCTACTACCGTTTCGTGCGCCTCTTCGGCTGGTGCTTCACCTTCCCCCAGCACCCGCGGACATTGACAATCCACCGGGAGGATTCCGGGGCTGAATCACTTTCCCGGAAACCATGCCGTTCCGATGGCGGCCATGGAGCTTGATGCCCCCTGATTCCGGAGGCAGACAGACACTTTCGTCTTTTTCCTTTTTCTGAATGATCCAGCCAGTTGAACATGAAAAAGCTGGCAATCCTGCCTTAAGGGAGACTCTTCCGGCCAGCCGGCGGAGGGAATGGGGATTTGACCCTGAATAGTCGGTTTTGGTTCGTCTGTGTAGTTAGCTTAATCCTGCTTCCGGCGTCGCAACGAACATAAATGTCCGTGGACATAATGGTAGTTGCTGATAACTCATATCAACTATGATTCGGTTAACTGACTTTTCAAAATATATTCATCTAATAATTCATATAGCCATGTATCAATGGGAGTGAATGAAAAATCGAGCTGTGTTGCCTTATCAATATTTATACTATATTCATCAATGCCATTATATGGTGCAGGTTCACCACTATCACTTAGTAGAATTTCTTTTCCTGTTTTCCGTTTACAATATTCAGCTATTTGTTTTATGGATACAGTTCCTTGATTCGCCCCATGAATTGCTCCACAGAAATCCTTGTCTGCCAGATATGCAAGAAATTTACCAGCCTCACTTGCACGAACAAATGCTAGTTGACTTTCAAAATTATCTATATGAATTGGTATTTGCTTAATGATATGATCGACATAGAAATATAATCGATTCGTATAATCATCTTTACCAATTACAAAAGGAAGTCTAACCCTGACACTTGGGATACGCGCATAATTCTTTATCAGGGCGCATTCTACTTGTTGCTTGGATTTACTATAAGGAAAATCATCTCTTTCACAGTACAGTAGTTTTGTATTCTCGGCAGCAAAATCTTCTTCTTTTGTATCTAAATGTAGCTTATTATAAACAGCTGCAGATGATATCACAATATATTTTTTGCATTTTACATGTTCCAATAAGCGTATGACATCATTGGAACAAAACGCAAGACTATCATACACCAGATCAAACTGCAAATTTTTAAAAAACTCCTTAATTTGTTTTTCATCAGTTCTATCAAAACAAATCCGATTCACTTTATCTCCATAGTTATCCTTTGACTTTCCACGTGTCGCAATGGTAACTACGTGTTCATTGGAAAGCAGACTCAATACCAAATGCTTACCGATTAAACGAGTTCCACCGATAACTAAAATATTCATTTCATTATCTCCATTTTCTTCACCAATCCCAATTTATCTATCACTATTAAATCATCTTTCAAGCAATATCATACCATGGGCATAAATGTCTATGCCCCGATTATCCGCGCTCTGCTTCCTTTTCCCGTTCCGGCTCTCTGCCCTGCCTCAAAATATTGTCAATGTTTCTCTTGATAATGTCATATTCCCCCGACCTGTTTTTTCAGCTTGCCATCATCAGCGTACAGGACTTCCCGCTGCTCTTGGAGCTTTTCATACTCCACTACCTTACGCCATGTGTTCTGTACCAATTTGGCAAACGCCGGAATGAACCCGAAAGCACTACCAGTATATCATGGGACATTCCAACATTGACATGACGCTGAGCTATGATGTTCATGCCGCTTCTGACAGTGCATCAGCGGAAATGGAACGGCTGACTGCGTAGTATTTTACTACTCTTTCTACTACATTTGAACGCAGCTCTTTCCGGCGTCAAGGAGGAGAGAGGCGTCCTTTATTCTGAAAAGGAAGTTCACCAGTAAATAATCGGCTACGCTGGGAATAAGACTCCCCGGCTCTTATAATTAGCATTAATTCGGATGGCTTTAATGTAACATTTTAAAGCTTCTTCTTTCCTTCCGGAATTTGATAATAAAATACCTTTATTGTTCCAGACTATGACATTATTCGAATTAATCTTCAAGGCCTTGTCGTAACTCTCTAGCGCTTCCTTCTTCCTTCCAAGAGCGGACAGAACAACTCCCTGATTGAAATAGACCTTGTCATTGTCAGGATCAAGAACAATCTTGCGCTCCCATTTTTCCAATTCCTCCTTCAGCTTGCCAAATCAATATTGAATACATCCAATACTACCCAACGGAAAAACCTTTGAAAAGCCGATAATGGGGATGAAAACAATTTAGCAGGGGGAAACGATCTGCTTATTCCTCAATCGGCGTGGCTTCGGGAATGTATTCATTCCCTGCGGGCGCAGGCTGGCGGGTATCGGTGACGAAGCCCAGAACCCGGTCCACGTCCAATTGGGACAGGACGGCACGCACGTCCTGGTCTTCCAGAAAGCGGGTAAGCTTCACGTCGTTGTAAAGCCCCTGCATGTCCCCTTTTTCCACAAGCAGGCGGATGGCCGGGTCTTCACTTAGGCTTTTGAGGCTCAGCACGCGGCTGGTGATTCGGGAGCGGGGCATGTAGCAGTCAAGCTGGGTGCGGCGCTGGTCGGAGAGTTCCGGGCTGAGCGTCACCAGGTAGGCGATCATCTTGGCCAGGGAGAGCCGTTCCGGGTCGTGTTCCGGAGAGACCTTCACCAGCCACGCCAGATGGGGGTTGTCCGTGACGGCCTTCTTGACGGTGTAGATGGTGGGTAGCGAGATGGCGCGGGTCGGGTCCATGTGGTACAGGGCCAGTTCCCGGGCGCGGGTCATTTCCGCCATGGAACCGTAATAAAAGATGCACATGACGCCCACCCAGCAAACCACGGCGGCCATCAGCAGGGTGGTGACCACTCCCTTGGCCCCGCCGAACCCCATCCGGCGGCCCCAGGAGAATACGTCGCTGAACCAGAAGAGGCCGTGCATGAAGACAAAGAAGACGGCGAGCGCTCCTCCGATGGACAGGACGGAAACCATCCACTCCCGCGGATCGCTGGTGATGAAGGAAAGGTACGTGAATCCGTATTTGGACAGCCAGAAGTACGCCGCCACGGCGGAGAGCACCGCCGCGCCGAACAGGAGCATCTTGATCATCCCCTTCAGCATGCCGAGCACGATGAAGCCGGCCAGCAGGGCGCCCAGAACCAGGTAGAATGTGAGGGAGGAATCCATGAGATATCCGGAAAAAAATCGGCCGGGCCTTTACAGTGCCCGCTGGCAGCGCTGGCGCAGGTAGTGGTCGCACAGGCAGAGCCACGCCATGGCCTCCACAATGGGGACGGCGCGCGGCAGCACGCAGGCGTCATGGCGTCCCCTGCCCTTGAGGCGCGTGTCCTCGCCGGCCCGGTTCACCGTCTGCTGGTCGATCATCAGCGTGGCGGTCGGCTTGAAGCCGATGCGCATCAGAATGTCCTCCCCGTTGGAGATGCCGCCCTGGATGCCGCCGGAATGGTTGGTTGTTGTCCGGACGCGGCCGTCCTGCATGCAGAAGGGATCGTTGTGTTCCAACCCGGTCATTTCCGCGGCGTCGAATCCGGAACCCACGGAGAACGCCTTGGTGGCGGGAATGCTCATCATGGCGTGGGCCAGCGTGGCGTCCAGCTTGTCGAAAACGGGGTCCCCCAGTCCGGGAGGGCAGCCGCGCACCGTGCACTTGACCACTCCGCCCAGGGAATTGCCCGCGTCCCGCGCTTCCTTGATGGCGGAGATCATGGCTTCCGCCACGGCGGGATCAGCCGTGCGGACGATGTTGCCCTCCACCGCGGCGGCGGTTACGGCCGCCCCGTCCACGGAGGCCTTCACCCGGTGCACCTGGTCCACCCAGGCGATGATTTCCATATCGGGAAACGCCTGCTTCAGCACGGCCTTCGCCACGGCTCCGGCAGCTACGCGGCCGATGGTTTCCCGGGCGGAGGCACGCCCCCCTCCGGCCCAGGCGCGGATGCCGTATTTGGCATCGTACGTGTAGTCCGCATGGGACGGGCGGTAGGTATGCGCCATCTCGTCGTAGGCGGAGGAACGGTGGTCCTTGTTGCGCACGCTGATGGCGATGGGCGTGCCCAGCGTCCTGCCATCCAGCACGCCGGAAAGGATTTCCGCGCGGTCCTCCTCCTTGCGCGGGGTCACGATGTCGCTCTGGCCCGGCCTGCGCCGGTCCAGTTCCCGCTGGATATCCTCCTCTGTCACCGGAACGAGCGACGGACAGCCGTCTATCACCACACCCACCCCGGCTCCATGGGACTCTCCCCACGTGGATATACGGAACACCTGGCCAAAATTGCTGGACATGGCGGCATTCTAGACGCCGCCGTCCGTCCGGTCAAGCCGCAGGCCGCCGCCGCGGGACATAAAAAACACCCCGGCCAGCGTTGGCCGGAGTGCTGAAAGAAGAAAGCTCCCTGTTACGGGCAGCAGCCGTCTTAGCCCTTCATGTTGGAAGAGGCCTTGAAAGCGACCGTCTTGGAAGCGGGGATGGCGATGGCCTTGCCGGTCTTCGGGTTGCGGCCGGTGCGGGCTTCGCGGGTCTTGGTAGCAAACGTACCGAAACCGATGATCTGCACCTTGCCGGCGGACTGCACGCCTTCCTTGATGGATTCCAGCACAGCGGCCAGAGCTTCTTCAGCGTGCTTCTTGGTCGTATCGGCACCCAGCTTCTTTTGAATCAATTCGATCAGTTGAGCCTTGTTCATAGGACTTCGGTGAATAGCACATGGATATCTGACAGTAAAGAAAAAATGCGTAATACGGACAAAACGGGGCCAAATCGGCCCTTTAATCACCGTCATCAGGCAGTCTTTCCACGGCGGCTCCGATGGCCAGTAGCTTTTCGTCAATCATCTCGTAGCCGCGGTCAATGTGGTACAGGCGGTGGATCTCCGTGGTGCCCTCCGCCTTCAGGGCCGCCAGTACCAGAGCGGCGGACGCCCGCAGGTCGGACGCCATCACGGGCGCGCCGCTCAGGGAGTCCACGCCGGAAATGACTGCCGTGCCGTTGTCCACCTTGATGTTGGCGCCCATGCGCTTCAGTTCGGAGCAGTGCATGAAGCGCTGCGGGAAAATAGTGTCTTTCACGACGGAAATGCCGGGTGTCGTGGCAAACAGGGCCGTCATCTGCGCCTGCATGTCCGTGGGGTAGCCGGGATAGGGGGCCGTCTTGATTTCGCCGCTTTTCGGCATCTTTCCGGCAATGATGGTGACGGTGTCCCCGCGTTCGTTAAACTCCACATGGTGCCCGCATTGGCGGAGCAGGCCGGTAATGACGGACATGTGCTCCTCGCACACGCGCCTCAGCGTCACGCCGTCCCCCATCATGGCGGCCGCCACCATGAAAGTTCCGGCCTCGATCCGGTCCGGAATGACGGTGTGGTTGCAGCCCCGGAGCTTTTCCACCCCCTCAATAACGATCCGGCGCGTTCCGGCGCCCTGGATATTGGCTCCCATCTTGATCAGGAAATTGGCCAGGTCAACCACTTCCGGTTCCGCCGCGGCGGATTCAATGACGGTGGTGCCTTCCGCCAGCACGGCGGCCATCATCAGGTTGTCCGTCCCCAGGACGGTGGGGCCGTGGTCGCCGTTCAAATCCACCGTGGCCCCTTTCAGACCGCGGGGCGCTTCAATAATCAGGTTCCCGCGTTCTATCTGGACGGTCGCGCCCAGGGCCTGAATGGCCCGGATGTGAAGGTCCACAGGACGGTCGCCGATCACGCAGCCGCCCGGCAGGGGAATCACGCACCGCTGCATGCGGGCCATCAGCGGCCCCAGAAGACAGATGGAAGCGCGCATTTTGCGCACCTGCTCGTAGGCGGCTTCCGAATGCAGGTTCTTGGCCTCCACGCGCACGTTGCCGCTGGAACGCTCCACGGACGCACCCAGCTGGCCCATGATCTGCACCATGAAATTGGTGTCGGAAACGTCCGGCACGCGGCGCACCACCACGGGTTCATCCGTCAGCAGGGAGGCAGCCAGAATAGGCAGGGAAGCGTTTTTGGAACCGCTGATATTGACGGCTCCCCTGAGCGTAAATCCTCCGTGTACAACAAGCTTCTCCATAGTGGTGGCAATTAGGTGACGGATTCTACACATTTGAGGCGTCCTTGCAATCCCAAACAGGCCACGGAAGCGGACAAATTCCCCGGACGTTTTGTTCCGGGGAAAACCGCGTCGGAACGGACGATGAAAAAAACATCAGGGCCGATCAGGTCCTGTAAGCCAGATTTTGTCCGCCGGCGGATGCCGGCTGTGTGGTCATTTTTCTCACGCGGAATGCTTAAGCATCCCGCGCGCCCATTCGTTTTACGGAACGGATGCGACTAATACCCGGGGATCCGGCGGGCAGGCTACCCTTCCCCTGTTTGTCTTGCATCGCGCGGGGTTTACCATGCCTCCTTGGTCGCCCTCGGAGCGGTGAGCTCTTACCTCCCCTTTTCACCCTTGCCTGAACGGGGAAACCCCGTCCGGGCGGTTTGTTTTCTGTGGCACTTTCCGTCCGGGAACCCTTGGGAGGTTCCCGTCTCCCGCTTTCACGGGACACGCTGCCTTGTAATGTCCGGACTTTCCTCTATCCCGGTCCGAAAACCGGAACAGCGACCACCCGGACCTGATCGGCACGGACTACATACGCTTTCGGGAAGGCCCGGTAAAGCCCAAAGAAAAAACCGGGGCATTTTTCAGCGCCGGCCTTTCCGGGCCTGGCGCCCTTTCTCCGCTCCATCCCGTTTCCCGGAAATTCCATCCGGACGGCCCTCCCGTAAAATCGTTTCCATCTTCCATCGGAAAGGCCGGAACTCCCGTATTCCCGCATATCCGGAAAGTGTGCGAACGTCCCCATCTCCCGGCAGAACATGGCGGGAAAGCGTTCTTCATCAGCCCCTTCAGACTCAGCTTCCTCTCCTGCTGGGGCGGAATGCCGGAATCCCTGTGAAACGGACGGAAAAAGCGGCCACAGGATGCCTCCCGTGACCGCTCCAACTTACTACCTATGAAAACCAGCTTCGTCTGTTGCTCCTGAAAAGCTCTCTCCTTCCTTTCAGGCAGACTCTGCCGATAACCCCGGCAATATACTTCCCCGCCGCGGAAAATCAATCCCCATTCTGGTCCGCATCCCCTTTCCTCCGGAAGAATCGCGGCCCAGCCGGGCTTCCGGCATGGTTTCCTCCGCAGAGAGGGTTTTTCTTCCTCTCCCACCATTCCGCTCCGGGCTTCCGGCCCTTCTAATTGGCTTGATTCGGAGGCCGATACAGGGTAGTTCTTCCGGGACACAAAAGCTCATGAACCTTTACTCCCGTTCCATTCCTTCCCTGCAAGGGGTACTGACCGTACCCGGAGACAAGAGCATCTCCCACCGCGCCGCCATTCTGGGCGGCCTGGCGGACGGAGTGACGGAAGTGGACAACTTCCTGTGCAGCGAGGACTGTTTGAACACCCTGCGCGCCATGGAACAACTGGGAGCGCGGGTGGAGGTGCTGGAAAGCCGGGAAGGCTGCGGCCCCGTGCGCTTCCGCATCACGGGCGTGGCCATGCGGCCCCATTCTCCCTCCCGTCCCATTGACTGCGGGAATTCCGGCACGGGCATGAGACTGCTGGCCGGCATGCTGGCCGCCTGCCCCTTTGATTCCGAGATGTTCGGGGACGCCTCCCTGAGTTCCCGCCCCATGGGCCGCATCATGAGCCCCCTGGAACAGATGGGGGCACGGATTGAGGCCCGCGGAAGCAAACCCGGGTGCGCTCCGCTGTTCATCCACGCGGGACACGTCCGTCCCATCTCCTACACCCTTCCCATGGCCAGCGCCCAGGTGAAAAGCGCCATCCTGCTGGCCGGCATGTTTGCCGAGGGAACCACCACCGTCATCCAGCCCGCCGTCACGCGCGACCACACGGAACGCCTGTTCCGCCATTTCGGCGTTTCCTGCTCCGTGGACGGTCTGGCTGTCAGCACGGAAGGCCCCGCCCTTCCCCGCGCCCACGACCTGACGGTTCCGGCGGACATTTCTTCCGCCGCCTTCTGGATGGTTGCCGCCGCCACCCGCCCCGGCTCCCGTCTGACGCTCCGCCAGGTGGGCCTCAACGAAACCCGCTGCGCCGTCATCAGCGCCCTGCGGCGCATGGGCGCACACATGGACATTGTGAAAACCTCTCCGGAAGATGCCGGGGAACCCTACGGAGACATCACCATCTACGGCGCCGGCTCCCTCCACGGTACCGCACTTCTGCCGGAGGAAATCCCCAACCTGATTGATGAAATCCCCATTCTCGCCGTAGCGGGAGCCTTGTCGGACGGCGATCTTGTCGTCCGCAACGCCCGTGAACTGCGGGTGAAGGAGACGGACCGGATCGCCACCACGGCGGCCAACCTCCGGGCGATGGGCGCAACTGTTGAAGAATTTGACGACGGAATGATCGTCCGCGGCGGCACGGCTCTGAAAGGTGCGGAACTGCCCAGCTACGGAGACCACCGGATCGCCATGAGCTTCCTGGTGGCGGGATTCAGCGCCAGCGGAGAAACCGTCCTGACGGATGCCGGATGCATTAATACGTCCTACCCCGGATTTGACCGGGATTTGAGCCAATTCCTCCCATAAACGGCGGAAAACGTTCATGGGAGCTTCACTTAACCATTTTAACCATTTGCCGCCTCTGACCATCCATTTCACCGTGGGAGATAGCCGGATTAAAGAACTCCGGCCTTCCTTCCTCCTTTCCCATTCCGCTCTCCAACGCCCTTTCCCTGGAAAGTGAGCTTGTAAATCTGTTTTAAAACTTTCCTTATTCCTTCATAAAAAGGAGGATATTTCCCTCCTTCACCGGGTTTCAAGCCGAGTTCTCTCTTGCCAGATCACTTTTCATCCGCCATAATAAAAAAAGCATATGAACACTTTTGTCTCTCTTTGTCTCATTGGCGGCCTCGGCATCGCCTCCCTCTGTTCTGCCCAGCAGGTTATGGACAACGATGCCAAGAAGAAGGTCATCAAGGATTTGGATAACCTTCTGGCGCTGAACAGATCCGCAGAAACCAAAGTAATCAATGCGGCTATCAGCAGGCTCACCGCCGCAGGCCGGGACCCCAATGCCGCCTACGATTTGCTGATCCAGTCCAAGAAGCTTCTGATGGAGGCGGAAAAGGAAAAGGACCGCCAGCAGGGCAAAAGCGCCAAGAACGCATCCAACGCCCTGAAGGACTGGATGGACCGCGAAGCCAAGAAATACCAGGACAAAAACTCCCGCAAGGGGCTGATGCTTCAATACCAGTGGGGCGTTCTCGTCCTCAAGGCCCGCCTGAAGGAGAACATGATGAAGGCCACTTCCACAGGTAGCGTGGAGGAAGAAATTCTGGACGTTACGGAATTCCAGAAGCCGGCCATGGATTTGCTGAACGCCTACATTTCCGCCTGTTCCGATCCCGACTTCTTGGACCCTTCCTCTTCATCCAAGAATAACAATGGCGGAGGCGGGGGCCGGGCCGGCGCGCGCATTGCGGAACAGTCCGTGCTGGGCACGGAAGTGGGCGAAGCTCTCGGCATCGCCAGCATGTCGTCCCGAGCATTTCCGGACTCCATGAAAAACCGGGATGAAATTTTTGAAAAGCTCTTCTTCGCCGGCTACCGGAAAACCCGGAATCTGGCTGCATTGAGAACGGCGTGGAACAGACGGATCGCCATGGAAACGCTCCTTGGCAAGGTGAGCCACGCCATTTCCTCCGGTAAAAAATCCGGGATGCAGGGCCGCATCGCCTCCGCCTCGGAAGAAGAATTCGACGAACGGGATCTATCCCAGCTCGACCGCCTGCGCTGGCGCTGCGAGTTGGACTGCTTTGAACTCGGCGACCAGGCGAACGCCACCCGGAACATGATGGTGCTGATCAAGAACACGGCGGACCCCGTCCGCCGGGAACAGGGCATCAGAACCCTCCGGGACAAGCTCATCCAGAGCATGCGGAAAATGATGCCCGGCGCTGAGGATGAAATGGCCGCATCGGACTCTCCCTCCGCGGCACCGCGCCCCGCCGCTCCCCGTCCTCCCGTCCGGCGGACTCCTTCCACCACGATAACGACGAGCCGGGAGATGGACGATCCGGGCGCCATCGGCACGGACGTTCCCAAGCCTCCCAAACCGGACCCCGCCAAGAGCGACGACTTTTTTGAAGACGCCTGAACCGTCTTCATCCCGGAAATACCGTCCTGCGGCGGCGCCGGCGTACACGGAATGCGCAGAGCATTCTTGACGTCCGGCGCCGCCGTTTTACTATGGGAGCCATGTATCAGCCATTTCAATTTTTCATGCCCGCCCAGATCTTCTTTGGCGCGGGATGTCTGGACCAGCTTGGCACGGCTCCCCTCCCCGGCTCCAAGGCCCTGGTCGTCATTGGCGGAACGTCCGTCAGGCGTCTCGGCTATCTGGACCGCGTGCAGTCCCTGCTGAAACGGCAGGGTGTGGAAAGCGTCGTCTTTGACAAAGTGCAGCCCAATCCCGTGGTGGAACACGTGATGGAGGCCGCCGCCCTGGCGAAGGAAACGGGCTGCGACTTCGTGGTCGGCCTTGGCGGGGGCAGCAGCATGGACTCCGCCAAGAGCATCGCCGTGATGGCCGCCAATCCGGGAACGTACTGGGACTACATCCAGGGAGGCTCTGGCCTGGGGCTTGAAATTCCCAACCAGCCCCTGCCCATCGTCTGCATCACCACCACGGCGGGCACGGGGACGGAAGCGGACCCCTGGACCGTCATCACCAAGGAGGACACGCAGGAAAAAATCGGCTTCGGCTACCGGGGAACCTTCCCCACCATGTCCATCGTGGACCCGGAACTCATGCTGTCCGTTCCTCCCAAATTGACCGCCTACCAGGGCTTTGACGCCCTGTTCCACGCCGTGGAGGGATACATGGCGAAGGTGGCCTCCCCCATGAGCGACATGTTCGCCCTCCAGGCCATCGAATACATCGCCAAATACCTTCCCCGCGCCGTGGACGACGGGCAGGACCTGGAAGCGCGGGCCTATGTCGCGCTGGCCAATACCTATTCCGGCTTTGTGGAAACCATCTCCTGCTGCACCTCGGAACATTCCATCGAGCACGCCCTGAGCGCCTACCATCCTTCCCTGCCCCACGGAGCGGGCCTGATCATGATCTCCTGGGCCTACCATGAAGCCTACGCCCCCAGCTGTCCGGAACGGTACGCCAGAGTGGCCGCGGCCATGGGCATGGAACCCTCCGTGGACGGTTTCCTGAACGGCCTCAACAAGCTCAAGGAAGCCTGCGGCGTGGACAAGCTGAAAATGTCCGACTTCGGCATCACTCCGGACTTGTTTGAGGAATACGCCGGAACCGCCTTTTCCACCATGGGAGGGCTGTTTGAACTGGACCGCTGCAAGTTCACCACGGCGGACGTCGTGAGCATCCTGGAAAAGTCCTATTCGTAAGCGCGGAAATTCCGCCGCCGCTTCCTTGTGATTGACTTGCTTCAGGATAATATGCAAGTATCCGGGCCGTCCGCTTTCCGTGCGGACGGCTCTTTTATTTCCGTCAAACCCTCCTTTTTCCTCCATGTCCCTTCCCCTCCTCGTCACCGGAACCATCGGCATTGACACCATCATCACCCCCCGCGGACGGGCGGAAGGGGTGCTGGGCGGTTCCGTCTCCTTCGCCGCCGTAGCGGCCCTGCTTTTTACGGACCGGGTGGATGCCGTCAGCATCATCGGGGAGGATTTTCCCGTTCATTACGAGGAGGCCCTGGCCGCCAAGGGGCTGTGCATGGACGGGGTGGAGCGCAAAAAGGGACCTTCCTTTGCCTGGACCGGGGAGTACTTCGACAACATGAACAAGCGCAGGACGGTCTGCGCCAACGATTCCGTGATGCTGGACTGGCAGGTGAACGTGCCGGACGCCCTGCGCGGCCACCCCGTGCTGGTGTGCTGCTGCATGGTTCCCGCCCAGCAGCTCAAGTGCATGGAACAGTGCCCGGACGCCTCCCTCGTGCTTTCCGACTCCATGGACAAATGGCTGCGGCGCCAGCCGGAACTGCTGGACGCCGTCATCTCCCGCTCCCATATCACCATGATGAACGAGGACGAGGCCAAGGAATACGCCGCAGCCTCCACCGTTCTGGAAGCCGGGGAATTCCTGCTTTCCAGGGGAGCCTCCTACGCCGTCGTGAAGCAGGGCGAATACGGCGCCACCCTCATCGGCCGCGGGGAGGACGGCCGGACCAGGATTTTCCGCTGCCCGGCCTACCCCCTGAAAACGCTGGTGGACCCCACCGGGGCCGGGGACACGTTCCTGGGCGCGCTGGCGGGCTATCTGTCCACCCTGCCGGAGGGCCTGCCCTCCTTCGAGCACGTGAAGCGCGGCATTGTGTACGGCACGGTGGCCGCCTCCTTCACGTGCGAATCCTTTTCCGCGGACGCCCTGCTTTCCATGACTCCGGAAACGTTCCGCAAACGCCTGGCGGAATACACGGAAATGTGCAGCATGCCTGCCGCATGCAATTCATGGATTTAATGTTTCCGGCCATGAAAAACCCCGGCGCGGGCAGGCGCGCCGGGGCTGCTGAAATGAAATCAATTCGCAGGAAAAGACCGGTTACATGTCCTGAAGGCCGAATTTGAGCTCGGCTTCGGAAACCACCTGGCCGTTGACCAGGCAGCGGCCGATGGCCTGCCCGATGTTGCCGCGCATCTTGACAAGTTCCGCTTCAATGATCAGGCAATCTCCGGGAACGACGGGATGGCGGAACTTCACCTTGTCCGCACTCATGAAGTAGCCGATCTTGCTGGCGTTTCCGGGCTGGCGCAGCATGACGATGGAGGCCACCTGCGCCATGGCTTCCACCTGGAGCACGCCCGGCATGACCGGATGGCCCGGGAAGTGGCCCTGGAAGAAGAGCTCGTTCATGGTGAGGTTTTTCAGGCCGCGGCACTTGGTTTCCCCCTCAAAGCCCACAATGCGGTCCACCATCAGGAAGGGATAGCGGTGGGGCAGCAGGCTCATCACTTCATTGATGTCCAGCACGGCGTCCCCATACGGCACGTTGACGGGGTTGGGCATAAGCTGAAGATTGCGCTTGTGCTCCTTCTTGAGTTTGGCGGTGAGTTCCGTATTCGGGCCGTGCCCCGGCTTGATGGCGATCACGTGGCCCAGGATGGGCTTGCCGCACAGGGACAGGTCCCCGATGAGGTCCATGGCCTTGTGCCGGGCGAATTCGTTGATGAAGCGCATGGGCTCCTTGCTCATGAGCTCCTCCCCGCGGATGACCACGGCGTTTTCCAGGCTGCCGCCCTTGATCAGCCCTTTTTCCAGCAGCGGCTTGATATCCTCGTAAAACGTGAAGGTGCGTGCGGGGGCCAGTTCCTTTTCATAAGTCTCCGGCGTGATAACGGCGTCAAAGTACTGCGTAATGCGGTTTTCCGGCCCCACGCAGGTGACGGAAACGCGGAACTGCTTGGAGGGAAGAATAGTCAGGATGGAGCCGCCCCGGGTTTCAATGGTCACGGCCTCACGCACTTCCAGATAGCGGCGCGGGGCGTCCAGTTCCACAATGCCGGCGCTTTTGATCAATTCCACGTAGGGAGCGGAGGAGCCGTCGCCGATGGGGGGTTCGTTGGCATCCATCTCAATGACGGCATTATCAATGCCCATGCCCGTCAGGGCGGAAAGGATATGTTCCACGGTGTGCACCTTTACGGAACCTTCCGCCAGGCTGGTGGCCCGTTCGACGGTCTGCACTTTTTCCACGTCCGCATTGATGAAGGGCTGGTCAGGCAAATCCACGCGGCGGAACTTGATGCCGAAGTCGGCGGCGGCCGGCTTCAGGGTCAGGGTGACGGGTTGTCCCGTATGCAGAGAAGTTCCGGCCAGGGAGGCCGGAGAGCCGACAGTTCTTTGGTTTCCACATGCCATGCGGAAATGCTAGTGAATGAGACCCTGTTTGAAAAGCACGAAATCACCGATTTTCCTGTAAATTCAAGCTTTCCAGCGTGTCATCGGAAAAAGGACGGAAAAAGGACGCTTGAAAAAGCCCCTCTCTCCCATTAGTCATGACTCATGCACATCACGGACGGTTCCGGCACTTCCGGCATATCCCGCGCATTCATCCTCGGCGCCGGACTGGGCACCCGCCTGCGGCCCCTGACCGATATACTGCCCAAGCCGCTGATTCCCTTCTTTCATGAACCGCTCGTCCTGCACGCGATGCGCCGCTGCCACGAATGCGGCATCCGTGAATTCATCATCAACACCCACCATCTGGCGGACGCGTGGGACAGGGTTTTTCCGGAACGCTCCTGGAACGGCTGTCCCGTGCATTTCAGCCATGAGGCCGTGCTGCTGGATTCCGGCGGCGGCGTCAAGAAAATAGAACCCTGGGCCGCTGCGGACGAACCGCTTCTGGTGATGAACGGAGACACCGCCGCCACCTTCGACCTGCACCGCGTGATAGCCGCCCACATGGAACGCCGCCCTGCCGTTACCCTGGCGCTCCGGACGGACGGAGACAAGCGGAACGTGGGGTTTGACGCCTCTTCCGGCCTGGTGACGGACATGAGGCACGCGCTGGGGCGGGATCCGGGAGCCTGCCAGTTCACCGGAGCGTACTGCATGGAGCCGGAAGTGTTCGGACGCATTCCCACGGACGAGGCCGTTTCCATCATTCCCGTCTTCCTGGACTACATCCGGGAAGGCCGCCTGCACGGAATTCTGGCGGACGACGGCCTGTGGATGGACATGGGAACGCCGGAATCCTACCTGCAGGCCCACCTGGACTTTCCCTCCCCCCTGCCGCGCATCCATCCGGAAGCGGAAATCTCCTCCGGGTCTTCCGTGGACGCCGCCTGCGTGGTCGGCCCCGGCGCCGTTGTGGAGGAAAACTGCCGTTTGAACGGCTGCATCGTCTGGCCCGGTGCCCGGGTTCCCGCGGGAACCCGGGCGGAACGCCGCATTTTTTATCTTTCCCGCTGATTGCTCCCATGATGAACATTTTCCGCCTCCTTGCCCTGCTCCTGTGCGTTTCCAGCCTTGTCCACGCGGAACACCGCGTCTTTACGAAGAAGGACGGCTTCCTCTCCATGAAGGACAAGCTGAACGTGTACTTTTTCCGGTCGGACACGCACCGCCTGCTGGTGCGCGACGAAGGCAGCGTGAAAACTCCCCGCTATGGCTCTCTGGACAAGGCCATGCGCAGAAGCCCGTGCGTAGCCGGGGTGAACGGCGGCTTCTTCGGCGCGGATGCGGCGGGAACTCCCCTGGGGCTGGTCGTCCAGGACGGCAAACGCCTTTTCCCGCTGGCCTCCGGCTCCTTTGCCGTGTCCGGAGTCGTTTACTCCGGAGGCAAAAACGGCCTGGAACTGGTGCGCAGCTCCGTTCTTAAACGGATGAAAAGCCTCCCCACCATGCAGGCCGCCATCCAGGGCGGCCCCTTTCTGGTGGAAAACGGAACGGCCGTCAAAGGCCTGAACGCGGAAAAATCCACCTACCGCACCTTCATTGCCACGGACGGCGGCAAACGGTGGTGCATCGGCGTTTCTTCCTCACTGACGCTGAAGGAACTGGCGGCATGGCTGTCCATTCCGGGCGCTCTGGGCGACTTCAAGGTAAAGACGGCGCTGAACCTGGACGGAGGTGCCTCCTCCGCCTTCTGGTGCCATGAGTCCGGCATCTCCTACCCTTCCTTCAAGCAGGTCAGGAATTATCTGGGGGTGGCTCCCCTCTCCGGTCGGTAAACGCCGTTGTGCACGCCTTCCCTTACCGCTCCGCGCCCGGACGCCAGAATCCTGCGCACCAGCAGGGCCAGGAAAAGCAGGAAACAGGCCGGAACGGCCCAGTCCCCCAGCATGGCGTACAGGGTCACCTCCGTGCAGCCGGCGGGAAGCGTGGCGGTCATCACGCCCCTGGTGAAGGGGGAGCCGGAGGCATCCCGCAAATCCGCGATCACGGCCCCGTTGGGGGCCAGGGCCACGCTGACTCCCGTATTGGCTGCCCGGACCATGGAACGGCGCAGCTCCATGCACCGGAAGGCCGCGTTGCGCCAATGCTGTTCGTTCGCCCAGGAGCGGTTGAACCATCCGTCATTGGTCACGTTCACCAGTACCTGGGGCTCCGGCCGCACGAAGCGGCGCACCCAGCTTCCCACCACGTCTTCAAAACAGACCAGCGGAATCACCCCCACCTTCACGGAACTGCCGGGGCGGATGGGCACCGGGACGGGATCGGAGGAAGTGCCCGGCGTGTAATTCATCCCCATGGCCGTTCCGGCGGAGGCCTCAAAAGCTTTTTCCAGAAACGGGAACGTCTCCCGCATGGGAATGTATTCCCCGAAGGGAACCAGAACGGCCTTGGCGAAAGGAACGGCCGTGGAATAGTCCCCTTCAAACACGGTCAGGCAGTTGTAGGCGCGCGCCACGCGGCCTTCGTCGGAAAGGTAGATATCGTCCGTGCCCGTCAGCAGGATGAAATCGCAGACCCTGTCGCGAATGGCCTGGACGTACTCTTCCTCCGTGCTCAGGAAATTGACGTTGTCCTGCCCCGGAAACCTTTCTCCCGTGGAATCCCGGTAAAACGTGGAGATGGGGAAGGAACTCTCCGGCCAGATCACCCAGGCGGGCATTTCCAGGGAGGTCTCCGTCCCTTCCCGGGCGGACCGTTCCAGCGCTTTTTCCTGGAGTTCCAGCATCCCCTGCTCCGTCGTCTCCAGTAATTCCCGGTAAATGTTTTCCCTGTTGGCCGCATCCCACTTTTCCTTCTGGCTCAGGTTTAACTGGACAGTCATGACGGGAATGGTGAAAGCCCCGTTTCCGGTGGAAACGTCGGAAAGGGGCGCGTAGCGCGCCGTCCACTGCACGCCGATGACGAACATGCCCAGCAGAACCGCCACCAGCATGAAGAAATCCCACGGCACGGACCTTCTGCCTTCATGCATCACCATGGTTCCCGCACGGCGGCAGACGCGCCACAGCCAGATGGAAAACACGGCGGGGATGAAAGCCAGGGCCGTCACGCCGAAGTATTCCGCCCATTGGGCCAGGGGATTCCCGTACAGGGCCACCCCCAGGTTGTTCCAGTTGAAGCCCGGGATCAGCCAGCCCCGCAGCCATTCCAGGCATACCCACAGGGAGGCCCCCGCCAGAGCCGCTGCGGCACTGGGCGCCATGTCGCGCGTGGCCCACTCCTTCCAGGCGCGCCTGCGTTCCGCGGGCGGAAGCTGCGCGTCAGGCAGCGGGAGCCGTGCCGGACGGAACCGGGTTCCCATCACCAGGCCCCAGATGCCGGGAAACAGGCCCCCGTAAAAAAGAATCAGCGGGATGTAGCCGAGCGTGCTCACCTCATTGATCCACCACAGGGAAATGCCGAAAAACACGACTCCGCACGTCCACCCGTACAGGAAATACGCCAGGGCGCCGCGCTTCCCTTCGCGCCGGGGGCCGTACCACAGGGCCGTCAGCAGGGGCAGAAAAGCTATCCAGACGCAGCCGCTCCAGTCCACCGGAATAAAGGAACAGGCCATAAGCGCCCCGGAAAGGGCGGACAGCAGGAAGGCGGCCCACAGGGGGAGGGCGCGCGGGGTGGATCGTGGAACGGCGTGCATCGTGGAATAGGGAAAAAACAAAGCCTTTTCAGCGGAAAAGGCGCTCCGGCATTCTTCCTCATGCTGACTCATTCCTGCAACAAAAAAGATTGCAAAATTCAGTCAAATGCGGAAATAGTTAGCCCAGTTCATACAACCCATCCATACATATGGCAGATATAGACGAAAAGACACCATTAAACGTCCCCGGCAAGTTTTACGTGGACAGTTCCTGCATTGACTGCGACCTTTGCCGCGAAACCGCTCCGGAAAACTTTGGCCGCGACGAAGACGAAGGCGTATCCTACGTCAAGAAGCAGCCGGACAATGAAACCGAACTGGAAGCCTGCGTGGAAGCCCTGGAAGGCTGCCCTGTGGAAGCCATCGGCGACGACGGCGAATAACCATCTTCTTGCCACCTTACAGCGCCCGGGCTTGTGAACAGACACGCTCCGGGCGTTTTTCTTTAACCGGTCCTCTTTTTTCCCTTCCGCCCTTCCCCGTGATGATTCCGCCCTGGTCAGCCTACGTTCCCGACAGGGACCGTCCCGCCCCCCATGCCTCCCCCACCCGGTACGAATACCTTTCCCGGGACGAACAGGAGGTGCGGCAGGCCCTTGCGGACTGGTTCCAGGCCGTTCCGGTGTTCAGTGAAACGCGCAATGTCCACACGGCGGAATCCCTGCTGGGGGCCATCCTCTCCAAACTGCCCCTGGATGAAGAAGGCATGGACCCCGAACTTCTCCGGAAGGGGTGGATGGCCGCGGCGGGGCCGTTCCTGGGAAAGCAGGCCTGCCTGGTCTCCCTGGTCAAGGGAGTGGCGACCATCCAGGTGCTTCAACCGGCCATGAACTACCATCTCCAGCAGTGGCAGGGCGCCCTGCTGGGAAAATTGAGAGACCAGTTCGGCAAGGATGCCGTCCATTCCATCCGCATACGGATAGGATAAATTCGCCGCCGCACGGCGCTCCTTGTGACAATCTCCTGTCCTTCATTGCATTAGAGGAGCGGGAAATGCCTTTCAGGATTTGCAATCCGCTGTCAAACGGATTTTTCTCTTTCCTGATTTATGGTCAGGACTTTCCCGTTATTCTCCACAGTTTCCCCTCATGTGAAAGCGACAGAAAAGGGGATATTGAATATTTTTATCATTCTATAATGGTTAGTTAGTTATATGGTTTTTCTGTATTGGAGTTTCTTTAGCGGATTGCAAATCCTGTAGTTTCATGCCGAATAAAGCGAAATTCCCGTCATGGCGGCGTGGCCTTTTTGCTTTCCAACAACAACGACATACACATGAAAACATCCCTTTTCCTGGCATTATCCACAGCGGCGGCCCTGTCGGCGCATGGAGCGGAAATATGGAGTTCCTTGGACAGCATCATTCCGGAACTGAAGATGGAGGAAACCTCCATCTCCCGCATTGATTATTCTTCCGGAGGGGCTCTGATCGCGAACGGGGGGCCTTCCGCAAACGCGGTGCAGTCCGTCCTTGGAACCCTGGATGCGGGATGGTATTCCGGCAATAAGAATAACAATACCGGTACGCTTGCTTCCGTGACGGCGGACGGCACTACCAATCTGATTTCCGCCTCCGGCGCAGGAGGCGGATTTACAGCCGTCAAATTCCATGAATTGTCCGCCGACACCGTATCCGGATATGAAACCCTGAGGATTTCCTTTGATACAGGCGGTCTTTTCAACGCCAGCAGAACGGGACAGCCCCAGAATTTCAGCCTGTGGTACAGCTTGGGGGGCGAGGAAAATTCCCTTTTCCAGGTCGGTTCCACGATTTCCGGAATGGCGGGAAACGTCAGCAACAATTCCTATGGCTGGACAATTTCCAAAGACGAATACGGCGGCTTGTTTGATCAGGGAGCCGCCTTCTATCTGGTGATGAATACCGGCGTTCTTGACAACACCTACGCTTATCAGGAGCTTGCCGTAAAAAATTTCCGCATGGAAGGCCTTGCGGTCCCGGAACCTTCCTCCGCCGCTGTCACGCTGCTCGGTCTGGGAGCTTGTATCTTCAGAAGAAAGAGAAGGTGAGGCAACAAAAAAGACCAGTGCTCCGAGCCATTTAAAGTTTGATGAAAGAAAGTCTTTTATTTAAGTGTAATATTATTATGCGACTAACCCTCTCCCTCCTTTTGCTGGCATCAGGCTTGATGCTTTGTTCTCCTGCTTCCTACGGAGACTGGACTTCCCCGCACCCCCTCCAGCAGGAAAAAAACGCGCCGGTTCCTCTCATTCCCTTCCCGTCCCAGGTAGACTGGAAGACGGGGACATGCCCTAAAAAGGCTCCCGTTTCCGTGAAAAAGAATGCGGCCCTGGCCAAGACGCTGGGCAAGGAAGGCTACGAGCTCCAGGTCCGTCCCGACGGCATCCAGATCAGGGCCGCTACCGATACAGGCGTTTTTTATGCCCGCCGGACGCTGGACCAGTTGGGCGCCAAGGGGGATTATCCGTGCTGCGACATCAAGGACAGCCCGGCGTTCGCCATCCGCTGCTTCATGCATGACGTGGGCCGCAATTTCCGGCCTATTGAGACGCTCAAGGCGGACATTGACGAGATGGCGCGGCTGAAGCTGAACGCCTTCCACTGGCACCTGACGGACTACCCCGCATGGCGCATCCAGTGCAAGAAGTATCCCATTTTGAATGATCCCTCCAAGAGGATCAAGGGCCGGGACGTCAACGATACCTACACCTACGACCAGATACGGGACCTGTTCCGCTACGCCAGGAAGCGCCATATCCAGATCATCCCGGAAATAGACATGCCGGGACACAGCACCTATTTCAAGAACTGCTTCGGCTTTCCGATGCACGATCCCAGAGGCATCAAGATTCTGGAAGAGCTACTGGAAGAATTCTGCCGGGAAATTCCGGTGGAAATGTCCCCCTACCTCCACATCGGCGCGGATGAAATCCACATCCCCAACGGGAAGCAGTTTGCGGACCGGATGGCAGCCAAGGTCAAATCTTTGGGACGCCAGCCCATCCAGTGGGCGGGCAATAACGACCTGCCCGTTTCCGGAGACAGCTACGCCCAGTTGTGGAATGACGAGAATTCCGTAGGCCTGCCGAATCCCGCCAAACAGAAAAACCCCTATTTTGATTCCACGGCAGGCTACATTAATTCCTTTGACCCCGGCATTCTGGTGCGCAGGAATTTCTTCCGCCAGCCCTGCGGAACGGCCAAGAGCGATGACCATTCCCTGGGCGTCATTCAGTGCCTGTGGCCGGATACCCGGGTGGAAGACAAGAAGAACATTCCCATCCAGAGCCCCCAGTGGCCGGCCATGTTCGCCATGGCGGAACGCAGCTGGAAGGGCATTCCGGAGGATGGCTCCCGCTTTGCCGGCAAATTGCCGGAAAAGGATACGGAGGCTTACCAGGCCTTCTCCCTGTTTGAAAAACGCATGGAAGCCCTGGCCGGAAACAAGCCCTTCCCCTACTGGCGGGATTCCTTCGTGGAATGGACCGTGTTCGGTCCCGTTCCAAAGGGCAGGCAGGAAGAAGTGAGGAACGACCTGCTGGCGGGAAAATCCCCTGCTGGACTGGAACCTGTCCAGGCGCGCGGAGGCAATCTGTATTTCCGGACCCGCGCTGGTGCGGAAGGGCTGTTCTCCAAAACGAATCCGAGGAATACCGCCTGGGCGAAGACGACTTTTTACGCTCCCAAGGCGGGCACCATGTACGCCATGGTAGGATTTGACGCTCCGGCACGCTCCACGCGGCGCTGTTCCGGAGTTCCGGCTGCCGGGGAATGGTCCCAGTGCGGCACCAGGATATGGGTGAACGGCAAGGAAGTGAAAAACCCCCAGACTTATAAACTGGCGGGCCAGCGGCGTTATGAAAAGCACACCTGGAATTCTCCCGATAATGAAATATCCTTTGACAATGAGGAGTTCTGGTGGGCACGTCCTCCGATTCCCTTCCAGGTCAAGGCCGGGGAAAACACCATCCTGATTGAACAGCCGTACACGGGGAATTTCCAATCCTGGGGCGTCAGCTTCATTCCGGTGAAAAAATCGGGAGACCGCTGGATTGCCGATCCGAGCTATTATCTCAAGAACAAGGGAGAAAAATAGAATTCCGTCTTCCCACAGCAATGAGAGGTAAACATTTATTCCCACTTCTGGCTCTCCTGCTGGCGGTTCCCTTTTCCGCGGCGGCCCAGCGCCCCAACGTCATCCTCATCCTGATGGACGACATGGGCTGGGGGGACCTGCCCGCCTACCAGGACCAGCGCATGAAGGAAGGGCTTCCCGCCATGGACAATCCGGGCCTCAGGACGCTGGCCCGGGAGGGAATGACGCTGACGCGCCACTACTCCTCCGCTCCGCTTTGTGCCCCGGCCCGCGGTTCCCTGTTTACGGGCGTGCACCAGGGCCATGCCAAGGTAATCCGGGACAGGTCCTTTGACCTGCCCATTGAAGACGCCCCCACCCTCGGCACCGTCATGCAGTCCGCCGGGTACAAGACCGCCCTCATCGGCAAATGGGGAATAGGCGGGGGCCGGGAGCATGCGGGGACACCGCAGGAATCCACGGCCTACCCCACCAGGCGCGGCTTTGACTACTACTTCGGCTACCTGGACCACGTCAGCGGCCACCACCATTATCCCAAGGAAGACCCCAATCCCATTTCTCCCACCAAGAAGAGCGGTATCTGGGACGGAGACAAGTGCGTCACGGCGGACTGCGACAAGGCGTACTCCGTAGACCTGCTGACGGCCCGCGCCAAAAAGTGGATTGTGGACACGCACCGCCAGAATCCCCGCCAGCCCTTCTTTCTGGCGTTGACCCACATCGCGCCCCATTCCCAGCTTCAAATACCCACCGGCCCGTATCCAGAAGGCCGCGGGGTGAAAGGGGGCGTTCAATGGCTGGGGAAGCCCCACAAGCTGGTCAACACGGCGGAAGGCAAGATCAACTCCTACATCTACCCGCGGTATGCCGACAAGAAGTGGCCCATGGCGCAGAAGAGGTACGCCACCATGATCGCGCGGCTGAGCGATTCTTTTGAAGACCTCATCCAGACCCTGAAGGATCTGAACATTGACAAAAACACGGTCATCATCATGACGTCGGACAACGGCCCCCATGATGAAGGCGGCCAGAATCCGCAGTTTTTCCGCAATTACGGACCTTTTGACGGCATCAAGCAGGATGCGTGGGAGGGCGGCTTCCGCGTTCCCACCATCGTACGCTGGCCCGGACACGTTCCGGCCGGTTCCGTAAACGACCATCCTTCCCAGTTCCACGACTGGATGGCGACGCTGGCCGCCATCGGCGGCGTCAGGGCTCCCTTCCGCAGCGACGGCGTTTCCCTGCTTCCCACCCTGTTGAACAAGGGGACCCAGCCGGACGGCCGACTGTACATGGAATACAGCGCCAAGATGTCCCAGAGCAAGAAGACGACGCCCGGCTACAAGGACTTTCTCCCGTCCAGAAGGAACGCCGTCCGGGGCGACGAGCAGATGGTTTACATCGGCAAATACAAGGGAGTGCGCACCAACATCCAGTCCCATGCGGACTTGTTCGAAATTTACGATACAGTGAAGGATCCGGCGGAACGCCATGACCTGAAGGACACGCCGGAAGGCAAAAAGATGCAGCCTATCATGCACGGCAAAACGCTGAGAATGAGGCGTATTTATGATTATACCCATCCGGAGCGCGGCACCTTTGCCCAGAGGCCCTATGACGAAGAGCCTGTTCCGGCCCTCAGGAAGGAGGAAATGCCCGGAAAACTGGTTCCCCTGACGGCGCAATCCGCCCAGGGCATCCGCCGAAAGGACGGCAGCATGAAGAGAGTGCTCTACCTGAATGTTCCGGAAACGGGGAAATACACCTTCTTCATGAAAACCCCGGCGGAAAAGAATGCCAGGGCATTTGTCAGGCTGCACGACATGCACCTGCTGGACGCGGATTACCATTACAAGCCGGGAACGGAAGTCTCCTCCTCCATGGGGGAACGTACCACGGAAAACGATCCCGCCCGCACAGGGTTGAAGCCCGTGCCGCTGGAGAAAGGCTGGCATCCCTTCATCATTGAAACGGAAGGCTTCTCCGGCCTTCCCCTCTTCTTCTGGCAAAAGGAAGGCGGAGAAAAAAGGGAAATCCCTTCCCAATCCTTCTGCGTGGCGGGATAAAGCGGGAAATACGGGGAGAGAGCCGAGCCGTTGCTCCCCTCCTCATTTTCCCCCCGTCATCAGAACAAGCGCGCGCGGAGCGTACCTCCTGACCAGCAGGTAAATGCCCCGCGCCAGCATGTAAACGACGGGCACCAGGCACCACCATGCCCAAGGGGGCCATGGAGCCGTAAAGCGCGTCTCCACCCCCATCAGGGCAATCAGCACGAAAATATGGGAGCAGTACACGAAGAAACTGCCGGAGGCCCACCCGGCCATGAGTCTTGACAGGCCGGGGCTGACGGCCTTCAGCACGATCCCGGAACTCAGGAACGCCAAGACGGTCAGTCCGGAAAAGGAGCCGTCCGGAAGAAGGAACGTATCCGCACAGCTGGCCCAGATGAGAGCCGCGCAGGCCAGCAGAATGGCGGCATGCATGGCCAGGGGAATCTTCTCCCAGCGGTTCAGACAGCCCGGTGCGGCGGAAGCCAGCATGATGCCGAGAGCAAAATCCCCGAACATGCAGGGACTGGGCCACGCCAGGGAATCATCCCACCTGTTCAGGAACAGGCAGAACAGGCCGAGCGTGTAAAGCGCCGGGCGGCACTTGACCAGCAGGAACGCCGCCAGGGTGAAAATCATCAAATCCCGCAGGAACCACATGGGTGTCAGCATGGGGCACGCGCCCAGGCCGAACACGGAAGCCAGGGACGCGGGGGAAACGGGCATGCCCGCCAGCAGCCAGTAAGCCGCGCACCAGAACAGATAGGGCCGCAGCAGGGACAGCAGACGCCTAGCCGTCCATCTCCCGGCCCCCTGCTCCTGGAGGCGCGCTGCGGAAAAATACCCGGCCAGCAGGAAAAACACGGCCAGCGCCGGACCGATCAGCCAATGGTTGGGGGGAAATCCTCCTCCCGGAACGTGCTGCATGATGACGCTTAATGTAGCCAGCAGGCGCGCAATCTCCACCCAGGGCAAACGGCCGGAGGGAGTGGCGCTGGGAGTGCGGGATGGCGTCATGGCGAGACCATTCTGGCGGAATCACGCCGTAAAAGCACTATTTTTCCTCCGAATCATGATGAAAATACCGCTCGCAGGACCGCCATGGCCCTTGACGAACGTTTCCGCGGCACCGCCTGAAATATAGAGGCGCCTTTCTTCCGTCGCTACAGTGCGGAACTTTCCGGGAAAACAGGTTTTACAAGGTTTTCTGCATGTAAACCACGCCGAACTGACGGTTTAACTTGGACCCGATGTTCCTGAGTTCGCCGCAAAAGGCAAATCCGTTATGGACATGTAATTTCAGGCTTACGCGGTTTCCAACGAAATTTCCGCAATGATGTTTTCCATGCCCATTTGCCTGGCGTCGGCCTCCAGTCGGTCAAAGCACAGTTTTCCCATGCCCTTCCCCGCATGCTCGCGCGCAATAAAAAGGTGATTTTGACCGTTTTCCAGAAACTCGCTGCAGGGGCATAGGCGCTCAGCCAGCAAAATTCGATGACGTTTCCTGCCGATGCGTCCACAACCGCATAAGCGGGATATCCGGCCGTCATTTCCAACAGCATGAAAAAAAAGCTCCCGGCAAAGGTGCATCCGCAAAAGCCGCCGTACCATTTTCAATATAATCATTGAAAATTTCCGTGACGGGCATGGCATTCTCCATTCCAGGCTTCTCGTATCTTGCCCGAATTCTGAAAACCTTTCCTGTGGAAATATGGGATTAAACAGGCACCAGCATCCGGGACAGCGCTTCCTTTGTCATCCGGCCTCCGTGAAGCGGAAGCAACTGCAGAGCACCAGAAACGGACCTTTCCGGGAAGGCTGGCCGCCCCTGGTCCGCATCAATAGCGCTTTCAATGTGCATGGCGTTTGCCGTGCGGGAACCGCCGTTCCTTATAGGCGCCTTCCCTCGCATATCCTCCGTTAACACGGCTACGGCCAAGTGGGGCCGTACGTCCGGCCGTCATCCCCCAAAAAATGGCTGTTTCCGAAAGGAACCAGCCATGGGAAAGGGATCCGGCAAGGGACTTGTTCATGAATAAAATCCGTTGTCCGGCTCCCGTTCCGGCTTTTTCCGCCTGAAACGCGGATGGCGGCAGCGATGAATCTGCGTGTCCGCATTAGCTTCTGAAAAATGGCGCGGATGGGACTCTTTCCGAGCTTCTCTGCGCAGAATTTCCAGAAAATCCTTCAGCGGCAATTCCATGTCCGCATCATGGCAGGCCAGCATGGCGGACAGGCGGACCTGCCCGTTGTCATAGTCCACGTACATGGCGAACAGCGTGGTCTGGTACAGATGCCACGGTTCTCCTTCCGCACCGTTTTCCAGGTGCGTGTTGATGGCTTCCAGAAGCCATGTGAGCGATTGTTCCAGCTCCAGGTTGTCCAGAACGTCCCGTATGAGGGACGTTGCCTGGCCGAAGCCGGTCACGCTTTCCAGTTGTCTTACCCTGTCGATCTTCATGTCTTGAATCTCCTTTCCGGTGTTTCCTTGTTTGGAGGGGCGGCGGACGGCTCTACCGCTCCGAGGGATTTAGACACTTTTTTTCAATAGTTTGTTCAATCTGGAAAAAACTTATTCAGTCTGCGGCAGCCTTGCCGATGTAGGGGAGGTCGCGGTACCGGTTGTCCAAGTCCATGCCGAACCCTACCAGGAAGTCGTCGCCCCAGGTAAAGGCTACATAATCCGCTTCAAAGGGAACCTTCCGGCAGCAGTGCTTGTCCACGGCCACAGCCGTCAATACGCGCTGCACACCCCTCTTTTTCAATTCTCCGCAAACGCCCGCCAGCGTCCTGCCCGTGTCCAGTACGTCATCCACCACCAGCACGGGGACGCCGGGCCGGAACGCGCCGCAATCCCCGCGCCACGCCACGGAGCCGGAACTTTCCATGCCGGAATAGCTGGATACCTTGACGGACCTCACTTCCGGGCGGGATTTCAAATGCTCCGCCAGCATGGACGCAAAGGGCACGGCCCCGTCCAGAAGCCGGAGCAGGACATAGGGGCGGTCCCCCATGTCGGCGTCAATGGAGGCGGCCAGTTCCCGCACGCGTGCGGCAATGGCCTGTTCCCCAATTAGCGGCGTAATGGTATAAGTCATGAAACGGAAGCAGGATAGCCTGCCCCGCGCGGGAAATCAATCCCGGAAGGGGAACGGAGACGGATGCGGGGAAGCCGGGGCATTCTTCCATGATTTCCCCGCAGCCGGAGGCAGGGGGGCCGGTCATTCCATCCGGCTGCGTTATTGCACCGCTTTCCGGCCTCCGGGCCGGACAGGCGGCCCGCCGGGATGCGGGAGGCCGCCCCTTCCCCGGAAGCTACCGGAAAAACGGCCTTCCCCGCACGGTAAAAGCTCTTGCGTCACAGGGATTTTTCTGCATAATCGCCCGGCAAGAATGACGGAAAAACCCATACAACTTGGCCTGGCCGGGCTGGGTACGGTCGGTTCCGGCGTTTATGAGACGCTGTACCGCAACCACTCCCTGCTGGAAGCGCGGAGCAAGATCCCGTTCAGGATCAAGCGCATTGCCGTGCGCAACCTGAACAAGCACAGGGAAACCGCCGTTCCGGAAGAATTGCTGACCGACGACTGGCACGAGCTGGTGGGGGACCCGGAAATAGACATCATCATTGAACTGATCGGGGGCACCCGGCAGGCCTATGACCTGGTGACGACGGCCCTCCGCGCGGGCAAGCCCGTGGTGACCGGCAACAAGGCCCTGCTGGCCGAATACGGCGCGGAGATTTTCAAGCTTTCCGCGGAGATGGGCACGCCCATCTACTTTGAGGCTTCCGCCGGGGGGGGCATCCCCATCATCCAGAGCCTCCAGAATTCCCTGATCTGCAACCACATCAATTCCATCGTGGGGATCATCAACGGGACTTCCAACTACATTCTTTCCGCGATGGGGGAACACGGGGCCGACTACGAGGACGCCTTGGTGCAGGCCCAGAAACTGGGATTTGCGGAGGAAGACCCCTCCCTGGACGTCAACGGCTGGGACGCCGCCCACAAAGCCCTCATTCTGGCCACCCTGGCCTACGGCACCACCATCTCCCCGGACAAAATTTACGTCAGCGGCATTGAAAACATCACCAGCCGGGATTTCGAATTCGCCAAAAAACTGGGGTACACCATCAAGCTGCTCGTGGTCATCCGCTACCATGAAAACCAGGAAGACGCGCTGGAACTGCGCGTACAGCCCTGCTTTGTCCATGACTGGCACATCCTGGCTTCCGTCAACGGCGTGTTCAACGCCATTTCCGTGAACGGGGACATTGTGGGGGAAACCTTGTTCTACGGCCGCGGAGCGGGCAAGAATCCCACGGCCTCCGCCGTGATCAGCGACGTGATTACGGCCATGCGCGAAAGCCGCTACCCGGAATTCCACACGGGGTTCACCCCTTACGCCAAATCCTGCGGCGTGATGCATATCAACGACACCACGACGCCGTACTACGTGCGCTTCCAGGTGGCGGACCAGCCCGGCGTGATTGCGGAAATAGCCCGCATCCTGGCCACCTTCGGCATCGGCATCTCCGCTACGTCCTCCGCACCCAGCCACATCGACGAAGACGGCGTGGCGTGGAACGACCTGGTATTCATCCTCCATACCTGCCCGTGGGGCCAGCTCCAGATGGCGCTGGAGGAAATTGCCCAGATTTCCTTCGTGGCGCCGGAAGCCCGCGTGCTGCGCATCGAACACCTTCTTCCTCAATCCTAACCTACATCATCCTGTTACATGGCACTTATCGTTCAAAAATTCGGAGGCTCCTCCGTGGGCACCATTGACCGCATCCGCAATGTGGCGCGCCGCATCCATGAGACCGCCGGAGACGGCAACCAGGTAGTGGCCGTCGTCTCCGCCATGAGCGGCGTGACGGACAAGCTGATCGGCCTGGCCAGGGAACTGTCCGCCTCCCCCTCCGAACGCGAGCTGGACGTCCTGATGGCTACCGGGGAACAGCAGTCCATCGCCCTGCTCTGCATGGCCCTGCATGAACTGGGAGACAAGGCCGTGTCCTTCACGGGAGCCCAGGCGGGCATTACCACCTTCGGCTCCCACACCCGCGGCCGCATCCACAAAATTGACCCGGAACGGATGAACAAATGCCTGATGGAAGGCAACATCCTCATCTGCGCCGGCTTCCAGGGCGTGACGGAGGAAGGCATGGTCCAGACGCTGGGCCGCGGCGGCTCGGACCTTTCCGCCATCGCCATCGCCGCCGCTCTGAAGGCGGACGTGTGCCAGATTTTTACGGATGTGGACGGCGTGTACACCTGCGACCCCCGCGTGGTGAAGGACGCCGTGAAGATACAGACCCTTTCCTACGACGAAATGCTGGAAATGGCATCCAGCGGTTCCAAGGTGATGCAGTCGCGCTCCGTGGAATTCGCCAAAAAATTCGGCGTCGTCTTTGAAGTTCGCAACTCCATGAACAATAACCCCGGTACCATCGTGCAAGAAGAAACTCCCTCCATGGAAGCCGTCGTCATCCGCGGCATCTCCATCGACCGCAACCAGGCCCGCCTCACCATCACCGGCATTCCGGACAAAATCGGCTATACGGCCAGGATTCTGGGCGCCCTGGCAGAGGCGGAAATCAATTTGGACATGATTCTGGCCAACACCGCCCATGACGGCTACGTCCGCCAGTCCTTCACCATGCCCGCCAACGAACTGGGCCGCGCCCAGGCGGCGCTCAAACCCGTGACGGCAGCGCTGGGCCCCGATGTGAAAGTGGAGACGGAAGCCGGACTCGCCAAGCTTTCCCTGGTGGGTATCGGCATGCGTTCCCATTCCGGCGTGGGTGCCACCGCGTTCAAGGCCCTGGCGGACGCCAACATCAAGACCGGCATGATTTCCACGTCGGAAATCAAGATCGCCGTGATGGTGGACGAGTCCGACATCGACGAGGCGGCGCGCGTCGTCCACAAGGCATTCAACCTGGGCGGCCAGAATTAACCAGTCCCCCCTTTCCCTGTTCCAGGCCGGTTCGCTTGCGCGGCGGACCGGCCTTTTCTTTCTTGCCATTTCATCCCTTTTCATCCCGTTCCCTGCGGATTCCCGCACACCTGATGAAGAAAAGCGCCCCTTTTCAACGAATGGCAGGAGTGATGACGTCAAGGGCAGAATCCGCCGCCATGTGCCTCATGTTGCGGCGGAAGAAGAGAATGAGCAGAGAAAAAAGGAGAGTTTCCAGCCTGATTTCCGGCGGCATCGTTCGTCTGACGGCCCTTCCGCAAGCACCGCCGCGCCATGCCGATGCGTTATATGGGTCTGCCGGAAATGTACAAAAGGAGGGGAGGCGGGAAAGCGGATGACTTCCTCCCCGGTTTATGCGATCATTGGCACAGGAAAGAGATGAGTACCGAATTTGTGAACCTGACGGCGGAAAACCTTCCCCATGAACATTTATGCTGCATTATCCGCAGCAAGAAGTTCCATCCGGGTATTGACGCCAAGCGGCAATGGCTTTCCGGCCGGCTGAAGGAGGGCCATGTCTTTAGAAAGTTGAATGAGAAGGCTACGGTTTTTATTGAATATGCTCCCTTGGAAACCGCCTGGGTTCCTATCATCGGCGACAATTATTATTATCTGTACTGCCTGTGGGTTTCCGGCAGCTGCAAAGGGAAAGGGTACGGAAAGGCGCTGATGGAGTATTGTCTGGCGGATGCCGGGAAAAACGGCAAATCCGGCATTTGCATGCTTGGAGCAACAAAACAGAAAGCCTGGCTTTCCGACCAGTCGTTTGCGAAGAAGTTCGGTTTTGAAGTTGCCGATACCGCCGGCAACGGGTATGAACTGCTGGCGCTTTCCCTGGACGGAACCCTGCCGAGCTTTTCCCAACGAGCTAAAAAACTGGAAATTGAAAGCAGGGAGCTGACCATTTATTACGATATGCAATGCCCGTATGTTTATCAAAACATCGGGATCATCAGGCAGTATTGTGAAACGAACGGGGTTCCCGTGTTTTTCATTCACGTGGATTCCCTGCAAAAAGCCAAGGAATTGCCCTGTGTTTTCAATAACTGGGCCGTGTTTTACAAGGGGAAGTTTGAGACGGTGAATTTGCTGCCGGATGTGGCCGCCTTAAAGAGAATACTGAAAAAGTAGTCTTGGAAAATGAACGTGCGGTTCCGTGTTTTTCCGGCGATTGCGGGATGATGCGGGCTTGCCGGAAACATCGGCCCCGGCCGCTGCTCTCCCGGAATAACGTGCCAGGAAGGGGAATGCGGCAAACATCCGCCATGCCGGAATACGGATTTCCCCGAAGTTGTGCCGCAAGCGGCCGTTTCCTCTCCTTTCCCCTCTATTGACGCCCCCGAATAAGTTTTTTTTCATCAGGGAAAGCAGAGGAAGAGGATGAGCGGGACGAACGGAACAGGCGGAAAAGGCGGCAGAATATGGAAAATGAAACCGCGGCGCTCCGGGAGAGCCGTTCCGGACTATCTTCTTCTTGCAGGCCGGGCCGCCGGGGGAGCGGGAGGTGCCGGGGCCTTCCCGCCGGAGAAGGGGGCAAAGCTCCAGTTCACGTTATTCAGGGGCCCTCTGCCGCGCACCTGGAACAGGCCGCGCGCCAGCAGGAAAACGGGCGAGGTGAGGAGCTGCGGAATGCCGCGGAACCCCATCTGGAAGTCGGAGTTGACCTGGAGGTCGGCCAGGCGTATCCATCCGCCGCCCTTCAGGGACAGGTTGCTGCCCGTGGCCACGAAGTTGTTTGTACGGATGTAGCCTTTTTCTATGGAAAAGTCGCAGTCGGCGCGGGTGAGCTTGTAGTTGATCAGGTGGCCCAGGCCGGGGATGTAATTGGCCAGGGCTTCCCCCAAAAAGCCGAAGATGGGGATTTCCACCAGGTTTCCGTGGACCAGCGCCGCTTCCCCCTTGGCCTGGATGCTGTTCATGTTGCCGCCCTTGGACGAAAATTCAATGGCTCCGTGCACGGTGGCCTTCTCCATTTTTTCCCCGTAGGATTTGCCGATGGCCGTCAGGTTCATGTCCTGGAGCACGAAGGAGCCGTTCAAGGCGTCCCCGCCGTCAATCTGCGCCAGCACGCGGCCGGTGAAGGAGCCTTCCCAGATGGTTCCCTGCAATTTGTCCACCACCACCCACTGCGGGGAGATGAGCACTTCCCCCTTCGTCCTGCCCAGGTCCAGCGTGGTTCCCAGGATTTTATAGCGGACGCGACCTGCGGAGGCGTCAAAGCGGATGCGCCCCTTCATCAGCTTCAGGTCGTCCCCCATCGGGAACATGCCGCCGCCGGAAAGCGTCACGGGGCGCGTGAAGACGAATTCCCGGAGCACCTTCGCGGCGTCGTCCGAGAACATGCGCAGCGTATGGGCCGGATAGGCCTGCCCTTCCAGGCCCAGAACCTCCACGGTGTCCGGGACAAAACGGAAGTCGATGCTTTTGGCCTTCAGGGAACTGTCCGCCGGACCGCCGGACAATCCGGCGGAGGAAAGATAGTCGGAGTTGGAGACCGTCAGCGCCACGTTGGTCAGGACCAGCTGGTCCGTCACCAGGTGGGCGTCCGCGCGGGCGGATTTGATTTCCACCCCCTTGTATTTGGTGTTGGCGACGGATACGACGGCCTCAATGTCGTAGGCCTTTTCCAGATTGTAAAGTCCCAACGTTCCCTGGAAGGAGAGGTTGATCCCGGAGTTGCCGTGGAAGGCGAAGCGCTCCATGAAGAAGTCGTCATCTTTCATTGCCATCAACTTGTCGATCGTGTCCAGGGGAACCGTGGACTGTCCCATCACGAACATCTGCCCGTCCAGGAAGCCGTTGGCAAAGAGTTCAAATTTCCCTTTTTCCAGTTCTATGCGGCAGTTCTGCACGAAGAGCTGGTTGGGCCTGTATTCCACCTCCAGGTCCGCCGTTTTCACGGGCACCTTGTTCCAGGCCAGGTTTTCCGCCTTGATGCGTGCGCGCACCAGGGTGGGTTCCACGGGTTTTCCTTCCGGAATGTCCAGCCTGCCGTGTACGCGGAGGGTCGCTTTTTCCGGAATCTTCAGTTCCTCCGGCACGGGAACGGATTTGCCGCCCAGGGCCACGAGAATTTCCGGCTTCAAGTCCGATTCCACCGTAAAGACAAGGTCCGTTCCCAGATAGCTGCCGTCCAGTTTCATCCGTCCGTCTTCACGCACCAGTTCCAGCAGCGTCACGTTGATGGATTTGCCGATCACTTCCACCTTGGCCGTGGCGGAATCGAATTCCACCCCCTGGTACGCCACGTCCCTGACGGCGGCGTCCAGTTTCAGGCGGTCCACGCGGACCGGGCCTGACCAGTCCACGCCCATGCGGAGCGTGCCCGCGGCGTTCAGTTCCGGGTCTCCGTTGATGACCAGGGTGGGCGGCAGTTCCACATCTTCCGGTGCCATGGACCGGGCCATGTTCAGCATGGCGTTCACGGGCAGCGTGCTGTGGATGTCCACCTTGATTTCTCCATCCACGCCCATCACCTTGCCGGAAAAGCTTCCGCCCTGGTGCCGTATGTCCAGGTCCGTCACGTAGAAGTTGCCGTTTTCATAGCTGAAATCCCCGGACGCCTTTGAAAATTTCTCTCCGAACACGGAGAAGGCCCCCATGGAGCCGGACCCCAGCAGCTTTACCTGGTCCACGCCTTCCCACCCTTCCGTGAACACCAGCCTGCCGGACATTTGAACGTGCGGCTCGCTCAGGAATTTCATTTCCCGCGGAACAAGGGATTCGTTGAGGAAGGATACCGTCCAGGACACGAGGGGGGCCGTGCTGGTGACGTCCCAGATCAGGGAGCGCTTTTTCAAATCCGCCTGAAGGGACAGCCTCATGAATCCCGCCGTTTCCGCATCCCTCATGGTGAAGCGCCTGGCCATGATGACGGAGTCCGAATAGTCGACGCTGAACATCAGGTCCTTGACACGAATTCTGCCGTATTGCAGTGAGGGGGCCTGAAAGTCCAGCCCCACGCGGATTCCGCCGCCCTTCATGTCGTCGCTCAGGTTGACGGCAAGCTGCGGCGGGGCGGATTCCGGCCACTTCACCCTGTCCAGGTATTCCAGCACGCGGTCAAGCTGCTTGCGGACGGCCGCCACGTCTCCGGGCGTCAGCACAAAGTCTCCGCCCTCCTCCTGCCCTGCGGGAAAGCTTCCCTGGGCGGTGACCCGTATTCCCTGCACCACGGCTTCCGCCTTCGTGAGGTCCACCATGCCGGGGCGGTTCAGGTCTATCTCCGCATTCAGCCCGGCGACGGAAAAGACCCGTTCCGGTCTTTCCTTATCCACCGGCATGCTGACGCTCAACCCCTCCACGTTCACCCTCTCCGGGTCCACCTGGCCGTCCAGCAGTTTTTTCCAGTTCAGGGAGATGTCCGCCTCATGAAGCCAGGCGATGGGACGGCGGTTTTCCGGAGGCGCTTCCGGGTCCAGCATTTCCACGTCCTTCAGCGTAACGACGGCCCGGGGCCAGATGCTGACTTTCAGCGTGCCGATGTTCACGGGCACCCCTTTTTCCAGCAGGGCCTGTTCCACGCGCACCACTACGAAAGAGGGAACGCCCCAGATGGAGACATAGCAAATGAAGCCAAACACCAGGGCGCACAGCAGAATAATCACGGTGGGGACCAACCCCCGGAGCCATCTCATGAATGTCGAACGAGCCATACGCCACTTGCCTTACTTGCACAGGTACCTGCCCATGCTACCTTAAAAGGAGAGACATTGCACCATCATTTTACGTTGGCAATTTATTTCGTATTCCGGACATGCACGGGGTTTTTCCATTAAAAACGGCGCCCGGCGAAGGGTTCCCGCTCCTGTCATCCGGCTTGAACAGGATGAAACGCCATCCAGTCAAACCTTTGCCAGGTCCGGTCAAAAGCCGGAAGAATCTTAATTTTGTAGATCATGAATATTATTATCGACAGGGCATCGTCCAGGGGACATGCCAACCACGGGTGGTTGAATACCTACCACACATTCAGTTTTGCCAATTATTTCAATCCGGACCGCATGCAGTTCGGAGCCCTTCGCGTACTCAATGACGATACGGTGCTTCCGGACGAAGGGTTCGGCACCCACCCCCACAAGAATATGGAAGTGATTTCCATTCCCTTGAAAGGGAAGCTCCGCCACGGCGACAGCCTGAACAACAGCCACACCATCACGCGCGGGGAAATCCAGCTCATGAGCGCGGGAACGGGCATCCTGCACAGCGAGTACAACGATAGTTCCACGGATAATCTGGAATTCCTGCAAATATGGGTTATTCCGGACAGGATCAACACGGAGCCCAAGTACAAGGATTACGACATCAAGCCCCTGCTGAAGCACAATGAGATTTCCACCTTCCTGGCTCCGGAAACGGCCATCTCCATCATGCAGCAGGCGTGGTTTTCCTGGGCGGAACTGGATCGCGGCACATCGCGGGAATACAAGTTCAAGGGCCAGAATACGGGCGTGTACGTCTTCGTGGTGGAAGGAGAGGTGAAGATCGGGGACACGGTGCTGAACCGCCGCGACGGAGCCGGCATCACGGATACGGAGGCCATCACCATGGAGGCCCTCCAGAATTCCACCGTTCTTCTGATGGAAGTGGCGCAATAGCGCAGCCGGGATTTCTCCGGAATTTCATCCGGATATGATTTACTTGGGCCTGCCCTCATGCGGAGGGCGGGCCCTTTTGCCGTCCTCCCCGTGCTTCCTCCGGCCCTTGATGAGCAGGCCCAGCCACCACCCCAGCTGCACGAGCCCGTAGCACAGTCCCCCCAGCACAACGCTGGAAACGGCCCAGCCCGTCAGGAATTCCAGGGAAACCATGCCTATGCCCAGGCCGTTGAACGGAGCCCAGGACCATTGTTCCACCCCCGTTTTCAGCATGTGCCAGGTGGCGCCGGAAGTCGGCAGGCCAAACCGGGAGAAGAGGAACCAGCCCAGCCACCACTGGGCGGGAATGGCAAAGAAGGTAAAACCGGGCGGGGAGAGCCAGGCCATCAGGATGGCCACCGGAATGTTCCCCTTGCGCCACAGGCAGGCGAATACGCCCCACAGGCTCTGCATGGGCAGCGGGGCGATCGCGGCGGCGGCCCCCCAGCCGGCCCCCACAGCCACGGATTCACGCGTCCACGACCAATAGACCGGGTCGAAGATTTTTGCGGAGAGAAAACGGCTGGTCCACGATTTTTTGCGCACTTCCGTCAGCAGGTAAAGCCTGACCTTGCGCATCAATTGCCTGTAGCGGTGTTCCATTCCGCGGCACAGTCTCATACAATCCCGCGCCTGATCAATCGCAAAATGCTCCAGCGCCTTCCATGCCGCATTTTTATCCCAAATGCCCCCGCCGCGCGGTTTTGCTTGATTCCCCATGCGGTTTCATGAAATACCTGCGTACGCACTTTTTCCCGGTTATTTTATGAGCAAACAACGACTCGACGTTCTTCTGGTTTCCCGCAATCTCGTAGAATCCCGGGAGCTGGCCCAGCGGCTCATCATCGCCGGAGAGGTGAGCGTGGGGGGGCATCCTTCCACCAAGCCGGGGCTCAAGGTCAGCGAAGATGCGGACATTTCCATCCGGAACCGCCCCCGCTACGTCAGCCGCGGCGGCCTGAAGATGGAGGGCGCGCTGAAGGCCTTCCCCGTTTCCGCGGAAGGCAAGGTCTGCCTGGACATCGGGGCCTCTACGGGAGGGTTCACGGACTGCCTGCTCCAGCACGGCGCCTGCCGGGTCCACGCGATCGACGTGGGAACCAACCAGCTCGTCTGGAAGCTGCGCCAGGACCCCCGCGTGGTCGTGAAGGAGAAGTTCAACGCCCGCTACATGACTCCGGAGGACATCGGCGAGCAGGTGGACCTGATCGTTTCAGACGTTTCCTTCATTTCCCTGAAAAAGATCCTGCCCGCCGCCTTCTCCCTGCTGAAAGAGGGAGGGAACGCCCTCGTGCTGATCAAGCCCCAGTTCGAGCTCCAGCCGGAGGACATCGGAGCCGGGGGCATCGTCCGGGACCCCGTCCTGCACCGGCGCGCGGTGGATTCCATACGCACTTTCGTCACGGAGGAACTGGGCCGCTCCTGGATGGGGTGCGAGCCCTCCCCCATCACCGGCACGGACGGCAATCACGAATTCCTGGCGTGGCTCAAGTAGAGCCGGAGCCCCCTTTTCCTGTGAGGCATGCCGCGTCCCGGAAACGCCGCCGCAGGCTGTCCACGCCAGCTTTCCGTTGACGCAGCACGCTGACGGAGAAGTGGAACTTTCTTTCCCCGGTGGGTCAGAGCCTGTGGTACACCTCGTCAAACGGGACTCTGCACCGCTCGCCCCAGATGCCTTTCTCTCCGTCCCGCATGCCGCAGGGAACAACCATATTGATCCCGGCGCCGTGAGGCAGTTTCAGCAGCTTTTTCATCCGCTTGCTGTCAAATCCCTCCAGCGGACAGGTATCATATCCTTCAGCGGCCATGGCAATCATGAACGTCTGGGCGGCAAGAGCGCAGGATTTGTTGACTGTGACGCGCATATCGCATTCCGAAACTTCGCGCATCATGGGGCGCAAAAGGCCGATGCCTTTAGCCAGCAGAACGCGGAACGCTCCCAGAATCCCGCCGCAGCGCGCGTAAAGGAACGGCATCAGCCTTCCATAGTATAACTCCCGGTCCCTGATGCGTTTGGCCTGGCGTGCCTCCGGGCTGTTCCTCCGGATGTTTCCACGCTCGAATTCGAGGACAAATTGCGCCCGCTGCCGGTACAAGTCCTGCCGCGTCACGAAAACGACTATTTCCGAAGCCGTGGCGGCAGCCGACTGGCCGAGGCACGCTCCGGCAATACGGGCTATCAATTCAGGCCGGGTGATTTGGAAGAAGTCCCACAGCTGCATGTTGGAACTGCTGGGAGCCAGGGCGGCCAGTTCCAGGCAGCGCTTTACCTTTTCGGGGTCCAGCGGTTTATTTTTATCGAATACCCGCACGGCGCGCCGGTAATTCAAGGCCTCTTCCAAGTTCATCCCGCTTCCCGCCAACTGCTATTGATTAAATCGGTTCATGACCGTTTCAGCCATTTTTTCAGAGCTGAACGGGTCCTGGCCCGTGATCAGGTTTCCGTCAGTGACTACTTCCGGCATCATCGGGATCAATGCCTTTTTGTAATCCGCACGGCGTTCCTTCAGCGCGGATTCCAGATCGAAAGGCACCTCCTTTTTCTTTCCGGCCAGGCCTTCCTCAAACCAGCTGAATCCCGTGACCTTTTTATCTTTTACCAGATATTGCCCGTCCGAGAGTTTCACGTTCAATAATCCGCATACGCCATGGCAAATGGCCGCAACTACCTTATTGTTTTCATAGTGGTCCTTGATGAGCGTCTGCAGAACGGTGTTATCCGGGAAATCGAACATCGCGCCGTGGCCGCCGGCCAGATAAATGCAGTCGAACAATTCACCGGAAACTTCATCCAGGCTTTTCGTGTGCCGCAGCACGTTCCGGAATTCCGAATCGTCCCAGTATTCCTTGGAGAGTTTGTCCATGTACATTGTTTTCAGGCTCGTGGGATCAACAGGGGTATCGCCTCCCCTGGGACTTGCAATGACAATATCATATCCCCGCTTTTTCGCGCTGTCATACATGTGGGCAAGCTCGCTGAGCCATAATCCCGTTTCCTGTTTTCCGTCCGGAAACATTCCGGTTCCGGTTACTACCATTAATATTTTCATTTGTTTCATATTTCTGTTTTTCCTGTTCTATATAACTGCCGGCCATCATCTGTAATTTCTGAATGAATTATTCATTACACACTGCCGGGCATATTTTATTTTTCATCTATTGGCAGTTTCAACCATGCACGGAAAATGAAACCCTTGTCAATGCGCCACTTTATTCTAATAAAAAGGCGCCGCCGGTTAAATGGCGGCCTGCCGCTCCCCTTTTAAGGATATCCCTAACAGGAATTCCGGGGTGGCCTTCCGGGCTTCAGGGCGGCATCCGGAAAGAGGAAAACATGTTGCATAAATATTTAAAATCAATTCATTTCCAACATAATACAAAAACACCACCCCTATCTTATTCCTCCGGTCCGGCCATGGAGGGGGAAACGGGCCCCCTTCATTCCCTGCCGCTCCGCGAACACCGGAACGGCCACGGCGGTTCCGCACCTTCTCCAATGACACAGAATCTTCATTGACGGAACCGGGGCACCTGAACATGCAGCGCTCCTCTCCGGCATCAATCCGCTGGAAAAAGAAGATTCCGCCTTCCTTCATTCCATCAAAAACGCCGCCCTTCCGCGGAACCGGGAAAGGCGGCGTGTCCGTTGCTGAAACGGAGAATTAAAGCTGGGAAGCGGCTCCCTTGTCCAGAAGGAACTTGGCGTTCGGGTGCTTCTGCAGGTAGGAGGCGGCCACGTCCACCGTCACCGGGCCCTGAACGGCCTTTTTCACGATGGAAGCCTTCTTTTCTCCCCAGGCCATCAGGGCCACTTCACGGGCGCCCATGATGGTGGCCACGCCCATGGTGATGGCCGTAGTGGGAACGTTTTCAATGCCGCCGAAGGCGGGGGCCGCGTCGGAGCGGGTGAGATCGTCCAGGTGCACCTGGCGGGTGATCGTGGTGTCGTCGGAGCCGGGTTCGTTGAAACCGATGTGCCCGGTGCGGCCGATGCCCAGAATCTGGAGATCAATGCCGCCGCAATCCTTGATCTTCTGTTCGTAGGCGGCGCAGTGCGCGGCAATTTCGTCTCCCTTCACCGTGCCGGAGGGAAGATTGATGTTTTCCGGCTTCATGTCGATGTGGTTGAACAGGTTGGTATGCATGAAGTACCAGTAGGATTCCGGATGGTCCCGGTCCAGGCCGCTGTATTCGTCCAGGTTGAAGGAGATGACGTTGGCAAAGGAGAGTCCTTCCTCCTTGTGCATGCGCACCAGTTCCGCATAAAAAGGCAGGGGGGTGGCTCCGGTGGCAAGGCCCAGCACCACGTTCCGGCCTTCGGCGGCGCGGGAACGGATCAGTTCCGCAACTTCTTTTGCCAGGGATTTGGCAGCATCCTGGGGAGTTTCAAAAGTTTCTACTTTCATAACGCGCCACATCCTACTCCGCTCCCTGGCATCATTCAATCAGAAATAGTCCCGGAAAGATGCGCTAAAATGGAAAAGACCGCCAGGGTCCCCCCGGGGCGAACCGGGCGGGAAAGGATTCCCACCCTTCCCCGCGTTCCGGGATATTCCTTTCTCCTCCGCACTTCCCGCCGCCGCATTGCCAGTCGAGAACGGAAAATCCTCCGGATGGACGAAGTACCGGGAGAAGGGAACTCGCCGCAAGGCGGAGGAATCCGTCCTTTCCTCCGTCCCGTGCGGCACGCCGCATTCCCCTTGCACTTTCCCCTCCGATCATGTATTGCCTGTGCCTGACATGGCAGGTTTAATTATTTCACCAAGGGCGCGCATTTTTCAGGGACACGACTGGGTTTACGGAACGGAGGTCCGCAAGGTTTTCGGCAATCCCCAGCCCGGAGACGTGGTGGCGCTGAAGGATTTCAAGGACCGCTTCCTGGGATCCGCCATGTTCAACCCCCATTCCCAGATTGTGGCCAGGCGCTTTTCCCGCCGCAAGCAGGAGCTGGACGGGGATTTTTTCAGCAGGCGCATCAGCCAGGCGCTGGAATTGCGCAGCCGCTTCCTGCCGGGAGAAACGCTCGCGCGCGTCGTCTGGAGCGAGTCGGACGGCCTGCCCGGCCTGATCGTGGACCGCTATGCGGATTACCTGGTGGTTCAGACGCTGACGCTGGCCATGGAACGCCGCCTCCACATCATCCTGAACGTGCTGGAGGACCTGCTCTCCCCCAGGGGAATCATCGTCAGGAACGATTCCCCCATGCTGGCGGCGGAAGGCATTGAACCTTCCGTCAGCATAGCCCGCGGCGCGGAGCCGGAGCCGTTCACCGCCCGGAGCGGGGACATCCAGTTCATGATCAACCTGCAGACGGGCCAGAAAACCGGGCTGTACCTGGACCAGCTGGACAATTACGCGGCCGTGGCGCGCCTGGCGCCTGGACGCCGCGTGCTGGACTGCTTCTGCAACCAGGGCGGTTTTGCCCTGGCCTGCGCACGGGCCGGAGCGGCGGAAGTCACCGCCGTGGACGTTTCCCAGGAGGCGATGGATGCCGTGGAGCGCAACGCGCGCCTGAACGGGGTTTCCGTGCGGGGCGTCACGGACAACGCGTTCGATTTTCTGAAGAAGGAAGCGGCCCTGGTCCGGGACGGGGGAGCACACAAGTGGGACCTGATCATTCTGGACCCGCCTTCCTTCACCAGAAACAAGAAATCCGTGCATGACGCCATGCGCGGGTACAAGGAAATCCACCTGCGCGCCATGAAGCTTCTGGCTCCCGGCGGCATCCTTTCCACCTTCTGCTGCTCCCACCACGCCGGCACGGGCCTGTTCCGGGAGAGCATTCTGGAAGCGGCCATAGACGCTCCCGCCACCCTGCGGCTGATACAGCAACACGGACAGAGGCCGGACCACCCTGTTCTGCTGAACATTCCTGAAACGGAATACCTTAAGGGCTTCACGTATGAGCTGCTTCCGGGGAGATAATATCGTTAGAATTACGATAACTTTCCCGCTTCCCCTTGAATGTAATGGCCGCTCTGTTTTTTTGAGAAAAAAAACAGTCGTTTGAATGAAAAAAAAAGCTTGTAACCCCGGCGGTCCTCACCTATATTGCGTTCCGAGCAGGTGAGCGCTCGTTAAAAAAGCTCTCTGGGTTCGCAAGGACCCAGTTTCATAGGGTAGTTGGGGCGCCCCGGCCGTTTTACGGCCGGGGCGACTTTCTTTTTCGGGGAATGCCTGGATTTGCATCTTTTCAAGCTGGCGGTTTTATAGTAAAGTTATCACTGTAACAACCTTTTCCCTTCCATGCACCCTGCCGTAGAACAAATCCGCCAATACCTGCAACTGATTGCCCTTCAATTTGTCCAACATCCGGAACAGGCGGAGTTGCGCGTGGCCGAATCCCCGCAGGGCGACGCCGTGCGCTTCCGGCTGATTCTGGAAAAGACGGACGTGGCCCGCATCATCGGGCGCAACGGCATGACCGCTTCCGCCATCCGTTCCCTGGCCAAGGCGGCAGGGGAGAAGAACGGCATCAAGGTCATCGTACACATGCTTTCCCATGAGGAAGCCGCCGAACAGGCCTGAGCGGCCCGCACAGCGTTAAAATTGACAAAGCCGGAGGGAATCCCGTTCCCCCCGGCTTTTTAACGTACCGTGCTTCCCGCGCCGCTCCTACAATTCCACATCCAGCACCAGGGCCAGCAGATTGAAGGGGCCGGGCTCCTCCACGCGGAGAGCGAACGCGGCCTGTTCATCCGTGCCGTAGTTGTGGGTGAGCCGGACATAGCCGGAGTACGGGGCTTCCGCGCCATACCGGCCGGGCTGGAAGCGACGCCACGCTCCGGGAGTCCCCGTGCCGTACAGGAATTGCAGGGAGCTTTCATGCAGGAGCGCCCTGGCTCCCAGCTGTTTCTTCAACCTGCCGAGCGTTTCCAGACTTTCAAGGGGCATGGTTCTCACCTCGGCCGGGGCGGCCATCCCTGCCCTGACGGTTTCCCCTTCCCTCCTTTCCGGGCACGGCGCATTTCCTTCCCCGTCCACCAGAATTGTGGAGCAGAAGCCGTTTCCGTCCATCAGGACCGCCTCGCATCCGGCCAGATGCCGCAGCCCGGAAAGGCGGCCGTCCCGGACGACCGCTTCCGTGCACGCGTCCAGGTATTCGTTGCCCTCCGCCATGCGTTCCACCGTGATGCAGGCATGTTCCCCCTCTCCCCGTTCCACGGTGAACCAGACTTCCTCATCCTGCGTGTCCTGCGAACTACGCAGGGAGGCCACGGACAGAATGCGGCCATGCTCCAGGCGGTGGGCATGCCACGCCACGATGTTCTGTTCCCTGTTCAGAGTCATGCAGACCGCACTGCCGTCCTTCAGTACGCACCAGACGTGAAACGCCGTGCTGCGCTGGACGGTCCAGTCCACGATACCCTCCGTCAGAAGATGGTCGGAAAGAAGACTCACGTCCCGCGTGAGAAAGCCGTCCGCCTCCAGGGAATAAAAAAATTCCCGTACTTTCCTGCCCCCCTGCTGGACGAAGAGCAGGCTGTTTTCCACGGTCAGCGCGTCCAGCAGGGAGGAACCTACGCCGGAGTGGCGCTCAAATTCCGCATTGTTCGCATTGATTCCCGCGGAGTCGGACGCCCGGAGCCGCCATTCCCCTTCGCTGGTGCCGATCATCAGGCCCCGGAGGGAGGATATCCACGCGATCCTGTTCTGCTGGGAGGCCGCCATGGTCAGAATCATGGGGGAGTCCGCCGGTATTCCGGGAGTGAATGAGGAAAAGTCGTCCACCCTGCTGGCCCAGAGGGTCTGCGGCTGGTCCGGAGTGCTGCCGAACCAGAGGCGTCCCTGGGAAAATTCAATGGTGCACGGGTAGCCGTTCCTCACCCCGAAGGCGCTGAAGGACCAGTCGTTGGTGTCATAGTCGTACAGCATGCGGCCCGACATGTGCACGGCGTCGCGCACATGCACGCACCGCGGGGAAATGTACTTGTCCACCACGAATTCGTGGTCGTAGGAGCAGGACGCCGCCCGCAATTCCGGAGTTCCCGTGGAAGAACCGTTTTTATAGGACATCAGCCGGAGGGTGTAAAAGGAGAATTCTTCTTCATTCCCGCTCAGGGCGAAGTTGTTCCTGAACCCATCCTTCTGGTAGAAGCTCTTGACGGAGTGCCAGACCAGGGAGGGCTCATTGGGCAGGTAGTTGGAGCCGTCCAGGTACGCCCGGCGCACTTCCCATTCCGCGTCCCATGTTCCGGTGGTTTCCACCGTCCACGCCCCGCTGACGAACGTGTACGGGCAGGCATCCGCGCCTTTTTCAAAGAAGGACGTGTACTGTTCCGGAGAATTCTTTCCGGCCACATAGTCCGTATCCTTGCTGAACGGGCGGATGCAGGTGTAGGCGTTCCGCCATCCGTTCTTTCCTTCCATGGAAAAGGTGGCTCCCTTGTAGAAGTTCTGGTTCAGCGTCGTGGTATGGAACATGGGCATCTGTTCGGCGCGGGCAAAGCCCTCGTCGTGCCTTCTGGTGATGCGGATATGTTCCGTGCCCTCCATCTCCGGAGTGAACACGTCTTCATCCGCGGTTACTACCAGCTTGTTCCCCTCATCGGAAAAGACCACCCGGTATTCGATCCTCACGGAGTTGAGCAGGGAGCTTTCGTAGGGAATGCCGGAAAACTCCAGCGGCTTCAGCCGCCAGTCGTCGTCGGCATGGCGGGAGAGCGTCATGGGGGGAGTTTCCGGCTCCACGCAGTAAATCACGTCGTTCAACTGCTGCATCCTGAGGTTCCTGACCTGCGCGTCGCTCTTCCAGGGGGAGGCGGTTTCCAGCACCTTCCCCTCCGCATCCAGCAGCGGCGCGCCGTCCTTGAAGTAGCGGACGTAGCCGCGGCCCAGCTCCAGCATGAACTGGACACCCGTGGAGTATTTAAAGGAGACCAGCCTCACCATGCCTTCCGCGCCCCCGGCACGGGCGACCAGCTGCGTTCCGGGCCTGCGCCTGAGGCCGCCGAAGGGAGTGACCAGGAAGTTCATCAGGCGGGAGGCCCCGCGCGCTACGGGGTCCAGGTCCGCGCGGCCGGAAAGCCACGGGCTTAATTCTCCCGCCGTGAAACTGAGCCGTTGTAATACTTGCTTTGCCATATTCCCCCCACGGAAACAGGGAGGAAGAGGCGCAGTCAAGACGCCGGAAAGGTGCTGCCCTTCCCGGCCCGGCCGCTACAGGGCGATGGCCCAGAGGACTTTCAGGTAGCGCCCTTCCGGGTAGGTGCTCAGGTAGGGATGGTCCCAGCCGGGGCCGGTCATGCCCATGATCTGGAGCTTGCGCCCCTGCCGCTGGGCCGCTTTGATGACGGTCTGCTCAAATTCGTAGGGGGAAAGCAGCCCGGAGCAGGAGCAGGTGACGAAGAGGCCGCCCGGCCTGACGCACTGGAGCCCCAGCATGTTCAGGTCATGGTATTTCTTGATTCCTTCCTCAAAGCCGTCGCGGCCAATGATGAATTTGGGCGGGTCCAGAAGAACGGCGTCAAACAGGCGGCCGTTGCGCACCATCTGGCGCGCGTACACGAAGGCGTCCGCATGCACGAATTCGATGCGCTGCTGGTTGATGTTCGCGTTCCGTCTGGCCATGGCCACGGCTTTTTCATCCAGGTCCACGGCCGTTACCTCCGCGGCGCCGCCAAGCATTTTGGCGGCAATGGAGAAGCCGCCGCTGTAGCAGCACAGGTCCAGCACCGTCCCCCCCTTCACGAGGGAGGCGAATTTGAGGCGGTTGTCCCGCTGGTCGCAGAAGAAGCCCGTCTTGTGCCCCTGGGCGAAGTCCACTTCATACGTAATGCCGTTTTCCACAATCTTCACCAGCTTGACGGGAGCGGAGGATTCCGGCGCGTCTTCCGGGCGGATGCCCTCCATGCGGGCGATTCCATCGTCCACCTGAATCACGTGCCTTCTGGTGTCGCACAGGCGGTGCAGCAGGGGGAGCCAGCGCTCCAGCCGCTGCCAGACGGCCAGCGTGCTCACTTCCAGGCTCAGGACGTCCGCGTAGCGGTCCACGACCAGGCCGCCCACGCCGTCGGAATCACCGTGCAGCACGCGGTAGGCGTTCGTCGTCTCATCCAGGCGCAGGATATCGCGGCGCAGTTTCACGGCCCGTTCCAGAGCGGCGTCCAGTTCCCGTTCCCCGAAGGCGTCGCGGCCGTGGTACACCATGCGCAGGGGGGTGCGGCTCGTCTCGTTCCAGAAGCCGGAGCCGAACAATTCCCCGTTTTTGTCGTACACGTGCACCAGGCTCCCCGGCGCTATTTCTCCGCTGACGGAGCCGAGCATGCGGGGGAACACGGCGGGATTGTACGTGAAGTATTTCAGCTCCACCCACGGGGAAAGCCAGCTTTCGCTGCCCTCCGGGGACTTGTTGACAAACAGGTTCTTTTTGGGTGCGGTGCGCGGGCGACCCGCCGGGGGGCGGCGGTCTCTCCAGGAAGGTTTGGAACGGGAGTCGCGCGGATGGTAGGAACTGCGGGGAGAATGGGAATCGTTCATGAGATGCGGGAAAGAAATGTTGGATCTGCGGCATAGCTGGCCACGGCCAGCTCAACGGCTTCGCGGTACGGCCTCACGGGACGGCCCAGCAGGGAAGCCAGCCGTCCGGAGGACATGGCGGTATGCCTGGGCCGAGCATCCCTGAAACCCGCCTGTTCGTCGAGCTTTTGTTCCGCCACGGGCGGCAGCTCATGCAGAAGCCCGTGCTTCACCGCGCTTTCCAGGGCCGCCAGCGCGTACCCGTGCCATGAGACCGGCTCCCCGGACTGGCACAGGTGCAGGATTCCCGCCGCGTCGCTCTCATAGGCCAGAAAGCGGAGCCATTCGCACAAATCCTCAATCCACGCGGGGAGGGACCACTTGTCCGCCACGGCGGCCAGGGCCTGCCCGTTCAGCGCGCGCCGGAGCATCATCTCCGGAAAGGAGGGGCGGGCGGGATTGCCGAACACCCAGGAAACGCGGGCCACCAGGGCTTCCGGCATTTCCTCCCGCACGCGGAGCTCCGCCTCCAGCTTGGATTCCCCGTACACGTTCACGGGGCGGCATTTGTCCGTCTCCGTCTTCAGGCCGGGCCGGCGGCCGTCCAGAACGTAGTCCGTACTCAGGTGGATGAAGCGCATGCCCTCCAGGCGGCACAGGCGCGCCATCAGCTCCGGCGCCATGGCATTCACCCGGTGCGCGGTTACCGGGTCGTCCAGGCAGGCTTCCAGCCCACTTACCGCCGCGCAGTTGATGACGTGCGTGGCTCCGGAAGAAAGAAGAAATTTTTTCAGCGCGGACAAGTCCTCCAAATCGCAGGTATTGCGCCCGCAGGCAACCACTTCCGCTCCTGCATCCCGCAGGTGTTCCGCCAGGCGGCTCCCCACACGGCCTCCGGCCCCGAATACCAATGTTCTGGACATGCGCACAGCCTACCCGCTGTCCCTCTAAAATCCAGTGAAAACCTCTTTTCATCGTGACAAAAAACCAAAAGCTGATTCAATGAATATTGTGTTTTACTATGAATATTCTTTAACGGCTTGCGGCCCTCTCAATGCCAGGGCCGCGGAAGTATGCAGGAAAGGGGCTCTCATCAGGACGGAGGAAGGCGGCTACGGCTGCATCCAGCCCTGGCCGGAGCTGGGGGACCACTCCCTGCAGAAGGAACTGGACGCGCTCAGGAAAGGCAATCCGCTGCCCCTGGGCAAACGGGCCCTGGAATGCGCGCGGGTGGACGGGGAGGCGCGCGCCGCCGGCGTCAGCCTGTTCTCCGGCCTCCACATTCCGGCCAGCCATGCCACCCTTCCCAGCTGCGTCAGCCCGGCCACTATCAGAATCATGGAAACGAAGGGCTTCAAGGCGGGAAAGATCAAGGCGAGCTCCAATCCGGCGGCGGCCCTGGAACGGCTGACCATGCTGGCCTCCATGGTTCCTTCCTGGCGCTGGCGCCTGGATTTCAACGGTTCCCTGGACGGGAACGAGGCGCTCCAGTTCTGGAAGTCCCTGCCGCACCACCTCAAAAGCCGGATAGATTTCATTGAAGACCCCTGCCCCTTTTCCGTTCCCGGCTGGGAACGTCTGGTGGATGCGGGCATGCCGCTGGCCCTGGACATGGGGACAGACACGGAACACCAGCCCGCCGTCACGGCGGACCTTCCCGTCACGCGCATCGTCAAACCGGCGCGGGAGGCCACGCCCGGGGACCTGCATGATCCCCCCGTCTTCACCACCGTCATGGACCACCCCGTGGGGCAGTTGTGGGCCGTTTACCAGGCGGCGGAGTATTACCGCGACGCGCTTCCCACGGAGATTCCGCTTTGCGGCCTGTGCACCCACCTCCTGTTTGAACCGGACCCCTTCATCGACCAGATGGGAGGCATGAATCCGCAGGTAGCCGTTCCCGCCGGAACGGGGCTGGGCTTTGACGGCATGCTGGAAGCACTGCCCTGGAAGAAGCTCTGAACGGAGGACGCCCGTTTCCCATCCTTCCCCCTGATCTTCTTTTTCCTTCCGCCTTCTCCCGGCGGACGCCGCATGCAAAAAGGCATGGAGCCGCAACGGTTCCATGCCTTTCTTTTCCGCCTCTGTTTCAGAATTTCACGGTTTCCGGCCTGGGTCCGTGGAAAATTTCAGACCGGGGAATTCCTTTACGTTGCAGCCGGGCGTTTTGGGATTCACCTGCACCGGGACGAAGGTGAACATCCAGCGGCGGGTGCTGTTGTTGTTCGGGCTCTTTACCAGAACGTGGTTCCAGCCTTTCTTGAGGGCAATCATGGCAGGTTCACGGAAATGGTAGTTTTCATCCACCATCACGCCGCCGTTGCGCGGCCTGGCCCACTTGGGAGGCTCAATTTCCTTTCCGTTGACGAAGAACCTGGGATTCGCATGGAACCACTTGCCCGGCACGCTGGCGGGGCCGTTGCGCCAGTCCGACGTGGCCCAGGTGTGGCCGCTCACCCAGAAGGGGACCGTCTGGGCCTTGGGGGAATAAATGTAGGTCTGCGCGTAATAGGTATGGTTCTTGTGCGGGAAGGCCCCCATTTTCGCTCCGTTGAACAGCGTCGGGAAATCGCAGTAATGCTTGAAAATGACAGTGGCGCCGGTGTAGTCGTCCTTGGACCATGTGTAGGTGACACCGTCAATTTCATAGGAATCCTTCATTTTTCCGCTCTTGACGTCTTCCTCCGGACCAAATTCCGTTTCCGTCTTCCCGCCGTGGGGAATGGGCCCCAACAGCTTCCACGGAATGTTCGCCTGGCGCACGTAGTTGAACTCCTTGTTTACGAAGAAGCGGTCCCGGATGGCGAGTACGCGGTTTTCATAGTCCGCAAAGCCTTTCAGGAGCGGGTCCCCCTGCACGGGAAGGTTGGAGAAGTATTTCATGTACTCGTCCTGGTTGGGGTCCCCCTGAACCTTTTCATGCGGATTGTTCCACAGGGGTTCCGAAACGAAGGCCATGCCGGCGTAAACGGGCGTCTGGAGGACCTGGTTGCGCGGGTCCGTAATCTCCAGGTCCGGCCATGAACAGAGAATCATGCCCAGCCCTTCCGCGTTCTGGAACGGGCATGCCCGGCGGAAGTACATGGTCATGGCCGTTTCAAACGGATCAATGTGGTTCAGGTAGGTTTCCAGGGAATCGATATACTTCGACCCGGCGGTAGGCCAAGCCCGGCGGTTCTGGCGTCCGGACCACAGGTGCTGGATGGAGCCGTTATAGCCCTTAGGATTCAGGCCGGGCTGCCACCTCATGGGCGTGCGCCCGCAGGACTCCACCGCATTGACGTATTCCTTTAGAATGGCATCGTTCACCTGCTCGTCCTTGCCGTGAGCCTCGTCCGTACCGATGTGGATAATCGGCATCTTTTCCTTGGGGACCAGGGAGCACATCTCCTTGATCAGGGCCACCAGGGCCTTGGTGGCCTTTTCATCGCTCATCTTGACGCCAAGAGCCTTGCGGAAGGCCGCGCTGTGCCCCGGCATGTCCATTTCCGGAATCAGCAGAATGTTGCGCAGGCGGCAGTATTCCACCAGTTGCTTGAATTCCTTCTGCGTGTAGAATTTGCCCGGCATGCGCGTGAAATTCTTGGGGTCGTTCAGTTCCGGATAAATCCTGGACTCCAGGCGCCAGCCGGGATTCTCCGTGAAATGGAAATGGTACACGTTCAGCTTGAGCTGGCCCATGGAGTCCAGCTCCTGGGCGATCAGGGGCAGCGGCATGTAATTGCGTCCCACGTCGTTCATGAATCCACGGACCTCAAAATCCGGCCAATCCACGATGTCGCAGGCGGCAATCGTCGTTTTCCCGTCCCGGCGCAGAAGAAGCTGTTCCAGGGTTTTCAATCCGTAATAAAAACCTTTGGTGTCCCTGGCCATGATCAGGGCGCCGCCGGGAGTCACCCGCAGGGAATAGGCCTCTTCCTTCAATTTGGGATTTTCCGTGCCGGCCTTCACGTCCCCCTGCACGAATTTGACGGCAAACGCCCCCTCCTGGGAAACCTGCACCCCGTGGCCGGCCAGGAAGGACTTCAGCTCGGACACGATAAACTTCATTTGTTCCGGATAGGACGTGCGAGCTGGCGCCGGAGCCTGGATGCGCACGGACTGGACGGGGACCGCCCTGCCGCTCCACTTCACCTGCTGGGGCATGGGAACCAGCGGCGGCCGGTCCGCCGGGAACATCCGGTAATTGGGGCCGTTGGCGGGGAAGGCGGGAGCCGTGTCCTGCCCCCGGACGCCGCCGACCGCCAGACAAAGGCAGATAACTGGCAATATAAAGGATTTCATACGACGCATGATACATATCCGGGAAAAACATTCCTGTCAAACTTCAGCGTCATTCCGGCCCGGTTTTGCAAAAAGACCAGAGCTTTTATTCCGTGCCGGGCGCGGCCCCCGCAGGCAGGGTGTCCTCCACTTCCCCGGTTACGCCGTCAACGGCCACGCCGCGGCGCACGGCATAAAGCGCGGCTTCATCCCCGCTTTTTCCGGATACGAACGCCCAGTAATAGGACTTCCGGTCATGGTAGCAGGCCCATTCCCCGCCAACGCCGGGCCGGGCCTCCATCAGGAGGGAATAGGAGTCCGCAGGAGACACCGCAAACCCGCGCGGGGTCTCCAGCCCGGCGGATGGGAAGGACCGGATTTCCCCCCTCCACACCAGTTCCAGAGGCGAGGACGATAGCAGCCCGTCCGCCAGATGGCTGCCCGCCAGCATCTGGTGCGCTCCGAACATGGGGAGGCAGGACGCACAGAGGGAAAGGGAACAGCCGGCGGCGGCGCGCAGGAAAATATGAAAGGGAAAAGACATGGCGTGCTTCGGGAAATTGCGGAAAGGAATCAACTCCCCAACGCTTCCCCAGTCAATCAAAAAGGCGCCAATTTCCGGGAAAAAAGGGAGAATGACCGCGCGGCGCGGAAAGCGGGCCTTTCCTGCGGCGTCCGGAAAGGAAACCGTGCCTTTCCCTGCCGGACAGGGGGGCCGCTTGACATCCCTTTTCCGCACTCCTATAGTTTGCACTCCGTTGAAAAAAGAGCCGGATTCATGACACCCCAGTCACGCAACATCTCGGAATTGGAAAACGCATCCGTCTGGCGTCTTCTGGTCCAGTATTCCCTGCCCTCCATCGCAGGCATGGTGGTGTACTCCCTGTACAACATCATTGACAGCGTGTTCATCGGCCACGGCGTGGGGCCGCTCGCCCTTTCCGGCCTGGCGGTCACCTTCCCCATCATGAACCTGACCTTCGCCCTGGGAACGCTGGTGGGCATAGGCGGGGCGGCCATCAGCTCCATCAGGCTGGGCAAGAAGGACCCGGAGGGGACGGAGCACACGCTGGGGAACGTCCTGGTGATGAGCCTGATCGCCTCCGTGGTGCTCGCCGTTCCCACACTGATTTTCCTCAAGGAAATTCTGGCCGCCTTCGGAGCCAGCGGGCAGACTCTGGCCTACGGGTATGACTTCATGCTGGTCACCCTGCTGGGGCTGCCCGTCACGTACGTCTTTTTCAATCTCAACCACGTGATGCGGGCCACGGGCTACCCGAAGAAGGCCATGGGCTCCACCCTGCTTTCCGTAGGCATCAACATCGTTCTGGCGCCCATCTTCATTTTCTGGCTCAAGTGGGGCATCACCGGGGCGGCGCTCGCCACGCTGATCGCCCAGATTGCCGGCATGGCGCGCGTACTCATCCATTTTTCAGATAAATCCAGCGCCGTCCATTTCCGCAGCGGCATCTGGAACCTGAAAAAAGCCATCGTCACCGGCATCCTGTCCATCGGACTGGCTCCGTGCCTGGTGAACGTGTGCGGCAGCGCGGTGGCCATTGCCATCAACAGGCAGCTTGCGGACCACGGCGGGGACCTGGCCATAGGCGCCTTCGGCATCATCAACCGGATTCTCATCCTGTTCGCGATGCTCGTCATCGGCCTCACGCAGGGCATGCAGCCCATCATCGGCTACAATCACGGAGCCATGAAACCGGACCGGGTGCTGCTTACCCTGAAATACGGGGTGATTACGGGCACGGCGTTCACCACGGCGGGCTTCCTGGCCTGCATGTTCTTTTCCCACGGCATTGCGGCCCTGTTTACGGATGACGCACAATTGATCAGCCTGGCCGCGGGCGGTCTGAAGATCGTCATTCTGGCCTTTCCGCTCATCGGCAGCCAGATCGTCATCGGGAACTTTTTCCAGGCCATCGGCAAGGCGAGGCTGGCCATTTTCCTCTCCCTCACCCGCCAGCTGCTGTTCCTGCTGCCGTTCCTGCTGATTTTACCGGAGTTCTGGGGGCAGACGGGCGTGTGGGCGTCCATGCCGCTGGCGGACGTTCTTTCCTCCATCGTCACCCTGTGGTTTATCCGCAGGTTCCTGAAGTATTACTGCGGGAAAAACCGGGAATACCTGGCGCAGCCTGCCGGGCAGGTCTAACATTTCCGGCGGCCTTGTTGCGTCCTTTTTCAAGGACATGATACTGGCAGTATGCCTAACGCGCCGCGTTTTACGGACTCTATGTTGATGACAGCCCCCTATGGAATGAGGCGGAAAGCCCGGAGCTTTTCACGGCGTCCGCGCAACCGCCTCCGCTCCACCGCGGCGGAAAAAGACAAATGCGGAAAAATTATTCTGACCAAACTCACAGAGACGATGAAAAACGGAATCATGATGCAATACTTTGAGTGGAACCTGCCCAACGACGGACAGTTCTGGAACAAACTGAAGGAAGACGCCCCCCATCTGGAGGAAATAGGGGTGACGGCCGTCTGGATTCCGCCGGCCTACAAGGGCAAGGAACAGAACGACGTGGGATACGGCACCTACGACCTGTTTGATCTGGGGGAATTCGACCAGAAAAACACCGTGCGCACCAAGTACGGCACCAAGCAGGAGCTCCAGGACGCCATCAAGGCCCTCCACGACCACCATGTGGACGTTTACCTGGACGCCGTGATGAACCACAAGGCCGGGGCCGATTACACGGAAAAGTTCATGGCCAAGGAAGTGGACGAGAACAACCGGGAGGAGGAAACCACGGACGCCTACGAAATTGAAGGCTGGACCGGATTTAATTTCCCCGGCCGCGGAGACAAGTATTCCGACTTCAAATGGCACTGGTACCACTTTACCGGCACGGATTACGACAACAAGACGGGCAAAACCACCGTGTTCAAGATCATGGGGGACGGGAAGGACTGGAGCAGCGGCGTGGATGACGAAAATGGAAATTACGACTACCTCATGTTCGCCAATCTGGACTTCGACCACCCGGAAGTGGTGAAGGAGATGGAAAAATGGGGCGTATGGGTCTCCCGCGAACTTGACCTGGACGGCATGAGGCTGGACGCCATCAAGCACATCAACGACGAGTTTATCAAGAAGTTCCTGGCTGCCGTCCGCAAGGAGCGGGGCGAGGATTTCTACGCCGTGGGGGAATACTGGAAGCAGGACCTGGATTCCCTGGACGAATACCTGAAGGAGGAACGCTACAAGGTGGACCTTTTCGACGTGCCCCTGCACTACAACATGTACCAGGCTTCCGAACACGGCCGGGATTACGACCTGACCAAGATTCTGGACGGAACGCTGGTCCAGAACCACCCCACCCTGGCCGTCACCTTTGTGGACAACCACGATTCCCAGTGGGGCAGTTCCCTGCAATCAGCCGTCAAGGACTGGTTCAAGCCTTCCGCCTACGCACTGATCCTGCTCATGAAGGACGGCTACCCCTGCATCTTTTACGGGGATTACTACGGCGTCAGCGGCAATCCGCCCGTGCACCGCGGCATCATTGACAACCTGCTGGAAATCCGCAAGAACCACGCCTACGGGGAGCAGAATTACTACTTCGACCATCCGAATACCATCGGCTTCACCCGAGTGGGGGACGAACAGCATCCGAAATCCGGCGTGGCCGTACTCATCTCCAACGGGGAAAACGGGGACAAGGTCATGAACGTGGGCAAACAGCACGCGGGAGAAACCTGGAAGGAAGCCACCGGAAACGTGGAGGAAACCGTCACCATCGACGACGAAGGCAACGGTCAGTTCATCGTCCACGGCGGCAACGTGGCCGTCTGGATTCCGGAGAACGCTCCCCAGGACCCCAAACAGGACGCCCGGAAGGACGATGCCGAGGAAGAAAGCTGACCCATTTGCCGCAGGCGGATGAGCACCGCCTGACGGGACTTTTTATCGGTGGTCTGGCCCTTCCGGAATTTTCCGGAACGCGGTCAGGCCGTTTTTACTTTAATCACCAGCTTGCGGATGACGCCTTCCCCAATGCACCCGGCATGGGCGTCTTCCGGGAAAAACACGGCGAACTGGCCGGGCCTGACGGTGAAGGAAGTTTCTTCCGCGTCGTCGTAATGCTGCGCATCCTTCTCTTCCTGGAAGGGTTCGAACGGTTTTTCCAGCGCGGCGCGCTCCTTCCAGGTAAAGCGTTCGTCCCGTGAAAGGGGGACGTGGATGTCGATGAATTTGTTGTGGACCTCCATTCTGGCCTTTTCCGGAGCTTTCATCGCCGTCTCGTTCACCATCACGATCAGAGCGCCTTCCACAAGGACATGGAGCCCCGGCTCCAGAACGGCCGGATCCGCCGCGCGTACGAAGTCGAAAGCCTGCCTAAACAGGGGATTCAGTTTTTCATAACGGGCGGAATCGGCAAGGGAGGCAATAATCATGGCAGGGAATTTTGTTTAAAGGAAACGCCATTCTAATATACCGGCAGGCTCCGTCAAATCCTTTGGTTAAATCCATTCAATTCCTATTCTTCAAACATCGTTTGAAACAAACAGTCAATATATTGGAAAAATAAAAAAACGCACATCGGATTACGAATCCGGCGTCAAGAAAATATTTTTAGACTTTGCCTGTTGCCACCAGTGCTATTTCCCGTAAAAATTAAGAAAACATGATTTAAAATTGCCTGGTTTTTTATGATCGTACCTATCCGTGCGGGAGTTATCCTTTGATGCCCTTTTTACAATATTGGCACGGATTCGTAATCCGACAAGCTATGAACAGTTCTTCTGTTCAATATTCGCATGAAAAAGCTCCTTTGTACCATTTGCCTGGGCATAGCCTCTCTGGCAGCCTCCGTTTCCGCGGCTACCGTTGAGCTGATGCCGGAAATCTCCTCCATCACCGGCCAGGGCTACAATTCCGCAGGACGTCTTGCCAATAACAACATCACGGCCGCCGACGTCAAGGCATGGCTGGGGCCCGCCGGACGCGCGGACGGATGGTACACCACCACCGGAAACGGCGACATGCGCTGGGGCCAGGCTTCCGCCAATGCGGCGGACCAGACCATCACCCTTCCCAACATGCCCGGCACGATCGGGGTTTGCGCCGGACTGAAGATGACCATTGAAAACATCCAGGCCTATTCCGGACTCACTTTCAGCTTCAGCCTGACTCCTCCCGGAACGGGCCCCACGTACACCTATTCCGTCTGGTATGAAACCACGGACGGAGATTTAGTGGAACTCTGCAAGGGAAGCAGGGGCAACAATGCCTCCCAGTGGAACGTTTCCTACGATGTGACCGACGAACAGCTCGCGGCCATGAAGACAAACGGCAACGGCAAGGTTTATGCCGTCATCGGCAGTTCGGGCGGCAACAACGGCAACAACGGAATCATCCGCGATATTTCGCTGGAAGGAACACTGGCGGTTCCGGAACCCGCAGCGGCTTCCCTGAGTCTTCTGGGTCTGGCCGCGCTGATGATGCGCCGCCGCAGGGTGTAACGGAAATATAATTTCCTTCCGGTTTTCACGGAAAAGGCCGTCCCTTCCCACGGGACGGCCTTTTTTTGTCGGAGGATTATTCCGAAAAGGCGCCCTTCCCCCCTGTTCCGGCATGCTTGCAATCTACCCTTTCTCCTTCTCGTTCCTGTTCCGGGAATCTCCTTTCGTCATGCAGTATGGCAAAAGGCTTGCCTTTTCATCTTCATCAGAATATTAGAGTAACTGTAACTGTCCCCCAAAACGATGATCAAGCAAAAGCCCAAACTGGGCACTTACAGGGCCTCCCACGACCGCACTCCCAAATATACGGTCAAGCAGGTGGCGGACATGATGGAAATGTCCGCCTACACCATCCGTTATTATGAGAACGTGGGGCTGATTCCCGACGTGGACCGCAGCGGCGGAAACGCCCGCATGTTTTCCGAATACACCCTGGGCTGGCTCCGCCTGGTTCACTGCCTCCGCATGACGGGGCTTCCCATTGAGGAGGTCAAGCACTACATCGACCTGTGCCAGGAAGGGGATTCCACCATTCCGGAACGGGCTGAACTCATCTTCAAGCAGGAAAAAAGCCTCAGGAACCAGCTCCGCGTGCTGAAAAAGCAGATGGAAGTGCTGAAATACAAGAAGAAATTCTACCAGGACCTGCTGGAAAACCGCAGGCCGGACAGCTGCAATCCCCTGAACCACGCCCCCGCGAACGAACCGAACATCACGCCGGAGGACTGAACGCGGTTACCGGATGAAATTGGTCCCCACGCGCGGTTCTTCCTCGGGAAGGGGCACTCCCGCCAGCTTTCCCGCTTCAATGCTTTTCAGCAGCCAGGCCATGTTCCGGCCCAGCGTCCTCATGATTTGCAGGCCTTCCAGGTCCTTGCGGACTTCGTCCGGCGTGTTCCCGTGAACCATGTTCCAGTATTGGGAGGAGACGATGGGCATGGAGCTGAACAGCAGGTATTTGTTCAACTGGTCAAGCGTGGCGGTGCTCCCCGCCCTGCGGCAGCTGGTGACCGCCGCGCCGGGCTTGCCCCTGAACCGGGCCGATGCGATATAAAATACCCGGTCCAGGAAGGAGCTCATGTCCCCCGCCGCTGAAGCGAAATGAACGGGGGAGCCAAACACGAAGCCGTCGCATCCCGGAACTTTTTCAAGGAACAGGTTCACGCAGTCATTCCGGAAGCACTTGCCCGTTTTCCGGCATTCGCCGCAGGCGATGCACCCGGCTACCGGATGACTGCCTATCCAGAAAATTTCCGTTTCCACGCCGCAGCCCTCCAGCGCCCCCGCAACTTCCTTCAGCGCCGTATAGGTACACCCGTGTTCATGCGGGCTTCCATTGACGAGCGCCACTTTCAGCTTTTTTCCGGAGGCGGCGGGAACGGTTTCCGCGGCGGACGCAAAGCCCAGCCCCAGCCCGGCTCCGGCGGCGGCCATGCCCATCTGTTTCAGGCTCGCTCTCCGCGAGATGCTGCTTGAACTATTCATCATGGATGGTCCTATTACAAAAAAGAGGGGGAAGACATCCCCCTCTTTGTCATGATCTGTTTTCTGTTCCGGGCGCTGCTATTTCCCTCCGGCGGCCTCCGCGTATTCCTTATCCGTCACGGGGCCGCCCCAGACGGTTTTGTTGGACGCGGCTTTAGGAGTAATGCCGATGTGGACGAATTCGCTGTCCGGAGCCGCTCCGTGCCAGTGCTCCGTATTTGCCGGGATTTCCACCACGCTGCCGGGCTCCAGGCGGCGGGCCTTCCTGCCGCGCTCCTGGTAATAGCCCGCACCCTCCGTGCAGAACAGCACCTGCCCCACGGAATGGCTGTGCCAGTTGTTGCGCGTGCCGGGGGCAAAGGTGACGTTGTAGGCGGACATGTCGTAATCCCTGTTGTCCACCATCATGGCCACCCAGGCCTTCCCGGTGAAATTGGCGGGGGCGGGATTGCCCTTCGGGAAGGGGTCGTCCCTTCCGGCGGAGCCGGAAATATCCAGGATAGCGTCCACCTGTTCGTCCGTCAGGCCGTTGTGTTTGCCGATGCGGATGTGGGAGTTCAACTGGCTTTCCGTACCCTTCATGGAAGCCAGAGCCGCAATGGTGGCAAGCTCTCGGGTTTTCCAGTCAAGATTGTCGCGCCCAAAGATGTCGCCGAAGAGGTGGGCTTTCAGGAACTCGTCAATGGCCGGGGCAAACTGGAAAAGCTCGCCCTTGACCGGAGCGCCGCAGAGTTTTGTCTGGTTCTCCGTGCCGAAGTCGATACTCCTGCCAGCCGGAGGGGCTCCGGCTTCCGCACCCTCCCTGTCGTTGATGCCGCGCGCGGCGCGCTCCTTGGACAGCTCCATCAGGGAGCTCAAAGCGTTCAGGCTGCGGGGGAAACCGCAATAGGCATACATCTGGACGAGAACTTCCCTGATCTCGTTCAGGCTGAGTCCGGCGTCCAGCCCCGCGGCCAGGGCGGTTTTGAGTCCGTCCATGTCGCCGCGGGCGGTATGGGCGCTGATGGCGGCAATCTGCCGTTCCTTTGGCGACAGGGCTTCCGTGCTGTTGTTCATGGTCTGTGCTTCCGTGTAGTTCATCAGGAAAAGGAGGGAACAGGCCGTTCCCAGAAGGATTCGTTTCATCAGGAGCATTATTTGTTGATGGTGATTGTGTCATTGACCCACTTGGCCAGGGCGGCCCGGGACGTTCTGATTCCGTCGCCGGCAAAGGCGCCGCCCTTGAGGACGGAGGACTTAGGGCACAGTTTGCGGACCGCGTCCGCGCAGCGCGCCATGCCGCCGCCCCCGTGCGTCACAAAGGGAATCACCGTCTTTCCAGAGAGATCATGCCCCGCCAAAAAGGAGGAAACGGGAGGGGCGATCGTGCTCCACCAGTTGGGACTCCCGATGAACACGACGTCGTACTTCCCGAGGTCCTCCACCCGGGCGCTCAATTCCGGCCTGGCTCCTTCCTGAATCTCTTTCTTGGCCTGCACGGTGCATTCCCGGTAATCGGCGGGATAAGGCTTGACAGGCTTGATTTCAAACAAGGTTCCCCCCGTTTCCTTCTGGATCTGGGCGGCCGCGTACTTCGTGTTGCCGCCCCAGGAATAATAGGCGATGAGAATCCTGGACGGTTCCGTGGAAACTTTGGGCTGTTCCTGGGCTGAACATCCCAGCCCGGTCAGGAGTGACGCCGCCACGGCGGCTATGATTGATTTGCTCTTCATGTCTGGTGTTCCGGTGAATGGTTGACCTGTGCACCGGTCCGTACCGGGCCGGTTCATCCGGGGAAGGCCGTACTCCGGCGCTTCCCCTTGTCTCCTGTTTAAAGGTTACAGTTACTGTAAGTCAACAGGATTCCATGAAAAACTTTTTCTCCAGCTTTTCCGGCAAAGATGGAATATTGCTCCATCAAAGGAAAATCCCCATGCTCCTCATTCCGGCATGGGCCGCCCACATTCATGAAGATCAACGGCTTTCTGCCGGGCAGAAAAAAATTCCACGCCCCGCATGACGCGACGATGCTGGGACCGCATGCCGTTTGCCATCCGTACACATCCGGTACGCTAGGTACGCTATTTTGATCCGTTCACGACCTCCGGCCATTTGGGAAGGCAAGCGGCTTCAGCACCTTTCACTTATCTCCAATTTTGGAAAAGGAAAGGCGCGGGGATAGGGAGAATCCGGGGGGCCTATTCCTTTATCCGATCAATATAAACTATTTCAGGTTTGTCCCCCTGGAACTTGAGTCCGTAAAAATTCGTGATTATTTGCGTCCTCACCTGCCCCGCTCTTTTTTTAAGGGTGAGACGGATTTTTGCCACCGCCTCATAATCAAATAAATTGTTGCCTTCCGCCTTGTTTGCCTTCACATCCAACAAATCCGTGGCAAAAATTTCATAAGGGCGGGTATGGTTTTTTATATCTTTCATGATAAAAGACTTGCCCACCTGCCCTTTATCAAAATACTTAAAAATGCGGTCCCCGAAACATGCCATCTGTCCCTCTACATTTCCGATGTTCATGAAACGGCAATGATTTTCAACCAGCTCAAGTACTTTCTTTTCCCTGTCTCGGGAAAGATCGGCAACGGAAAGAACGGTTTCAGTTGTTGAGGCTTTGGCGTACCTGCCACGGGCCCCTGAAATGGAGGGGGAGAACTCCAATTCCCATTGCAAATAAAATGTTGTACATTAATAAGATTATCTACATGAAGATGAAAAATAGAAAAACTTCCCACTCCGCCGAGAGCCAGCCATCCCAGGCCTTTTCCAGTCCTAAAATCCATAAATAGCAGTTTTCTTTTGGGATTGAGTTGAAATATCACCTTATGGTACCATATTTTTAAAAATAAGTCAAACTTCAACCCCAGATGTGAAGGAATCGGCGGCATGCCGTTTTCAGCACGTTCCCGCAGCTCCGATCTCTCTTTATCAACATCAAATGTCGTTCATTCCGCGCAGGCATGGGAAAAATCCGGCACTCCAAAAACTTTTTCCAGCCTCAGGAATCATGAAGGATGACCGGGTTCCGCAAAATCCGGAACGGGAGATATTCAACGGGGCTGCCCTGCCCATAAGCGGAACAGCCCCGTTGCACCGGAAATTCTCCGGCGGATTTACACCTTCTTTCTTTTCCCGGCCGTCAGCCGGAAGAAGAGGGGAACCAGGAAAATGGCCAGCACCGTGGCGGTGATGATGCCGCCCAGCACGCCCGTGCCCACGGCCTGCTGCGCTCCGGCGCCCGCGCCGCGCGCAAAGGCAAGCGGAATGACGCCCGCGCCGAACGCCAGGGAGGTCATCAGGATGGGGCGCAGGCGCAGCTTGGCCGCCGTCACCGTGGCTTCCATCACGCCCATGCCGTCGCGGTACAGTTCCTTGGCCACTTCCACGATCAGAATGGCATTCTTGGCGGAAAGGCCGATGGTGGTGATGAGACCCACCTTGAAGTAGATGTCGTTGGGCATGTCCCTCAGGAAGACGGCCAGGAGCGCCCCGATCAGCCCCAGCGGCACCACTAGAATGACGGCGAAGGGGATGGACCAGCTTTCATACAGCGCGGCCAGCACCAGGAACACGATCAGGATGGAAAGCCCGAACAGGAGGGAGGCCTGGGAGCCGGCCTGCTGTTCCTCATAGGACTGCCCCGTCCATTCAAAGCCGATCCCCGGAGGCAGGGAGGAGGCAATCCGCTCCATGGTCTTCATGGCATCCCCGCTGCTTTTGCCGGGAGCGGCGGAGCCGTTGATGGTGAAGGAGGGATAGTTGTTGTACCTGGTGAGCTGCGGCGGTCCGGCCGTCCATTCCAGATTAACGAAGGAGGAGAGCGGCAGGAGGCTGCCCGCTTCGTTGCGCACGTGCAGGTCTTCAATGTCGTCCCCGCTCAGGCGGCTCTTCCCGTCCGCCTGGATGATGATGCGGCGCACCTGGCTGCCGTGCATGAAGTCCCCCACATAGCTGGAGCCGAACATGACCGCCAGGGAGTTGCTGATTTCCGTCATGGGCACGCCCATGGAAAAGGCCTTGTCCCGGTCAATGGAGACGCCCAGGCGCGGCGTGTCCGCCTGGCCCATGAAGTGGACGTCCGCCAGGCTGGGGTCCGCAGCGGCCCGGCTGAGCAACTCCTCGCGGGCTTCCACCAGGCGTTCGTAGCCGATGCCGCCGTGGTCCTGGAGCCGGAAGTCGAACCCGGAGGAGTTCCCCAGTTCCGGCAGGGCCGGCACGTTCATGGCCAGGACAAACATCTGGGGATCGCTCATGAAGCGGCCATTGATCCGGTTGACGATTTCACCGACGCCCAGGGCCGGGTCCGTGCGCTCGCTCCAGTCCTTCAGGCCGACGAAGAGCATGGCCATGTTCGTCCCGCTGCCGAAGAAGCTGAAACCGCCCACGGAATAGACGTGCTTCACCGGTTCGTTCTTCATCAGATAGTCTTCCACGTCGCGCAGGCGGGCGCTCGTTTCTTCCTGAAGGGTGCCGGGCGGCAGGGAGACAAGCACCATGCAGCTCCCCTGGTCCTCTTCCGGAAGGAAGGAGGAAGGCAGCGTGAGGTACAGGTAGCCGGCCCCGGCAATGACGAGGACGTACACGAAGAGGGAACGGACGGGCCGCCTGATGATGCCGGAGACGGTTTTTCCATAGCGTTCCGTGGAGCGGTTGATCGTCCTGTTGAACCAGCCGAAGAAGCCCCTCTTGTCCTGATGCTCCACGGAAGAGGGTTTCAGCATGGCGGCGCAGAGCGCGGGCGTCAGGGAAAGGGCCAGGAACGCGGAGAAGGAGATGGAAACGATCAGGGTTACGGAGAACTGCCGGTAGATATTGCCCACGGCCCCGCTGAAGAAGGCCATCGGGATGAACACGGAGACCAGCACCGCGGTAATGCCCACGATGGCGCCCCCGATCTGCTTCATGGCCTTGATGGTGGCCTGCCGGGCGTCCAGACCCTCCTCCTGCATGATGCGCTCCACGTTTTCCACGACGACGATGGCGTCGTCCACCAGGATGCCGATGCTGAGCACCATGCCGAACATGGTGAGCATGTTGACGGAGAATCCGGAAATCCACATGACGGCGAAGGTTCCCAGCAGGGCCACGGGAACGACGAGCGTCGGAATCAGCGTGGCCCGGAAGTTCTGGAGGAACAGGAACATGACCAGGAACACCAGGCCGATGGCTTCCAGCAGCGTGGAGACCACCTTCTGGATGGAGATTTCCACAAAGTGGGTGGTCTCATACGGGATTTGGTAGGAAACGCCGGGGGGAAAATCCTTGGACAGTTCGTCCATCTTGTCCCTCAGCAGCCCCATGGTTTCCACGGCGTTGGAGCCGGGGGCCATCTTGATGGCCATGCCGGTGGCGGCCAGTCCGTTGCACCGGGAGAAGAAGGAGTAATTGTTGGCGCCCAGTTCCACGCGCGCCACGTCCCCCAGCTTGACGGAGGAGCCGTCCGGGAGCGTTCTCAGCGCAATGGCTTCGAAGTCCTCCGGCGTGTGCAATTCCTCGCTGGCCACCACGCTGGCGTTGATCGGCGCGTTTTTGGAGACCGCCGCGCCGCCGATGTCCCCGATGATGATACGCTCGCTCTGGGAAGCCACGGCGCTGACGATGTCCGTGGGCGTGAGCCGGAGGGCTTCCAGCTTTTCCGGATCCGGCCAGATGCGCATGGACATTTCCGCCCCGAACAGCTCCACGCGGCCCACGCCCTTCACGCGCTTCAATTCCGGAATGAGGCGGGCGGAGGCAAGTTCCCCCAGCTCCGTGCCGTCCAGCGCCCCGTCGGAGGACAGGGAAATGACGGCCTGAATGTTGTTGGAGGATTTTTCCACGAACACCCCTTCCCGGCGTACGGATTCCGGCAGGCGGGATTCCACGATTTTCAGGCGGTTCTGCACTTCCACGGCGGCAATGTCCGGGTCCGTCCCCTGCTGGAAGGTGACGGCTATTTCCACCATGCCGTTGGAGTCGCTGGTGGCGGACATGTACAGCAGGCCCGGCGCGCCGTTGATTTCCTTCTCAATGACGGCGGTGACGGCCTCCTCCGTAACCTGGGCGGAGGCCCCCGGATAAGTGGTGCGGATGGTGATGACGGGCGGAGCGATGTCCGGGTACTGCGCTACGGGCAGCATGGGAAGGGCCAGCAGGCCGACCAGGGAGATCAGCAGGGCCACCACCCACGCGAAAATGGGACGGTTGATGAAAAAGTCAGGCATGGTCTGGCGGTCAGTTGGAGTTTTCCAGGGGAGCGGCCTCTTCCTTCACGCTCACTTTCATTCCGGGCCGGAGGAACATTGTCTTGCTGGTGACCACCCTGTCCCCGTCCTTCAGGCCGGAGGTGACCAGCCATCTCTTTTCATTCATGGTTTCCGTCGTCACCGGGCGGCTTTCCAGAATGCCGTCCTTCCCGACGACCAGGACGGAAGCGCCCTGCGCCGTGCGCATTACGGAATCCCGCGGCACGGAAAAGACATGGTTGCGGACGGCCTTGTCAAAGACCACGCGCACGTAGCTTCCGGGAAGCAGTTCGTGGTCCGGGTTGGGGAACTGCGCCCTCATTTCAATGGTGTCCGTGCCGGGGTCCACCGCCATGTCCGAGAAGAAGAAATGGCCCTTATGCGGGTATTCCTCTCCGTTGGGGAGCAGCAGCCGGACCTTGATTTCTTCCAGCGGTATTTCCTTCCACAGACCGGAAAGAATGGCCCTGCGGAGTCTGCTGCGCTGGGAGGAGGGGGAACTGAAACGGACGTAGATGGGGTCTATCTGCTCCACCGTAGTCAGGTGGGTGAACCCGTTCTGGTCCACCAGCGCCCCCTTGGTGACCAGGGCGCGGCGCACCCGCCCGGAAATGGGAGCCGTCACATTGGTGTATTCCAGGTCCAGTCGGGCCCGTTCCAGGGCGGCCTTCGCCGCGGCGTATTCCGCACGGGCGCGGGCTTCCTCCGCCACGGACTGCGTGTGCTCCCGGCCGCTCACGGCCCCCTTGGAAACCAGGGCGGAATACCTTTTGGCCTTGTCCTGCGCGTCCGTCAGTACGGCCTGCGCGCGGTCCAGGGCGGCCTTGCACTCGTCCAGCGCCGCCTGAAGCGGCTCCGGTTCAATCTTGAACAGCAGGTCGCCCTGTTTGACGTTCTGCCCTTCCTGGTAAAAGCGTTCCTGAATGATGCCGGTGACGCGTGCGCGCACCTCCGCCTGAAGGAAGGCCTCCATGCGGCCGGGCAGATTGGAGGTGACGGGGATTTCCTCCCCGCGCACCGTCGTCACCGTCACTTCAGGCTCCGGCATCATCATGGGGTCCTGCGCGCTTCCGTCGTCCCGGCAGGAAGAGAGGAGCGGTCCCGCGGCAAGAAATAAAGAGAAAACAAAGTGGGATTTCATTTGGCAAACAAGGTTGAACATGCCGGGAAAAGGACATTTGTCATGCACTCTTTTTCCATGGATCATGCAGTGAGGTCTATGCTATAAACCCTCCCATAATAGGAGGGTCAACACGAAATTCCGCAATGCAAATTTTTCCCTTTGCGCAGGAAGGGATTCTGAAGCCTAATCTTTATAAAAACGGTAACTAGGGAATTATATAAACGACTGTTTAACAATTTATTATATTTCTCCATAAAATTCATGCCGGGCACTTTCTCCCCCTTTTAAACTATTTCTGCCATACATGGACAAAAAACATTTGCTGACCATCGGAAACATCTCCAAACAAACCGGGGTCCACATCAAATCCCTCCGTTACTACGACAAAATAGGCATTCTGCCGCCAGCCCATGTGGACACGGAAACAGGATACCGCTATTACGATTTCTCCCAAATCCAGCTCGTGGAGGCCATTCAGTTGTGCGTGGAGCTGGACATTCCGCTGAACCGGTTCACGGAATTCCTGACGGAAGACAAGAAGAGCATCCGCTACGGCAAGCTCATCGCGTACGGGTCCATGCTGGCGGATGAAAAGATCCGTGCCATCAACACCAAGCTGCACATCCTGGACGAGATGCAGAAACACATCCGGCACGCGGAGAACTACCGGTTCCACAACGGACCCATCAAGCTGGCAATTCCGGAAAAATACTGCTGGGCCCTTCCCTACCGCGGAAGGCAGCGCAGCACGGAATACCACCTGAAATTCAACCGCGCGCTGGAGGACATCAGCCGCCGCGGACTGAAAACAGGATCGGAAGCGGGCATCCTGATGATGAGCCGCGGCGGCGTCACGGAACGCTTCCTTTACATTGAGGTGGACATGGAGCAGTCCCGCGAGCCGCTTCCGGAGGAAATCATTCATCTGCAGGAACTTTCCTGCGTCTGCATGAAAACGGACCACAGCGACATTGAACAGGCCGCCTTCCTGTTCCCGGACCTGTTCAGCCGGGAATACGACCGTATCGTGATGGAAACGGAGCTGTTCCCGGACCATTACTATTTTTCACACCCGCATTATGAAATCAGATGCTCCGTGCCGGACGGCGGGGCATGAGGCCCGGCGCTCTTGAACAGTCCGTTCCGGGAGATTTCACCATCCTCCCGGAATAAAAAACTCCCGGCTTGCACGTGGCCGTGGCCGTCTTTCATTCCCTTTTCAGGCGGATCAGGACGATTTCCGCGGGAACGCCGATGCGGACCGGAAAACCGTTCCATATCCCCGCTCCGTTGGAAACGTACAGCTTCATGGAGCCCACCCGGTACGGCCCGGAAACAAAGCCGTCATTGAACCGCGCCACCAGCCGGTCAATTCCGGTGATCATGCCGCCGTGCGTATGGCCGGAGAGCTGGAGGTCCACGCCCTGCCGCGCCGCCTCATGGGCAAGGCGCGGCTGGTGGGAGGCGAGAATCCGGGCTTTCCCCGGCGGCGCTCCTTCCAGCGCCTTGCCGATATCCGGCTCTTCCCTGCCCGTCATCCCGGCCACGGGATCCGTCACTCCCGCCAGAACGACGTTTCCGCCGCCCGTCAGGACATGTTCGTTGGGAAGCATCCGGACGCCGAGCGTCGGAAGAAATTCCATCCATTCCTCATAGCCGGAATAATATTCGTGGTTGCCCGGAACGCCGAACACGCCGTACCTGGCTTTCAGGTCCGCAAGAGGCCGCAGGTCCTCTCCGTGCACCGGAACCGTGCCGTCCACGAAGTCCCCGGCAATCACGACAAGGTCGGGATTCAGCGAGTTCGTGCGCTGCACGATCCTGCGGATGCGGTCGGCGCGCGTGATGCCGTCCGCGTGGAGGTCCGCCAGCAGCGCAATCGTCATGCCGTCCGCCTCTTCCGGCAGATGGCCGACTGCAATCGTTTCTTCCCGCACTCCCGGCACGCTGGTCCCGCCGATGACGCCCACGGTTGCGAGCACGGAGGAAAGAACCAGCAAACCCAGGTTCACCCTGTTGACGATGGTGCGGAAGCGCTCCGACTTTTTTTTCCGGAGGCAGAACAGTACCAGGCGATAAAGCCCGCCCACGATGTCGGCGGCCAGCAGCAGGAAGAAGAACAGGAACAGGACGGAAAACAGCCACGCGGCGGCGAGCAGCAGCCACTCCGGCAGAACCGGAGAGAAAAACATGGGGCCGCCGAAAAGGTGCAGAAGGTGGAATTTGAACGCCGCCACGGCCAGCAGCGCCGAAAGCGCCGCCTTCCATCCCCAATGCAGACGCAACGGCAGGATGGCCCGCCAGAAAATGTAGCCCGCAAGCAATGCTTCAAAAATCAAGATCATGCGTTTGTTCCATTCATGTTACTGCATTCCGCCGCACCCCGCAAGAACGGGAAGCGGCACAGGAACTTGTGAAGGTTCCTGCGCCTTCAGGGGCGGAAATTCCCGGAAAGCTTTTCATGCCTCCCCCGTGGATGGGCCTTTTTGTCCGGACTGTTCCTCTTCCCTGCCGGAATGCGCCTCATCCTTTCATTTTCCGTAATTGATCAGGAATTCCACCGTTGCGGGGTCTTCATGGGAAAAGAAGAGGCTTTCTCCTCTGTCCAGCGCGGCGATGGCTTTCATGTCTTGCGGGGAGAGTTCAAAGTCAAAGATATTGAAATTCTCCACCATTCTCTCCCGGTGGGTGGATTTGGGAATGGCAATGATGCCCTGCTGGACCAGGAAGCGGAGGGCGACCTGGGCCGCCGTCCTGCCATACTGCGCGCCAACGGCTTTCAGCACTTCATTGTCGAAAAATCCGTTGCGCCCTTCGGCAAAGGGCCCCCAGGATTCCAGGCGGGTGCCGTACTTCTTCATGACCTCCCGTATCTGGACCTGCTGGTGGAAGACGTGCGTTTCCATCTGGTTGACGGCCGGCTTGACCTCGCAGAATTCCGCCAGATCGATAAAGCGGGCCGGATAGAAGTTGCTGACGCCGAGGGCGCGGATTTTTCCGGCGCGGTACGCCTCCTCCATGGCCCGGTAGGTCCCGTAATAGTCGTTGAAGGGCTGGTGGATGAGCAGCAGGTCCAGATAGTCCGTGCGCAGCTTGTTCAGGGATTCCTCGATGGAAGCCTTCGCCTTTTCATAACCGCCGTTGGAAATCCATACCTTGGTGGTGATGAACAGTTCCCCGCGGGGTACCCCGCTCTTTTCCGCCGCGCGGCCCACGGCTTCCTCATTGCGGTAGGCCTGCGCCGTGTCAATGGAGCGGTAGCCGACCTCAATCGCGTCCAGCACGCAGCGTTCGCATTCGGCGGCGTCCGGTATCTGGTAAACGCCAAAGCCCAGAACGGGCATGGCCACTCCGTTATTCAGGATGATTTCTTCCATCATATGCTTTCTGTGAATTCCCTTGTCAGGAGGCCGTTCTGCGCGGCCTTTTTATATAAAACTCTTCGGAACTATTTACTTTAGTCTTGTATCAGTCGTTTTGGCTGCCTCTCCCGCCAATTTATTACCGAATATCAGCGTTAGCAGCAATGCAATATTCCAACAAGATTATTCTACATAATTCCGAATCCTTTTATCGGCGCAATAGGCCAATCCCCCTATAACAAGGGATGTAGGATGCAGGATGGTGGGCGTTCGGGTTTGTTATACGAAAGACGGTATTTTTCCGCATGGAAATCCCTGCTTTTCTTAGAAAAACGCCCGCTTCCCTTCGCGGAGCCGAGGGGGGCCCTGGCAATTGTTTGTTCCTGAACGTTGACGTATTCCGATCGAGCCTTGATGCGGACGGCAGTGTCTTCCTCAAAGTCGTGGCTTTCCTCCGTGGTGACGACGCCCGTGAGCGAGAGGGACGAGAAGTCGAATTTGTGCCAGAAGGAGATGTCTTCCGTTCAGAGCGTGAAGGTGGAGATGCCGGAGAAGATTGAAGCGAAACGCGGGCTGCCCCCGGAGGAACGGAGCGTATGAGCCGGAAAGCGTGGGGGAAAGAGCGAGTTGTCCTGCGGTATGCTGCTGCGGAAAATCAACGGATCTGAACCGGGCAGGAGATGGAAGGAAGAATGATGAAGACACCTATTTTATCATGCACTTTCCGGCGTAATTGCCAATCAGTTGTGGAAACAGGTGGCTGTACTCGGGCTTGCACTGCACTTCCTAAAAACAGACGTACCGCAAGTATTGAATATCAATAACCTGCGGTACATGAAATCTGGTGGAGCATAGCGGGTTCGAACCGCTGACCTCTTCAATGCCATTGAAGCGCTCTACCAACTGAGCTAATACCCCTTTGACTTTCGTCTTGGTGTGTCCCGTAGAGGACGGAGGAAAATTAGCATGATCATCATGCCACCGCAAGTTTTTTCTGTAAAAAAAACGTTCGCGGCCACATTTTTCCCGGAAATGCCGGACCTCCTGCGGCGACAGGCCGCAGACCTGCGGAAAATCGGGACAGCCGGGGAAATATGTTTGAATGGGGTTCCGGCCTGTTTTAACCTTTCACAAAAGATGAAACGGCCTATTTCTCTCCACCGCACTCTTGCCGCCACGGCGCTGGCGGCCTTTTTCCTTGCAGGTTCCCTCCAGGCCCAGGAGCCGGCCGGGATGGAAAAGGAACCCTCCGGGACGGAAGAGTCCGGCATTTCCACACCACGCCGGGTTGCCGGGCTGGGCGTGCTCGCCTTCCTGATCGGCTGGATGGTCTGGCGGAACGGTTCCCGCCGCCACCGGGACGCCGGACAGGATACGGAGACCGGCAATGATGACACCGGCCCCAAAGAATGACGCCGTTTCTGAAAGAATGGTTCCATGCCGCCCGTAGTCGTTGCAGAGAGCATCCCCTCCACCCGACACTGCATGAATGTTTTTCTTACCGTTCTGAGCCTTCTTTTCTGCACAGCCCTGGCAGGAACAGCCGCAGACTCCCCCGCGGAGGAGTTTCCCTCCGGCGTGGTTCAGGAGCTGTGGTTCGGCATTCCGGGAGGTTCGGTAAAGGATTTGACGCACCAGAAGGTTTTTGAAAGGCCTTCTTCCGACATCCGGAAGATCGTCCGGCTGGACGCAGAAAATCTGGGCGACCAGTACGGAGCCCGTTATTCCGCCCTGCTCCGCGTCCCGGCTACCGGAGAATACCGCCTTTATCTGTCTTCCGACGATTCCGCCGAACTGTGGCTGGGCAAGGACGCCACCCAGAAGGACATGAGCTGCATTGCCACCGTGAAGGGATATTCCGACCGCCATAACTGGACCAACCAGCCCAACCAGTCATCCGAACCCGTTCACCTGGAAGCGGGCAAGTTTTATTTTCTCCAGGTGATTCACAAGGAGGACGGCGGCCCGGACCACATGTCCGTAGCCTGGTCAGGCCCCGGCATTCCCCAGCCCGTGCTGGTTCCCGCGTCCGCCCTGTTCCTTCCTCCCGGCATGTTGCCGGAGGAGAAGCCGCAACCCCAGAATCTGAATCCGAGTCTGGCCGAATGATTTCGTCAGGCGGAGGCCGTCCCCGGTTTCTCCTGCGTCCCATGCATTCCGTCTGCCGGAAGATGGCAGGAATTCTCCATTTTTCCTGATAAAAGAGATAGTAGGTGCAGTCGCATTTACTCATTTAGAGAGGAAAGCTTCCCCGCCCCTTTTCTTTTTTCCGGTGTTGTTCCGGTGCGCCCGTCCGGAAGTTTCCAGCGCCTTTTCCAAGATTCTCGTTGATTAGTTATTCACATATTATACACATTCTATTAACATTTTTCTTTTTCCGCACGTCATCCTTCCCAATAAAAACTTGCAGACGTTCAAAGCCGTACATCCTGAATCACGGTAAAATCCTTTCCCCGGTTTCCACATCCCCGTGCTGAAACAAGAATACGTTTTCCCGATCACTTTCCGCCCGCGTACCGGCTCATGCACGCTTTTCCGTCGCCGGACTTTATAGCGATAGTGCGGCGGCTTTCCGTCCCCTGGCGAGGTTCGGGATGCACGGCGAGTCCGGACATGCCTTTCTCCAATACCTCTACCTCGGGAAATTCACCCGCAAGGGCATTTTCCCGATACGCGCCCGTCCCGGAAAAGGGGTGACGTCAATTATCCTTGTTCACGGAGGGTACGGGCTGTAGATTTTCCGCGCCCGCTTATGACCAAAGCATCCCGACTCAAACGTCTTGATTATCTCAAAGATCAACTGCGCAAAAGGATTGTAATCCTGGACGGCGCCATGGGCACTAATATCCAGAAGTTCAAGCTGAAGGAGGAGGATTACCGGGGAGAGCGCTTCTCGGATACGGAATTGTATCCCAACGACCTGAAGAACAACAACGACCTTCTCGTGCTGACCAGGCCGGAGGTGATTCTGGACGTGCACCGCCGCTTTCTGGATACGGGCCGTGCGGATATCATTGAAACCTGTTCCTTTGGCGCAACCAGCATCGGGCAACACGACTATTTCTGGCATCATCCGGAAGAGGGGGAGCGCAAGGACCAGTCCTACTTCCAGCAAGTGGTGGATTCCCCCGTTTTGAAGTCCCTGGTGCGGGATATGAACCTGGCCGCCGTTTCCCTGGCCCGCCGCGCCTGCGACGAGGCGGAGGCGCGCGACGGCAGGCCCCGCTTTGTGGCCGGCTCCATCGGCCCCATGTCCGTCACCTGCTCCCTGTCTCCTGACGTGAATGATCCGGGCTTCCGGTCCGTGAATTTCAACCAGCTCAGGCAGGCCTACCGGGAACAGGTGCTGGCTATGCTGGAAGGTGGGGTGGACCTGATTCTGCTGGAAACGGTTTTCGATACGCTGAACGCCAAGGCGGCTCTGTTCGCCATGGAAGAGGTGTTCGACGAACAGCCGGACGCCGCCGTTCCGGTGATGGTGTCCGTAACGCTGACGGACAAGGCGGGGCGCACCCTGTCCGGCCAGACGATTGAGGCGTTCTGGAATTCCATCCGCCACGTCCGTCCCTTCTCCGTGGGCATCAACTGCGCTCTGGGTGCGGATTTGATGCGCCCCTTTGCCGAGGAAATCGCCGGGCTTGCGGACTGCTACGTTTCCATTTACGCCAACGCGGGGCTTCCCAACCCGCTCAGCCCCACGGGCTACGACCAGCTTCCGGAAGACATGGCGGCATTCATGAAGGAGTATGCCTCCCTGGGCATCCTGAATATTGTGGGCGGCTGCTGCGGCACCACTCCGGAACACATCGGCGCCATCGCCCGGGCCGTGGAGGGGCTTCCCCCCCGCATTCCTGCCGCCCAGTCCCCCGCCCTGCGCCTGTCCGGGTACGAGGCTTACAACCATACCCGTGAAAAAAACACCCTTTTTGTCGGAGAACGCTGCAACGTGGCGGGTTCCCCCAAATTCGCCCGCCTGATCCGGGAGGGGAACTATGAGGAGGCGGTTTCCATCGCGCGCCAGCAGGTGGAAAACGGCGCGCTGGTGCTGGACTTCTGCTTTGACGACGGCCTGATTGAAAGCCGGGAGGCCATGGTCCGTTTCCTGAACCTGGTTTCCGCGGAGCCGGACATCGCCAAAGTCCCCTTCATGGTAGATTCCTCCAAATGGGAGGTGCTGGAAGCCGGGCTGCAATGCATGCAGGGCAAGGGCATCGTCAACTCCATTTCCCTGAAGGAAGGAGAGGAGGAATTCCTGAGGAAAGCCAGCCTGATCAAGAGGTACGGGGCAGCGGTCGTCGTGATGGCCTTTGACGAGGAAGGACAGGCCGCCAACTACGAGGACCGCATCCGCATCGCGCGGCGGGCCTATGACCTGCTCGTGAACCGGGTGCAGTTCCCGGAGGAGGACATCATCTTTGACCCGAACGTGCTGACCGTCGGCACGGGCATTCCGGAACACGCCAATTACGCCCTGGATTTCTTCAAGGCGGCGGGCTGGATTTCCACCCACCTGCCCCATACCCACATTTCCGGCGGCATTTCCAATGTCTCCTTTGCGTTCCGGGGCAACAACCCGGTGCGGGAAGCCATGCATTCCGCCTTCCTGTACCATGCCACCCGGCAGGGGCTGGACATGAGCATCGTGAATGCCGGCATGCTGGAGGTGTACGACAACATTCCCAAGGAAAGGCTGGAGCTGATCGAAGACGTTTTGCTGAACAGGAGGCCGGACGCCACGGAACGCCTGACCGATTACGCGGAGAAGCTGGCCGCGGAAAAAGCGCAGGCGGGCGCGGAAAAGAAACCCGTGCTGGCCTGGCGGGAACAGCCCGTGACCGGGAGGCTGGAACACGCCCTGGTCAAGGGGATCACCGAGTTTGTGGACGCGGATACGGAAGAGGCGTTCAAGGAACTGGGTTCCCCCCTGAAGGTGATTGAAGGCCCGCTGATGGACGGCATGAAGGTGGTGGGGGAACTGTTCGGCGACGGAAAGATGTTCCTGCCCCAGGTGGTGAAGAGCGCCCGCGTGATGAAGCAGGCCGTGGCATGGCTGACCCCGTACATTGAGGCGGACAAGAAAGGATCTTCCAAAACGGGCAAGGCCGTGATCGCCACCGTGAAGGGGGACGTGCATGACATCGGCAAGAACATCGTCGGAGTGGTTCTGGGCTGCAACGGCTTTGAAGTGGTGGACCTGGGCGTGATGGTTCATTGCGACACGATTCTGGACCGCGCGGAACAGGAGCATGCGGACCTGGTGATGCTCTCCGGCCTCATCACCCCTTCCCTGGAGGAAATGTCCCACGTGGCGGCGGAAATGCAGCGCCGCGGCATGACCGTTCCCCTGATGGTGGGGGGCGCCACCACGTCCGCCCTGCACACGGCGCTGAAGATCGCCCCCCATTACGAGGGGCCCGTGGTCCATACCGTGGACGCCTCCCAGGTGGTGCCCGCCGCCGCGGCCCTGGTGGGAGAAAAGAAGGATTCCTACATTTCCGCCGTCAAGGAACGGCAGGAGGAACTGCGCACCAGCCACGAAAACAAGCCTTCGAAGGACTTCCTCTCCCTGGAGGAAGCACGGGAACTGCGCTGGCGGGGCGCGGACGGCGGCTATGTGCCGCCCGTGCCGGAGCGTCTGGGCCCCGTTTCCATCGGCAGCCTGCACAGTCCCGTGAGCTGCGGCTGCTGCAGCGACGATCCCCGGTATTACGTGACCATTCAGGAACTGGTCGGCCGCATCGACTGGACGCCCTTCTTCCATGCCTGGGAACTGCATGGTGTCTGGAGCGACTCCCGGCAGGAATTCCGCACCAAGGACCCGGCCAAGGCGGACGCCGCCGCGGCCCTGTACAAGGATGCCCGCGACCTGCTGGAACAGGCCGTGAAGGAAAACCGCTACCAGGCCCGCGGCGTCATCGGCATCTTTCCGGCCAATTCCGCTCCCAACCATGACGACATCACCGTCTGGACGGATGAATCCAGAACCGTTCCGCAGGCCACCCTGCTGACCCAGCGGCAGCAGTTGAACGCCCAGGGCAGAAAGCGTCTGGCCCTGGCGGACTTCATCGCCCCGGAAGGGGTAAAGGACTACATCGGGGCCATGGCCGTCAGCATCCACGGAGCCAAACGGTGGGCGCAGGAATGGGAAGCCAGGAATGACTCCTACCGCGCCCTTCTGGTCAGTTCCCTGGCGGACCGGCTGGTGGAAGCCTTTGCCGGGGCCGCCCATGAAAAACTGCGCGTGCTGTGGGGCATACCCGCCGGAACGGGAGTGCGCCCGGCCTGCGGATACCCCAGCCAGCCGGACCATCAGGAAAAGGAAACCGTGTTCCGCCTGCTCCATGCCGGAGAAGAGGCGGGCATGAGCCTGACGGAAACATGGATGATGCAGCCCGTTTCCGCCGTCTGCGCGCTGGTATTCTCCCACCCGGAAAGCGCCTACTTCTCCGTAGGGGCCACGGACGGGGACCAGCAGCGGGACTACGCCGCCAGAAAACAGCGGACCCATTCCTGACCCTCCCCTTCCCCACTCTTCCGCCATGCCCCATACAGACCAGATTCAGGCCCTGTCCGAGTTCCTGCTGGAATACGCCACTACGCTCATGGGCGCCGGGGTGCACACCAACCGGGCCGTGCGCAACATCTCCCGCATTGCAGCCGCTTACGGGTACGCGGCGGACATGACTATCTTCCAGCGCAACATCACCATGAGCCTCATCAGCACTGATGACGAGAACCTGCGCCGGACTTCCGTCAGGAAACTGAAACCCCTGGCCTTCAACCTGAACCTGATCCAGCAGCTCAGCGAATTGAGCTGGCTTCCCGTGGACAACAACGTCAGCATTGAGGAAATGGAGCGGGCCTTCCGGTCCATTGCGGCAACCAAACGCTTTTCCCCCTGGACGGACCTGCTGCTGGTCAGCGTGGGCAACGCCGCCTTCTGCCGCCTGTTCAACGGGGATATATGGGCCATGCTGACCGTCTTCGGCGCCACCCTGCTGGGCTTTCTGGCAAAGCAGCAGTTCTCACGGCTGAAATTCAATCCCCTGGGCGTGGTCATCCTGTCCGCGTTCACGGCCTCCATGGCGGCGGCCTGCGCCGTCATCTTCCAGTTCGGGGAGACGCCCCAGATCGCGCTGGCCACCAGCGTTCTGTTCCTGGTTCCCGGCGTGCAAATGATCAACTCCATCATGGACCTGATGCACGGCCACATCCTGATGGGGATTTCCCGGGGCGTCCATTCCATCATGATAATCACCTGCATCACCATCGGCCTTTCCGCAACCATGCTTATTCTGGGGGTGAACAGCTTATGAATCCGGACTTCTTCTCTTCCATCCTCTGGGATGGCCTGATGGCCGCCATAGCGGCTACGGGCTTTGCCGTCATTTCCAATCCCCCCAAGCGGGCGATCGCCGTTTCCGCCCTGCTCGCGGCCGTCGGTCACGCCTTCCGCTTCTACATGATGCACTCCTGGTCCATCGATATCTCCAGCGCCACCTTTATTGCCGCCTTCACCATCGGCATGCTGGGCGTGCTGACGGCCAAGCTGGTGAAATGCCCCGCGGAAATCTTCGCCTTCCCCTCCCTTCTGCCGATGATTCCCGGCGTGTATGCCTACAAGACCATCCTGGCCCTGATGCAGTTCATGCAGGAAAACCAGGACATGGAAACCATGAACAGGCTGATCGTGGATATCTGCAAAAACGGCATCACGGCCTTCTTCATTATCTTCTCCCTGGTGATTGGAGTAGCCATTCCCTTGCTGATGTTCAAACGGTTGAGCTATACCAGGAACATTGTAAAAGAGCATTAGAGGCCGCCTCTCTCCCGTTTTTTAATCATCTATACTTCCCGGAGAACCAAAGCGCCTGGACTGAAAAACGCTCTTGATATGTCAAAGAGACGGGCACAGGTGAAAGATGAACGGACTCCAGAAGTTTCTTATCCGGCTATCTTCATAACGCCCCATTCCTCTCCCTTGAATCTTGACGCATCCCATATCTTCCTTAAACTCCCTCTTCGTAAAACTATAACTGCAATGGCTGAAAAAAATAACGCCAACATTGGCTTTGAAAAACAAATATGGGACGCCGCCTGCGAACTGTGGGGACACATCCCCGCCGCAGACTATCGCAAAGTCATCGTCGGCCTGATTTTCCTGCGCTACATCTCCTGCGTCTTTGAACGGAAATTCCAGGCGCTCCTGGCGGAGGAGGAAGGCTTTGAAAATGACCGTGACGAATATCTGGCGGAAAGCATCTTCTTTATCCCGGAAAAAGCGCGCTGGTCCGCCGTCGCCGCGGCGGCGCACACGGAAGAAATCGGCAAGGTCATTGATGAAGCCATGCTTGCCATCGAAACCGAAAACAGGAGCCTGAAAAATGTCCTTCCCAAAAACTACGCCAGTCCGGATCTGGACAAACGGGTGCTGGGCAACGTCGTGGACATCTTCACCAATATGGACATGGGCGATGATGAGGCGGGGAAAGACCTGCTGGGCAGGACCTATGAATACTGCATCGCCCAGTTCGCCGCCTATGAAGGCGTGAAAGGCGGCGAATTCTATACCCCCGCCAGCATCGTCAAAACCATCGTCGCCATCTTGAAACCCTTTGACAACTGCCGTGTTTACGACCCGTGCTGCGGCTCCGGGGGCATGTTCGTGCAGAGCGTCAAATTCCTTCAGGCGCACAGCGGCAGGAAGGACGGCATCGCCGTTTACGGGCAGGAAAGCAATGCGGATACGTGGAAAATGGCAAAAATCAACATGGCCATCCGGGGTATTGAAGCCGACTTCGGCCCCCACCAGGCGGACACCTTCTTCAAGGACCTGCATCCTTCCCTTAAGGCGGACTTCATCATGGCCAACCCTCCCTTCAACCTCTCCAACTGGGGACAACCCCAGCTGCGGGACGACGTCCGCTGGAAATACGGCATTCCCCCCGCGGGCAACGCCAACTACGCATGGATCCAGCACATGATCCACCACCTTGCCCCGAACGGGAAAATCGGGCTGGTGCTGGCCAACGGCTCCCTGTCCACCCAGTCTTCCGGTGAGGGGGAAATCCGCAAAAACATCATTGAGGCGGATTTGGTGGAAGGCATCGTCGCCCTGCCCCCCAACCTCTTCTACAGCGTGACCATTCCCGTAACCCTCTGGTTCATCAGCAAAAACAAGAGGCAGAAAGGCAAAACGCTGTTCATTGACGCCCGGAAAATGGGAACCATGGTCACCCGCAAGCACCGCGACTTTTCAGAGGAAGATATCCGGAAACTGGCCGATGCCTTTGAAGCCTTCCAGAAAGGCGCCCTGGCGGAAGTCAGGGGATTCTGCGCCATCGCAGATCTGGAAACCATCAAACGGCAGGACTACATCCTCACCCCCGGCCGCTACGTCGGAATTGAGGAACAGGAAGACGACGGAGAACCTTTTAAAGAAAAAATGGCCCGTTTGACTTCCGAACTGTCCGATCTTTTCGCGAAATCCCACAAGCTTGAAATGGAAATAAAGGAACGATTAGGGGCTATTGGATATGAAATATAATCTTTCGGATATATGCGATTATGCCAAGGGCAAAGTTAATGTGGCTTCCTTGGGATATGAGAGCTACATATCCACAGAAAATATGATTTCTAACAAAGGCGGCATCACCAAAGCATCCTCACTCCCCAGTGTGGCACAAACACAGTCGTTTCAAGCAGGAGATGTTTTGGTATCAAATATTCGACCATATTTCAAAAAAATATGGTTTGCTGAATTTAATGGCGGATGCTCCAATGATGTTCTGGTATTGAGAGCGAAGGACGGCATCAGCAAGAGATTTCTCTACTATGTTCTTACAGATGATACATTTTTCAATTATTCAATGATCACATCCAAAGGTACGAAGATGCCTCGTGGAGATAAGACAGCCATAATGAAATATGAGATCCCATATTTTACTTATGAGGAACAGGAAAAAATAGCAGGAGTTTTGGAGGCACTTGATAAAAAAATACAACTTAATACGGATATAAATGATAATTTGCAGCAGCAACTTCGCGCAATTTTCAAGGGCCGTTTTACTGACAATCCCGAACTTGAAAGAATGACGCAGATACCGTTGTCTGAGCTGTGCCATGTTGTTACTAAGGGGACAACACCGACTACACTTGGCAAGCCTTTTGTCGGAAGTGGAATCAATTTCATAAAAGCTGAATCAATCTTAGACAACCACTCCATAGACAAAAGCAAATTTGCCTTCATTGATGAGAAAACTAACACGCTGTTGAAAAGATCAGTAATTCAATCCGGCGATGTTGTCTTTACTATTGCAGGTACACTCGGCCGCTTCGCTCTGATTGACGAAAATGTACTGCCGGCAAATACTAATCAAGCTGTTGCAATAATTCGTGTTGATACCGAAAAAGTCTTGCCTGAGTATGTTTACACTTGCTTCATCGGTGGATGGCATACTGATTATTATGCGAAGCGCGTACAACAAGCTGTTCAGGCAAATTTGAGTCTCACGACGATCAAATCCTTACCCATTCCGGTACTTGACGAAGACAAAATGCCTGATTATCTACGGCTCATTCTTCCGATTATTAAGGCAATCAAGGAAAACGAAGAACAGAGCGAGAGATTGGCTGCATTGCGCGATGTTCTTTTGCCCAAGCTGATGTCCGGCGAAGTTGATGTTTCGGACATCCGACTCTAAGCCGCTAAATTATCATTTAGCCTACTCTAATCTTGCCCAAGAACAAATATTCCAATATTTGTTCAACAACCTAATCAACATCATTGCCAACCGATATTCCAACGTCTTTTCTCATCACAAAATGATTGATTTTCAACAGAAAGTTGTATAATTACATTCATCATCAACCTTGAAGCATGCATTCAGATGGCAGGAGCATACACGGAAGACAGCTATGAAAAGTCTGTAGTGGAACTATTCCAGAACATGGGCTACACCCACGTTTACGGCCCCGATGTAGAGCGCGACTATCACCTTCCCTTTTATGAAGATGAATTGAAAAGCGCCATTTTCCACTTAAACCCCGCTCTGCCGAAAGGGGCTGTGACGGAAGCGCTTAACAAATTAAAAAACATTGATAATGGAGAGCTTGTACAGCGGAATGCCGTCTTTATGGACTATCTGCAAAACGGCATTTCCGTACAATACCGCGACAAAGGAGAACTCCGCTCCGACATTGTCTATCTGGCGGATTACAGCAATCCGGCCAATAATTCCTTTGTCGTGGCCAATCAATGGACATTCATGGAAAACAGCTGCAAGAGGCCGGACATGATTCTGTTCCTGAACGGCTTGCCCGTAGTGCTTGTTGAGTTGAAATCTCCGTCCCGGGAAGAGACGGATGCGTCCGAAGCCTATCGGCAGCTTCGCAATTACATGAAGGAAATCCCCTCCATGTTCGTTTACAACGCCATTTGCGTGATGAGCGATCAAATGACTTCCAAGGCCGGAACCATTACCTCCGGAGAAGACCGTTTCATGGAATGGAAAACGGTCGACGGCAGTTATGAAAATACCAGGTTCGCCCAGTTCGACACCTTTTTCGAGGGACTGTTCCAGAAACAACGCCTGCTGGATATTCTCAAAAACTTTATCTGTTTCTCCAATAACGGAAAAGAGACCATTAAAATTCTGACGGGCTACCACCAGTATTTTGCCGTCAAAAAGGCCATTGAATCTACCCGGGACGCCACTCTTACCGATGGCAAGGGCGGAGTATTCTGGCATACGCAGGGGAGCGGCAAATCACTGTCCATGGTCTTTTACGCCCACCTTCTGCAAGAGGCTCTGGAAAGCCCGACCATCGTTGTGCTTACCGACAGAAACGACTTGGACGATCAGTTATACGGTCAATTCGCCAAATGCAGGGACTTTCTGAGGCAGGAACCCATCCGGGCAGAAAGCCGGGAACACCTGAAACAGCTTTTACAGGGGAGGAAAGCCAACGGAATTTTCTTCACCACCATGCAGAAGTTTGAGGAATCCCATGAGGCTCTTTCCGAACGCAGAAATATCATCGTCATGGCGGATGAAGCCCACCGGGGGCAATACGGACTGGCGGAAAAGATCAGGATCTTCACAAACGAAGACGGCGAGAAAATTGCCAAAAGAGTTGTCGGCACGGCGCGCATGATCCGCAACAGCCTGCCGAATGCCACCTATATCGGCTTTACGGGCACTCCCATCTCAACCAGAGACAGAAGCACCCGCGAAGTATTCGGGGACTACATTGATGTCTATGACATGACTCAGGCGGTAGAAGACGGAGCCACCCGCCCCGTTTACTATGAAAGCCGGGTGATCAAGCTGAATCTGGATCAGGACACCTTGAAGCGGATTGATGACGAATACGACATCATGGCCTCCAACGCCGACCCGGATGTGATTGAGCGCAGCAAGCAGCAGCTGGGGCAAATGGAAGCCATTCTGGGCAACGACAACACCATTGACTCCCTTGTCCATGACATACTGGACCACTATGAGCATTATCGGGAAAACCTGCTGACCGGGAAGGCCATGATCGTGGCTTATTCTCGCCCCATCGCCATGAAAATCTATCGGCGCATGCTGGAATTGCGCCCGGAATGGAGGGAGAAGGTGAAGGTGGTGATGACCTCTGGAAATAATGATCCGGAAGAATGGAGGGAAGTCATCGGCAACAAGAGCTACAGGAATGAACTGGCCACGGAGTTCAAGGACAACGACAGCCCGATGAAAATCGCCATTGTGGTGGATATGTGGCTGACCGGATTTGACGTGCCTTCCCTGGCAACCATGTATGTTTACAAGCCGATGAACGGCCACAACCTCATGCAGGCCATTGCCCGCGTCAACCGTGTATTCGGCGACAAGGAAGGCGGCCTGGTGGTAGACTATGTGGGCATAGCCTCTGCCCTGAAACAGGCGATGAACGACTATACGAACCGGGATAAAGCCAACTACGGAGATACCGACGTGGCGACGGCGGCTTATCCGAAGTTTCTGGAAAAACTCAGCATCTGCCGGGACCTGTTCCATGGATTTGATTATTCCAAATTCACAACGGGCACTGATCTGGAACGGGCCAGAACCATCAGCGGCGCGGTTAACTTTATCATAGGCAGGGATAAGGAAAAGAAACAGGAATGTTTCCTTAAGGAAGCGCTCATGTTGCGCCAGGCTCTGTCCCTGTGCGCCTCCATCGCCCAGGAAGCCGACCGGTTCGAGGCAGCCTTCTTTGAATCCGTCCGAGTCCTGGTGCAAAGGCTCAGAAACGCGGGAGCCGGAAAGAAAATCTCCCTGAAGGAGATGAATGACAGGATTAACGAACTTCTAAAACAAAGCATCCGAAGCGAAGGGGTCATCAACCTGTTCTCCGATGTTTCCAGGGAGTTTTCACTTTTTGACCCAACGTTTCTGGAGGAAATTGCAAGGATGAAAGAAAAGAACCTTGCCCTGGAATTGCTTAAAAAGCTGATTCTGGAGCAGGTCTCCATTTACAAGAGGACCAACATCGTCAAGTCGGAAAAATTCAGCGAGAAGATGCAGCGGCTGATTAATTCCTACATCAATGGCTTAATTACCAATGAGGAAGTCATCGCGGAGATGCTGAAACTCGCGAAACAGATGGCGGAAGCCCGCAAGGAAGGCAGAAATCATGGCCTTTCCCCCGAAGAAGAAGCTTTTTACGACGCGCTGAACAGGCCGCAGGCCGTTAAGGATTTCTATAAAAATAACGAGCTGATCGCCGTGAGCAGGGAACTGACGGAGGCTCTGCGCAGAAACAGCACCATCGACTGGCAAAAGCGCACCCAGGCGCGGGCAAAAATGCGCACCATGATCAAACGTCTTTTGAAAAAATACAAGTACCCGCCCGATGATGTGCCGGAGGCTCTTCAAACCGTCATGAGCCAGTGTGAGCTGTGGGCGGATAACATCATGGATGTCAGGAAAAAGAGTTATTTGAATGATTCTTCCGGGGATGAGGGAACCCTCAGAGTAGCGGAAGATCCGGAACAATACGGGGTCAACAGCTGATCATGGCAAGGCATTCAACCAGGAATGAAAAATGAAATCCGCATCTGCCTGTTCCAGACATCGGCGGAGCAGCATATTCCCGCCTTTCGGATTTTTTCTCTTGCCAGACTGTGCCCCGTGTGGTTTACTGCGGCCCGCAACGGCAGGAATGCCTGAGCAGACAGCCCCATAGTGTAATTGGTAACACACCTGATTTTGGTTCAGTATTTCTAGGTTCGAGTCCTGGTGGGGCTGCCAGTTTTTCTTCAATTAAAAAAGGGATCTTAGCTCACTGAAAAGCGACTTGGACGATTTTGGCCATCAGGTAAGATAGAATAGTCTGTTGTTCGGTTAGATGGTGAAATTGGAATGTTAAGCTTTTATGACGTTTTCTTATGGGTCAACCCCAAAATCGGTGGGAAGAGGAATTTTGGAGCGTTTTTCATCGATTAAATCCACCACATTCAACCAGCACGCGCAAGCGGTAGTTTTGAAAGTTTCGATAGCCGTAGGCTCGTCGTTGGATGAGTTTCATTTTTCGGTGGAAGCCTTCCGTGATGCCGTTGTTTTGGACGAAGTGCCACATGCGGATGATGGGCGTAAACCATTTTCTGATGGTGATACCTATTTTTTTCATTTCCGCAGGTGCATGGTGAGTGAGTGAGTCCATCATTTCCTTGAGTTTGCGCAGGTTGTTGCGGCATTGTTTGATGTTTTGAGTTTTAAGTCTCAACAGGTCGCAGAGTTGTTCCTTAAAGGTGTGACAGGCGTGGATGGCAGGATTGAGTTCAAAGAGTTGATGTAAGGTTTGTTTTTCTCGCGGGGTGAGGTTGCTGGCTTTTTTTCTGAGAGGATGGATGATGGGGCGCTGCCAGCGTATGGTTTGTTGGGCCTGTTTGCAGAATTCCATGAAGTGGTGCTGGATCATACGGATGACGTGGAAGCGGTCTGCTACTATTTTGGCGTTGGGGAAGCATTTGCGCACGATGTTTCTGTAGCTGGAGCTTAGGTCCATCCAGACCATTTGTACTTTGTCTCTGTTTTTATAACGTTTTAAGTTTCTTTCTATTTGAGTGAGTGATTTGCCTTCGATGATGTCGTAGATGCGGTGATTGCCCAGGTCGGCGATGGTGGTGGCGAATGTTCGTCCTTTGTGGATGGTGTGTTCGTCGATACCTATCATGAGGGGCGCGGGGTAGTTGAGGGCTTCTTTGATTTTGAGGTGGAAACGTTCGTGGATGATGCGTTCTACGGTGCTTTGGGAGAGGCCGAATTCACGAGCAATGGTTTTGTTGTTGACGTTTTTGCAGTATTCATGGGCAATCATTTGCCTGTATTGTTCGCTGGATCGCTTTTTAGGGAGGAGGCCTTCCATGGGTTCCCGGAAGAGGTGGGAGCAGCGCTGACATTTGTAGCGTTTTGCTTTGATGAGCAATGTTCTTCTGACGCCTTCATGATTGATGAAGGCGGCTTTGCGCGAGTAGTGGTCGTAGAGTTTTAGTGTACGACTACGACATTGAGGGCAGGTAATAGGACGAGTGGTAATGTATTCTACACGTGAAGTTGTGGCTTGAGGGGTGCCTGTGGTGTAGAGTATTTTGAAGTTTCTATGATACACAGCGGGCATGGTAGGAATACGTCCCTCCATGCCCAACTTGTTTTTCAACGAATCGTTCTTTTCCTTGCGGTTCTTTTGTGGGGTCATCCACCGATTGTGACGATGAGCCTTTCTTATCCAATGACCAGATGGATAAAATTCAAATAACTGAAGCGGGATAGGATTAAAGTAGATGATTCCGATAAAATTTAAATTGATTCCAAATTAATGTATCTATGTCTGCCTTACACACCGCTGAAAAAATAGCCTTACTCGTTGCCAACGCATGGGAAAAACGCTCTACAAACGGACTTCGTGATGTATTAGCCGCTGATTTTGAATACGCCTCACAATGGGTCTTTGATACCATGCGCGGAGCAGATACCTATGTCGATTATCTGACAAGCAAGTTTAATGCCATCCAACGCAGCTGCTGCAATATAAACGTCAAAAATACGCGCTATTCCGATACCCTGATCGAAATCGATCTGGAACAATCTATGACAGATACCGTCAAAGTCGTCATGCTACAGTTGACAATCAGCAACGGTAAAATCACCCGCGCTGACATGTGCGCTCCGGCTTTCAGACAATTGCCCTAGATCGTGTCGTCACAATATCTTGAGCCATAAAAAGAGCCATCTGATTTAAAATCGACATTTTTTGACGGACTTTTCCCGGGAGCGGCTTATACTGGAAACATGAAACATCTTCTCTCCATATTTGCCGGAATTTTGTTGTGCGCGATCCTTCCGTCCGTGGCCGCGGACAAATACAGCATTATTCCGGAGCCGGGGCGCACGGAACTGAAACCGCAGGCCACCAGGACGCTCAAGCTTCTTTCCGACAAGGCCGAAGCTTCCCTGGGCAAGGATGCCTACCGGCTGGCCGTCACCCCCGGCGGCGTGCATCTGGCTTCCGGCGGCCGGGAAGGCAGGCTGTACGGACAGGCCACCCTCCGCCAACTCCAGGACCAGCTTGCCGCACAGCCGGAGGGCATCCCCTGCGGCGTCATCAAGGACAAGCCGCGCTACCCCTGGCGCGGACTGATGGTGGACCCGGCGCGCCATTTTATCCCGCTGGCGGACCTGAAAAAGTTCGCGGACCTGATGGCCTACTACAAATTCAACAAACTGCATCTGCACCTGACGGACAACCAGGGCTGGCGGCTGCCCGTTCCCGGCTATCCCAGGCTGGAAAGCGTGGCCTCCAAAAGGGCGGAAACCTTTGGAGACGGAATCCCCCATGGAGGCATGTACACCCGGGAGGAACTGAAAGAGCTGGTGGCCTACTGCGCGGAACGCGGCATTGAGGTGATTCCGGAAATCGACGTGCCGGGCCACAACGAAGCCCTGGCCGCTGCCTATCCCGAATTCTTCTGCTTCCCCAAACCGGACATGAAAGTCCGCACCGTGGCCGGAAACAGCAAGGAACTGGTCTGCCCGCAAAAGCCGGAAGTATGGAAATTCTATGCGGCCGTCTTCAAGGAGCTCAAGGACATCTTTCCGTCAAAAATCGTCCATCTGGGCGGCGACGAGGCACCCACGGAACTTTGGGAAAAATGCCCGCTGTGCCGTCAGGCGCGCGCCAGGGCCGGCATGAGGGACGAGCAGGAACAGATGCGGGCCTTCTTCGCCCGGATGACTGCCCTTCTCGCCAAAAACGGGCAAACGCCGCAATTCTGGTACGAAGGAAATGCCGGAATCTACCACCCGGGGGAAACAGTGTACGCCTGGCGGCAGGACCAGGCGCGCCAGTCCATTGACAAGACGAAAAAGGCCGGACTGAACCTGATCATGGCCTCCAACGAATACTGCTACCTGGACTTTCCCCAGATACAGGGACAATACAACTGGGGATGGATGCGGACGACCACGCTCCGGAAATGCTATGAACTGGACCCGGCCTTCGGCAAATCCCCGCAGGAAACCGGACATATACGGGGAGTTCACGCCGCAGCGTGGGCGGAACACCTGCCGGACCTGAATCATCTGCTCTACCGCGTCTACCCGCGGGCCATGGCCATTGCGGAAGCTGGATGGTCCCCGATGGACGTCCGCTCCTGGGACAACTTCCGGCGCAAGGTGGCGGATCACCGCGCCTTCGTCCTCAAACGCTTTAACTACGATCTGGAACGCACGAAGGAAAACGAACCGCCCTTCCGCTGGGAAAACAAAAAGTAATTCCGCTGTTTTTCCTTATCACGCACGGTTCATCATGGTAGAATAGTTCCGGAAATCACCGCCCTTCATGTTCCGCTTCCTCCGCATTCTGGCCTGTACTCTTCTCTCCGTCGCTGGCATGGCTCAAGCCGCGGACAAATACAGCATTATTCCGGAGCCGGAGCGCACGGAACTGAAACCGCAGACCACCAAAACGCTCAAGCTTCTTTCCGACAAGGCCGAAGCTTCCCTGGGCAAGGATGCCTACCGGCTGGCCGTCACCCCCGGCGGCGTGCATCTGGCTTCCGGCGGCCGGGAAGGCAGGCTGTACGGACAGGCCACCCTCCGCCAGCTCCAGGACCAGCTTGCCGCACAGCCGGAGGGCATCCCCTGCGGCGTCATCAAGGACAAGCCGCGCTACTCCTGGCGCGGGCTGATGGTGGATCCCGCGCGCCATTTCATCCCGCTGGCGGACCTGAAAAAATTCGCGGACCTGATGGCCTACTACAAATTCAACAAGCTCCAGCTCCACCTGACGGACGACCAGGGCTGGCGGCTGCCCGTTCCCGGCTATCCCAGACTGAAAAGCGTGGCCTCCAAAAGGGCGGAAAGCTTTGGTAACCGCACGCCCCACGAAGGCATGTACACCCGGGAGGAACTGAAAGAACTGGTGGCCTACTGTGCGGAACGCGGTATCGAGGTGATTCCGGAAATCGACCTTCCGGGCCACAACCAGGCCCTGGCTGCGGCCTATCCGGAATTCTTCTGCTTCCCGGACCCTGGCACGAAAGTGCGCACCACCGGAGGCGTCAGCCTGCACCTGGTCTGCCCCCACAAGCCGGAAATCTGGAAATTCTATTCCGCCGTCTTTGATGCCCTCAAGGACATCTTCCCGTCAAAGATCGTCCATCTGGGCGGTGACGAAGCTCCTCTGGAAAAAACCTGGGAAAAATGCCCCCTCAGCGTCAAGTACCGCCAGAAAAAGGGTATGAAGGACGTTCACGAGGAACTGAAGGAATTTGAGGGAAAAATGGCCTCCATGCTTGCCGCGCGCGGAAAACGCCCCCAGCTCTGGTATGAAAAGCCGTGGGCGGAAGCCGGAATCTACCGCAAGGGGGACACCGTCTTCACCTGGCGCATGGGGCTGACGCCCTCCACCATCACGGAAACCAAAAAACAGGGGCTTCCCCTCATCATCGCCGCTGGGGAACACTGCTACCTGGACTACCCGCAAATCCCCGGCCAGGACAACCGCGGCTGGATGCCTACCACCACGCTGGAACAAAGCTACAAGCTGGACCCCGCCTACGGCAGGCCGGAAAAGGAAACGGACCACATCATCGGCGTGCAGGCCACCATGTGGGCGGAACAACTCCCCACGCTGAACCACCTCCTTTACCGCACCTATCCGCGGGCCATGGCCATTGCGGAAGCGGGATGGACCCCGATGAATGTCCGCTCCTGGGACAACTTCCGGCGCAAGGTGGCGGATCACCGCGCCTTCGTCCTCAAACGCTTCAACTACGATCTGGAACGAACGAAGGAAAACGAGCCTCCTTTCAAATAAACACTCCGTATCCCTTTCTCATGAGCAGCATCAAAATAATACGCCCCCACCGCCCCTCCGTAGAAGAACTCGTCCAGGGGGTCATCTCCGGAAACAGAGCCCTGCTGGGCAGGGCCATCACCCTGATAGAAAGCAACGCCGCCAGGGACCAGGAAGCCTCCCGGGAACTCATCTCCAAGCTCCTTCCCCACTCCGGCAATGCCGTCCGGATCGGCATCACGGGCGTTCCGGGAGCGGGCAAATCCTCCTTCATCGAGGCCTTCGGCACCTACCTGTGCAGAAAAGGCTTCAAAGTGGCCGTCCTTGCCATCGACCCCTCCTCCTCCGTCTCCAGAGGTTCCATCATGGGGGACAAAACCCGTATGGAAGAGCTCTCCGGGGAAGAAAACGCCTTCATCCGCCCTTCCCCGTCCGGAGGCTCCCTGGGCGGCGTGGCCCGGAAAACGCGTGAAACCATGATCGCGTGCGAAGCCGCGGGCTTCGATGTCATCCTCATTGAAACCGTCGGCGTGGGCCAGTCGGAAACCACGGTGCGCTCCATGGTGGACATCTTCATGCTCCTGCTCATCACGGGGGCCGGGGACGACCTTCAAGGCATCAAGCGCGGCATCATGGAACTGGCGGACATCCTCGTCGTCACGAAGGACGACGGCGACAACCGCCAGCGCGCCGCCGCCCACTGTCAGGAACTGAAAATGGTGCTTCACTACCTCCAAAGCCCCACGCCCGGCTGGACGCCCTCCGTCCTCACCTGCTCCTCCCTGGAAGGGCGCGGACTGGACACCATTGAAGAGACGCTCTTCCGCTTCCGGGACAGCATGAAGGAATCCGGCTTCTGGTACAACCGCCGGAGGAACCAGTCCCTCTCATGGGTGCAGGCGCTGGTGCACGAGGCGCTCCTCACCTCCTTTGAGCAGCATCCCGCCGTGGCGGAACGCATGCCCATTCTGGAAAACATGGTGGCGGCGGATAAAATGGACCCCGTCTCCGCCGCCCACGACCTGCTGAGCCACTTCACCTACCCTCTGCCCGGACATTGAAGAAATCCGCCAGAACCCTGGCGTACACCTCCTTCTTGAAATCCGGCAGCCATTCCAGCCTGAACTCCTGCGGGTCTATCCACCTGAAGGCGCAGAACTCCCGGTAATCCAGCGTGGGTTCCGGAGCGTCCGCGTGCAGGCGGCACAGGAAATACTCCTGTTCCTGCCCCACGAAAGGCTGGTCCCTCTTCTTCCGGACGTAATCGAGTACCTCCGGCGGATAATCATAACGGTACCCCCCGCGGGACTCTTCAATGGAATACTGGGAAGGCAAAAAACCGACCTCCTCGCAAACCTCCCGGTGCACGGCCTCCAGGGCCGTCTCTCCCGGATCAATCCCCCCCTGGGGAAACTGCCAGGCTCCGGGTTCCCTGGAACGCTCACAAATCAACAGCTTTCCGTCCTCCCGGATCATCAACCCCGCCACATTGGGACGATATAATCTTTCCATGTCCCTCGTCCTAACACAACCCCCCCGGCATTTCCAGACATGTTCCTGTAATAAAAGTGCTGTTACAGGACATAAAACGTGAAAAGGCTCTCCGGTTCTCCATAAATTCCTGCCTTCAAATGGGAAAATACAGCCCGTGAAAAATTGTTCAGGATGAAAGGAAATGGTAACGGAGAACTAACTGAACAACACCGCGGGAATTCGGAGCAATGAAAAGACGGTAAAAAAGGATTGCCGATGATGCCCCATCTCTTGAAGGAAAAAAATCGGCCTCCACAAACTTCCGCCTTGTAACACAGCAACGGATGATTCTGACAAATTGAGAGAGTGCAGAAGTTGAACATGAACAGTGCATGCAGCCAATGGAACACGGGAAATGGACTGTGGAAGAAACAAGGAAGGGGAAAGACGAATGAAAGCGGCGGCAGGAAAAAATCATGTCCGCTTCTCGAATTGATCATGCTTCACCTTCCATGCCGGGACAAAAATGAAACAGCCGCCTTCTTCTCCCTTTCCCGCCTCAACAGGTGGCATCATTTGCAATCAGTCAACAGGAAATCGGCAGACCGTTCCAAGGACCATGCATGTCCCCCTGCACAGCAGGAGATGAAACAATGTGCCAGGTTCCTTTCCCGATGCTGATGAAGAAAGCCCCCCTACCCCTTCACACTGTTCTTAGGCTTTAAAAATCGGCCGATCAGATACTTCCGCACAGGTATATCATACCATCTCAAGCACACATAAGCTAATACAATGCTCCCGACGACCACACCCAGCGCACCGGGAAACGACTCCCAAAAGGTAAGCTCCTCATTCTTGACCCAGGCATAATACAGGTAAATGAACGGATAATGGACCATATACAGGGGATAGGAAATGTCTCCCAGGAAATTACAGATACGCGTCGTGTACTTGTCGGTCGTCTTGCCGGAGGCCCCAAGATAGACGAGAAGCGGGAAAAACAGGGCGAAACAGACCGTATCGTACAAACCATTCATCCATAAATTCTCTGCCCCGCCCAGGCGCGGCACGGACAGAAGAACGACGATCGAGAGGCTGCATATCCAAAAGGCGCCCTTCACCCGGGCAGGCTTGAACATGCGGAAAAGGAGCAATCCTGCGGAAAAGGAAAACATCAGCCGCAGGAATCCCGCGGTAAACTCTGTCCCGGTCAGGGAAAATCCTGCACAAATATCACCGTACGGCCCCAGAATGGCAAATGCGGCCAGCCCGCAGCCGGCGGCAAAAACCAGCAACGCAAGAGCCTTGGTGGAAAACTTGTGGATGAACAAGGCATAAAGAACGTTTCCGATATACTCGAAAAACAGGGACCAGCTGGGACCATTCAAGGGGTACATCTCTCCCAACCCCCGGACTTCCGTTCCCGGCGTGGCCGGAATCAACAACGCGTTGATGAACGTGGCGATAAACAGAGCCAGAACAGTCACCGTAGACACATCCCACACGGAGCAGCCTTGAAAATAAAACATGATCCCCCCGATGACGGCCCCCATCACCACCATCGGATGCAGGCGTATCACCCGGCGCTTGATGAACTCCTTGATCCCCATCTTCCCCCAGCGGTCGTCATAAGCGTAGCCGATCACGAACCCGGACAGGATAAAGAAAAAATCGACCGCCAGATAACCATGATTGATATTCTGATCCAAATGGCTGGTCGCGTAAGCCTCAAAAATGTGGAACCATACCACCATGATGGCCGCTACCCCACGCAGCCCGTCGAGAATATGATAATGCGGTTTTGTATTCGGAAGCGTAGCTGTAGAGAGTTGTGTTTCTGACATGAATAAATTCCGGAATCTAAAAGATGGTCGTCTATGAATGGTAGTTGCTACAATGGTCCATATTTTCGGTTTTCCAACGTTACAATATGTATTGTTTAACTTCCCAGATTTTTTTCTCATATCATTAATAAATTTCTAAAATATATTCGTTAAACTAATTGAAGTTTTAGGATTTGTACGATTACTAATGAAAAAAAAGAAACAGAAAAAAAATGAAGGGAAATAAAATTTCAAATAGAAAGAGTAAAGAATAAAGTATTTAACTATCCCCAAACATGAGCACTTTCTGCATCGTAAAAATGAATATTTAGAAGAATTTTATTTTTCCGGCATTCTATACTTTTTTCTTTTAATTTATTTGCATTTAAAATAATTTTCTTATTATAAGAGCTATTCCCATCCCCATATATACTTATATAAACATTTTCTATTTTTCCTGAAGCTATCATATGTAAAATATGAGAATCATTTTCGTCTAAAGAATGGCCAAATATAAAAAGATTTTTTCCTATAGATTCAAAGCTTCTATACGCTTTACTTAGATATGCATTATGAAAAATTTTAGCTTTCTTTTCTTTACTTGTTCCTTCAGATACAAAAATGGGGAATTTATTACTGTTTAATGCACTTCTAATTTGGTCAATTAATCTTTTACCAGTATTAATCCATGTAAATTTTTTAATCTCGTCATCAGAATCAAATATGTGTAAGGCACCATGTAAAAAATATACACTTGCATTATTTTTTGAATCCCAAACTACATAATCATTAATGTCTTTTATTTTACCAAAACCGTCATTAAAATTTTGTTTTTTACTTGTATCTTCCAAAGAATTCATCATTGTCCAATAAAGTAAAAGATCATAATTTAAAGTAAAAATTCTATCAAAATTTGATAAAAAAGAACGACAGGATTCATATTCTGTTTGTTTTATCTCACTGGGAAAATCAGGATGCTTTCTACATATAGTTTGAATTAGTATTTCTTTTAATGATTTTGCATCGTATTGCATCTGATTAATTATTGAGGAATCATCAGTATAGGAAGATAATATTATTGTCGTGTCATTAAGAATTCGTATGATTTTTTCAAAATCATACGTCTTAAGTAAATTGAATATTTCCCTAAGCCGTATATTATTTTTAAAATCGGCAGTTTCAAATAATTTTTCATAAAGAAAAATATCCTTTTTGCACGCAATACTAAATCCATTACCCAGAAGAATATGCTTTCCTTGTCCTTCACATTTTTCTATTGCTTCTTGAAATGTTATAATATTGTCTATCATAAAACCATACTGGATGAATTTCTATAATAAAAACAAACAGAATTCCATACTTAAAATAATTCAAAATAAATCATTGAAAATTTTTACATGATTTCTAATTTGCTTTCTTATTTTTGTTCTAATCTTATTTCTATGAAATTCAATATTTGATGAATGTGCATATGTAATAAAGTTTTTATTTTCAGAATAATATAATTTTGTTCCTCTTTTAAATTTCCTTTTAGGTAAAACCCAAATGGAACAAGTATATCTTTTAAGAAGATTGGAAGTATACATTTTATCCCCATTAGGATTTTTCCGCGTACAGTATTCTTTAAATCTTATTTTCGCACGATTAACACCTCTTTTCATCTTGAGAAAATATCGATTAAGTGACGATTCTCTAATATAGATATATTTTCCATTAAAGGAAAATCCCAAATAGTTAATCATTTTCCCTTTTCTAAAAGATTCTGGTATATTATACCAGCATGTTTTCTCTTTTTGAATCTCAAGCTTTAATTGAGAAAGTTCTAATTCTATCAAGGTATTGATTTCATCACGGGAAGAATTATAATTTGCAGGAAAAGCAATGAAAATGTCATCACTATATCTTCTATAAATCCCATTTATTTTTTTCAATGCACTCTGTAATTTTGCATCAAATTCTAGCAAATATATGTTTGAGAGTATTGCGCTAGCGGCGGAACCTTGAGGGATTCCATGTGAATATTTATTCACTTTGGTAATAATTCTATTTTTACATAACTCTCTAAATTCATCTATTTCGAAAGCAACTTTATATCCATGTAACTTACGATCATTTATAAATGTTTTGACTGTTGTATTATCAGTTATATTTTCATCTAGATCTATATAGGAGTACTGACAAAGCGATTTTAATATACTTGATATCTCCTTATTTGAACAATATTTTTTTGATTCTTTATTTAATAAATCAAAAACTTTATCCTTTAATAATGAATGGTCTATATTATCAAAAAAACTTCTTATATCAAAAGTTCCAACTATATAATTTTCTAGAGGTTTAATATAACTGAAAGCTTCTGCTGCTATCTTATAGTTACTTCCTCTATTTTTTCTATAAGCACAAACAGTTAGATGAAGACCTTTTTTTCTTATCTCTTCTTCATAAGGAATTTCTAGAATACATGCAAAATTAGAATAAATGCAAGAATCTTGGTGAGATGCATATTTTATAGGACGATTTTTTATTTTTTTTATTAAAAATTTTGAATCATTGATAAAAATAATTCCATCTGGACGCTCTTTTTTTAAAGAAAAATATTCTTCTGATTTTAGCTTTTTTATCTTCTCAACAAAGATATTATATCCAAAAAATGGCCTAAAGCGATGTTTTGATATATCAGAATTTATAATTTCTGTAGCTTTTTTTAATCCAACAGGAAAATCGCAGTGAATATAAGCTTTTATTTTATGTTGATAATTATTAGAAAGATTCATTATTCAGTCTCTATAGGAGAGGAGTAGCATACAAATTATACTCAGGTCTTCAGGGGAGCCTGTGACATAGATCAAACTCCTCTCCTATAAACAAAACATTCTATGTAAAAGCAAGCTTAAACATAGCCCTGTTATCGAATCTTGCATTAAGCTATAATGAAGTTATGGGTACGATTGATACAGTCATTAGAATGAGCCGCATGAACCGCTTCCATATTCCCATAATGTCTTTGACCGTGATGCTCGCTCCCATGTTCTGGGATGGTGCAACAATAATCATTGACATCAATAGCATTCGGCCATTCACTGCAATAATAGCCTTCATGGCGTGAGCTTAGTATATCTACTTTTGGAAAAATATTCAACTTTTTTCTCCAATTAATTTTTAATAGAGACCTATATAGTTGATTAACCATTCAGCATAAGACTTTTCCCTTTTACAGCAAATCCGCGGGAGGGAAAGGTAATCCAGCAGGAATTGAACACCTATTTCTCTGTTAAAAAATTAACATTATTCATTATAAACTCATTACTTTGGAAAATTGATATAGAATATGAAGAACTTCCACCTCCTTATCGATGAGTAAGAAGGAGACGACCATTTAACAGTCAAGATCTATTGCTTTTACAAAGAGATATATGTTAGTACATTAAAGCGATTCGGAGGATTTTCCTTCACACCATCGCCTAGCTGATATTAAATAGCGGGCATGAAACGGTTTTTCTTTTCTGCTCTGGCGCTTTGCGTTTGTTCCGCTGCTCCACTTTCAGCCCAGTCCAGGACGGGGGCTCCCGTTCAGTCCACGGACGATTACAACCAAAGCCAATTCTGGATAATGCCTGCATGGTGCATGAAGTGACCCTCATCACCATGAGAAATACGCCCTCAAGTTTTATTATCTGGAAACGCTGGGACAGGGTTCCTTCCCCGCCGTTCCTTGTGATTCCTAGCGCCTGCGGCGCTTGGGAGCCGCGTGCTTGGGCTTGCGGACGGAGCGCACGGGCTCGTCTTCCAGAAGGGCGGAGTAAGTGTAGTTGAAGCCTTCCAGCTTTTTGCGGGCAATGGGCTTGCCGATGAAGTTTTCCACGGCGGTGGCAAAGTCCACTTCATCCGCCGTCATGATCGTGAAGGCGTCCCCCGTGGCTTCGGCACGGCCCGTACGGCCGATGCGGTGTACATAGTCTTCCGCGTTTTCCGGAACGCGGTAGTTGATGACGTGGGTAACGCCGCTGATGTCAATGCCGCGCGCGGCCACGTCCGTAGCCACCAGAATTTCGTATTTGCCGGCCTTGAATCCCTTGAGCGCCTCCATGCGTTCTTTTCCTTCAGAATGGAAATGATGTCTATCAATTGCACATCTTAAAGTCACTTTTATTTTTAAAAGTCAATCCATCTGTTTTGTAAATTATTTCAATTTGAAATCAGATTTTTATTTTTTAATTTCCTTTAAAATTTTTATTATTCTAAAACATTCGTAAACTATAATAAGATAAGCAAGAATTAATGTTATATATGATATCAAAAGCCCATTAGAAAAGTTTTTCCATATTATATTTATACCATAATAAATTGTTGATAAAACTCCAAATATTCCTGAAATCAAAAATAAATAAATTGTAATTTTGACAATTGAAAGGGGGAGATTATTAAATGAAAAAATAAGAGTATTTTTTTTGATCCAAACAAGGCTTCTTAAGAATAAGATTACAAAAATACATCCACATACCAATTCAAAATATTCATATCCAGTTAAAGGAGATTCAGGATAATTCATAATATGGATGATTAATTTTATAAAAAAAGAAAATATTATTAATTAATTTCGGAATTATATAGAATAGCCTTGTGACACCGTTTTTCTTTTCCAATAATAGGATTCAAATGATAAATGCAAAAGTTTAATATGCTTGTTCAATGATCCGCCACGAAGAATCCAGATAAATCATGCAACACAAGACTAGATTAGATAATTCCGTTTAGTATTAAATAAATAGTCGAATATATGAGTCCTGAACAAGACATTCCTAAAAGAAAGAACTGTACTTGTTTCAATCGTCTAAGAGACATGTTTGCTCGAATAGCAATTACAAGGTAAATTTCATCTGGATTCCAATGTCTATTTATTTTGCAAAGAATGTATACAAGGATAGACGTAGAGACCATCAATAATAAAGTGTATAAAGAACTTAAGAATATAGCAACCACAGGACACTTGCCAGATTGGTATAAAGCTAATAGAATGAGTACACATAAAACAATAAGAAATAATGAGCCTATGATTTCAGCGCTAATTTTATATTTTTTAACTATATTCTGAATTTCTTTCTTTCTATAAAATTTATTTTCTTTTTTTGTTTTTGAATTTAGCAGACATATAAAAAATGATGAAACAATAGCCCATAATATATCAGACATACCTCTTAAATTTTCAATTTAATGCAGGCCATGGCCTAGATGGTGAGGGAGGAGGAAGTGTTGGAATAGATAAACGCTCTGCAGCACCTACGGAAACCCAATCGATGTCATCTGCAGGTTTTCCCTCTATAATATTAGTAGTAACTTGAAATCCAATATCGACAACAGCAGAAATTGCTACAGACACTAAACGATCAACAAATAAACCATTTCTATCAATACTGCCTACAGAATTATTTCCGACGAACCCATAAAGATTCCATCCCCCTTCTTCAGCGATGGGATCCCTGTTGATCCACCTGCCGTCTGCGGGATTGTAATAGCGGTAATTGTAATAGATCAGGGAGAGTTCCGCGTCGTTCATCTCGCTGGACCACTGCACGGGCTGGACAAGGTCTCCCGTGGAAGCAACCTGTCCATAGGGAGAGTAGTCGTAAGCCGCCGCAACAGTTCCCTGCCCATCGAACACCTCCGTCACATTCTTGTTGAAGTCCCATCCATAGCAGTAAAGAGAGGCATCCTGCACCAGAGCGAGCGGGCGGGTGGCAATCGGTTCCAGGGGATCCCACAACAGTGTCCGAAGCACGTTTCGGCTATTGAGCATGTCCAGCGCGGCTATTTGCAAATAGCCGCGGTACAGGTAGCGTGCATGGCTGGCGACCGTTCCGTTGACGGTTACTTTTTTCATGCAGCGGCGGCCCTTGGTAGTCGTAGCCGCTTTTTTCATTTTGACTTCAAAACATCATTAATTATATAATAGATATGTTGATATGTAGTTGCATTAAATGCACCTTTACTTAATCTCATATCGGATGCTTCTTCCTGTGTGATCCATTGTTTTACAGCAAGAATTTGATCAATATTATAGGATAAAAAAACCTCATAGATCCTATTTAACAAATATCCTTTGTCATTCTGAGTCAGTACATGTTCGAACTCTGCATCATTGTCAAATTTATCTGCCATACAATACAAGACAAAATCTATGGCTGTTCCAACATTAATTTTATGATCTAAAAACCATCCATAACAACATTTTATTAAAGAAGGTAGGAAATAAGAAAACCCTTTGGCTGTTGCAAAAAATAAATAATCTCCGTAATCATACCAAAATTTGCAATCAACCTCTATCCAGCTTAATCCCAATAAAGGCCGGGCATAATTATAGACTTCATCATCAGAATTAATAAGCAGATCATGCAAACTATTGCTGGGAAAGGGAGGAGAATAAACAGGAAACAAATCGTATAATTCTCTAATTTTCTCTTTATAAAAATTCTCTTCCATAATTTAATTATAATTAAACTAGTTGATTTATTTTAGTAATACATTCATCATACTTACTTTTACAATTTTGGGCACCTTCAAACCAGCCTTCTCTTTGCTTTTGATGTCCGGCGTCACCTCCTTGATAGCACTCATCATCATAGGCCTTACGTGCCTCCGCGAACCTTTTCATTTTTTCATATCGATCATTAAAAATGTTACACTCATCTTGAGTAGGACATTCAGGAATTATCATTTTTTTACAGGAACTTCCCCTAGCCTCTTTTTTTGCTTCGGATTTTTCGCGATATAATTCTGCACACCTTTTATTCTTTTTACTTCTTTCAGCAGCAATTGCTGTTCCTGCTGCTCTGGCTGCTGCCTTTGCTGCAGCTTCTGCCGCTTGCCGGGCAGCCAATGCGGCTCCCGCCTCTGTTTGCAGCGACGACCAAGCTGTCCCTAATATATCCGTTTCAAGAATACTATTACTCCCGACGAACCCATACAAATTCCAACCTCCTTCTTCCGCGATGGGATCACGATTGATCCACCTGCCGTCTGCAGGATTGTAATAACGGTAGTTGTAGTAGACCAGGGCCAATTCATGGTCGTTCATCTCGCTGCTCCACTGCACCGGCTGGACAAGGTTGCCCGTACCAGTTACAGTCCCATAGGGAGAGTAGTCATAAGTTGCCGCAACAGCTCCCTCTCCAGCGAACACCTCCGTGACGTCCTTGTTAAAGTCCATTCCATAGCAGTAAAGGGCATTTTCCTGCACCAGGGCCAGGGGACGCGTTGCCACCGGTTCCAGTGGATCCCACAACAGTGTCCGGTGCACATTCTTGCTATTGAGCATATCCAATGCCGCTATTTGCAAATAGCCACGGTACAGGTAGCGCTCATGGCTGGCGACCGTCCCGTTAACCGTCACTTTCTTCATGTAGCGGCGTCCCTGGTAGTCGTAGCCGCATTCCACTACTATGTTTCCGTCCCGGCTGGTGAAGCTCACCGCCCGGTTGGCCGCATTGTACACGACCGTCCAAATACCCGTTGAGGTTTTGATGAGAGTCTGGTTGCCCGAGGCGTCGTACGTCGGCACAAAAGGCGTTTCCCCGCTTTCTTCAATGCGGGTGTACTGGTTGAGGTTGTTGGCCGTGTAGGTGAGTTCCTCGGCTATTTCCTGCGCCGTCTTGCGGTTTCCGATGTTGTCGTAGCTGTAACCGTAGGGGGCGGTGCCCAAGGTAGCCCCAGTGAGTTCGTTTCTGCCGTTGTAGCTGAAGCTGTCAGTACGAGTTGCTTCGGTTCCCCGCTGCTGGGTGCGGGCAGTCGGGCGTCCCAATGCGTCGTAGCTCTGGCTGCGGGAGACCAGCACGGTTTCCCCCAGACGGCAGCTTATGGCCACTGCCAGGTCACGCCGCTGTTCGTAAGAAAGTTCCCTGACGATGCCGTTGGGCATCGCGAGGCTGGAGAGCAGGCTGCTTCCCGCCAGATAACCGTAGGCAAATGTCTGTTCTTCTCCCCCGTGCATGATTCCGGCGCTGGCCAGCCGTCCGTCGTCTGCGTAGCCCTGGCTGACTTCCTGGAGGACGTTCGTTCCCTGCTTTAAGGTATAGCCGGAGGATCGACCGTAAGTGTCGTAGTTTTCCTGGAGCTGGTAGGAGACTCCCTCTATCGTGATGCTATCGGTGTCCGGTTCGTTGTAGGGGGTGTAAGTAATGGTGCGCGTACCGGAAGCGTCCGTGACCCGGGTCAGCCGGTTGAGGTAGTTGTAGGCGTACTGGATGCCGGGCGTGGAGTCGCTGTAGGAGACGGAGTTGTTGACTCCTTTTTTCAGGTTGTAGCCCCAAGTGGTAACCACACCCCGCGCGTCCGTGAGCGTGGATCTGAGGTTCAGGGCATTGTAGGCGGTGTCTTCATGGGTGCCGTCCGCATAGGTTTTGCGGATGAGCAGGCCCGTGGCGTTATCGTAGCTCCAGGTGGTGAGGTCCCCGTCCGTGCGTCCCGTAGGATCGGTGGTGATGTCACCCGCGTCTTCCCGGAAGGTGGTGAGGCTGGTCATTCTGTCCGCTTCGTCATAGTCGAAGAGAGCCGGCTGAATGGCAGTTCCCCATTCTGCGGTCTTGCGGCCCCGGAGATCGTAGCTGTAGCACATCGTGTTCCCAAGCGCGTTGGTGACCACGGAAGGCTGGTCGAAATAAGGACCGTAGGCGGTAGAAGTCGTGTTGCCCGCCGCGTCCGTGACCGAGACAGTACGCCCGGCGATGTCGGTCTTCGTCGTGGTCGTGTTGCCCCGGCCGTCGGTGCTGGCGTAGATGATGCCGGTTTCCGCATAGGAGCGGGTCTGCGTGGAAGTAATACCCGCGTGGTCCGTTTGCGACGTGGTGAACCCGTCGATGACTGTAGCGGTGGACGTAACATTGGAAGTGGGGATGCTGCTTTTTTGTGTCCGCAGGGCGCCTATTCCGTATTCGCTCCATTGCGTGGATATATTTCCTCTGGGATCGATGGAAATGACTTTGCTTTCCAGCGTGAGCGAGAGGGAGGAAACCAGCGTCTTCTGCGTTTCGCCATAGATAGTCCCCTGGCCGTTGTTCCTGGTCGCCGTGACGACGCGATAGACACCATCTTCTACCTGTTCCACGCCGTAGCTCCACGTAGTGATGCGCGAGTTGGATACGGTGGCCGGATCGGCCAGCTTCCAGGTTTCTTTCGTCCTGTTGCCGAAGGCGTCGTATTCCCACAGGGTCGGGGCCATCGTCGTGGCCGCGTTGCCCGCATCCGTCTGTGTTTTGGTGAGCTGTCCCTTGGCGTTGTAGGTGTTTCTCGTGTAAATGACTCCGCCGACGGTGTTGGGGACGCCCGTGCGCAGGGTTTCCCCGATTCCATTGACAATGCTGCGCTGCAGTTCGGTTTCCGTTTCACCGGACACGGCTTTCGTGAAGGTCCGCACACCGTCATTGGCCAAGTCAATGGAGTAAGCCAGATGCCGCTGTCCCGTACCGGATTCTTCCAGGACCGTTCCGTCCGGTGCATGGCGCGTGATGAATGTGGCTCCCGAGGGAACGGTTTGCGTCGTCGTCAAACCGTCCTGGCTGTAGGCGTAGGTAGTGATCCGGCCCAGGACGTCGGTGGTGGTTGTTGTGCGGCCGAGAAGGTTATACAATGAGCTTTCTTGGGTCGTCATGGCCCCCGTATCCCGGCGCGTGGAGAGGATGCGTCCCGCCGCATCCCGGGTGTAGGTGGTGATGGTTTCCGGAGTGATGACGGTTTCCCCGTCCATCACCGCCGAGCGAGTGGTTTCCACCAGTTGGCGCGCCGTGTCGTATGTGTAGTCGGTCCTTACGCCGTTTTCATCAATGTTCCACAGCAGGCGTCCGTCGCACATCAATTCGCGCTGCGTCACCCGGCCGTTGCCCCCCGTTCGCTTCACCCATCGGTTCTGCGTGTCGAATTCGTAAGAGGAGCTGTCTGTGATGACCCATTCCCCGCTGCTGAGCAGAACGTGGCTTTCCTCCCTGACGCGCTGCCCTTCCGCCGTGATCCACGTTGTGGTGCGCGTGCTCTGTCCCGGTACGGCTTCCCCGTTGATGCGCGTTTCCACCGTTTCCGTGTAGAGGGCGCCGTGTTCCGTCGTAGCCGCGTAGTCGTGCCAGGTTTGCACGCCGTTGACTTCCCGGGTCATCCGGGTGCGTCCGCGGGCGTAGACGTCGGGAGCCCCGGCCAGCCATTGTTCCGTAGCCGTCAGGCGCGTGCCCGTGACGCCCAGCCCCGTGACCCGCTTTTCCGTCCTTTTGACGTGGTTGGCCGTCGTGTACTTGTAAGTGGTGGTGGTCAGTATTTTGATGTGCCCTTCCAGCGGAAGCAGGTCCACCGTTTCTGTGGCGGGATCGTTGTTGAAGTCGTCCTCTCCCGAAAACGCATAGGTGTAACGCGTGATGCGCCTCCCGCTTTCCGCCCACGGTTCGTCGCGGGTAAGCAGCCGGCCGTAGAAGTCATAGGTGTAGTGGATCTGGCTGCCGTCCGGAGCCGTCTCTGTTTTGAGCCTCCCGCACTGGTCGTAGGCGTATTGCGTAGTTTGCGCCTCCGGACTTTGGTAGCCTTCCACTTGAGTGAGCAACAGGTCTCCTACGTCCGTGGTCTGGTAGATGGCGCAGGTGCGCGCCGCTATGATGCCCCCTTTGGAAACTTCCGTCACCAGTTGCCAGACCGAGTCTTCCGCTTCCACCTCCGTGCGCGTGCGGATGGTTGTAGTCGCGTCTTCCCCCGTTCCCTTCCGCATGTTTCAGGCCAGGCCGTTTTTCCACCACGTGACGGCATAGGGCTGCCTGGCTGGCGTTTGTTCCGTGATGGTGAATTGGCCGTCCGTGGAAAGGGAGAGGGCAAACGTTTTGAAGGGAGCGCCCGTGACCGTATAAAATCCCTGTTCGTCCGTTCCGGTGATTTGCCCCGGCGTGTAGAGCGCGATGGTGTAGCCCGTAGCCGTGACATCTTCCACGTTGAGCAGGCCGTCCCACAGATTCCAGATTTGCCTGATGGAGCCGTCCTGGGCATGCCTGACGTCCAGATAAGTGGCGGCATTGGAGATGACCTGCCTGTCCGCCGTGGTGTAGGAGAGAAGCGTTCCTGTTTCCGCCGAGAAGAGATACTGGCTGCCGTCTTCCACCACCCAGCGCAAGCAGGATTGTCCTTCCACCGTGGCCAGCGCCGCACGCCCGCCGCCCGACGTGTCCACCCCGATGGGCAGCACGGACCCGTTGGTGTAGCAGCGCATCGCAATCACCCGGTCTCCCTGGATCAGATTAAACCGCACTCCGGGCACAATGCCTCCTTCCGGAACGTCCAGACGGCTGTTCAAGGGATGGTTGTAAGCCAGAGACGACGGGTTTTCCAGGCCGGAGACATGTTCCTCACTCCTCAATTCCACCCTTCCGGCGGGAATACCCCCAGCCCCCTGAATGCCCCGAAGTTGCACGACCAGTACATCAGCGTGGCCGTGCTTTCCGCCGTCACGCTGCACCCTGCCGAGGAATAATCTCCCAATGTACTGCTTCTCACACCCGCCGCGGATCCCGACCGGGCCAGCGACGGGGAAGGCGGCGTTCCGCCGCTATGGTCGCACGTGTCTCCCTCGCACGGGCATGGATCGGGTTTCTTTTGGCCGCCCGGTTCCGTCGGCACCACGTCGATGCTGTAGTTGCAGATGGAGACGTTGGCGCTTTCAGGCTTGTAGTCGATGTTGGTCTGGTTGACTTCCCAGCTGTAAGTGCCGGAAGGCAGCTGCGCCCCGCCGGTGCCCGTGTGGTATTTGTGGCCGCCCTGCTCGCCTTCCGTCTGCGAGTTTTTCTTCAGGTCCACCTGCGCCACCACCTTGCCGCCGGAGTCCTTCACCTCCAGGCTCCCCCAGTCGTCCACCCCCAGGAAGAGCGAGCAGGTGCCGTAAAGTTTTTTGCCATCGGCTCCTTCCGGAATGGTGAAAGTGCCGTAGGTGTCGTACCCGTCCGCCGAGGTGCTGGGAGGACCTACTTTATGGTTGTCTTTTTCGTGGATTGGTTCAAACGGCAGCGGATCGGGCTCCGGGGCACCGGATGACCGCACACCGCGAATAGAGCCGGACTGTTTTGCACCGGAACCAAAGTACCACTTGCGGTAAACAGGAACGGAAGAATGATGGCCGGAGGAAAAACGATGGGGTGTGTTCATAAGGTATTAAGGTGTTGGGATTAATAATGAAATGAGAGGAGGGCAGTTCTCTATGATCATTTCCCCAGTAGTATTATTCAGATCCAGTGTCAATAAAGTTTATTTGAAAATTTCTGTTTGCTTATGAAATCATGGTGAATATTTTCCATCAAAAAATAAGTATATCATTTTTATGATCAGCTTCTCCATGCCATGGACATAAATATTTTCTATTTGTTAGAAAAAGATACGCAGGGAATGATTTCTTGTTTATGTCAGTTAAATTTTTATGAAATTCAGATGAGAAAGGTTTCCCGTTTCCGTAGACCCCGTACCATTCCGCCATGCCCGTATTCCGGCGCGCATTCTGAGAGATTTGTCCACTTCTATCGACAGAAAGAATTTCCTGTGCTCCTACACCAGCACGAAACATGGTTGAAAAGCTATCCTTTGGAGGGATACCACGTGAGTGGTCCTTCCCTGTATTCCGCGCCACTTGTACCAAGTATGTCGTCCTGTCGGCGTCACGGGAGCGGTCTCCCTGGTGATGCCCCGCCATCGGGAAATGGTTGCCTTGCTGGAGCACCGTACAGAATTCCTGTGGTGGTGGGACGGATCGCCGACCCCTATGACGTCGTGATGGATTGTATGGGAGCCCTCAGTCATGTTCCCGGCCGCTGCAAATGTGTGGAACTGAACTAGTCAGCATGCAACATTATGAGATATGCACATAGCCCATGTGAATGATGGATGCCGACAAAATCAAGCAGATTGAAACCTGCCTGGGAACCGGAGAAAGCTTTTTCCAGGTGCTTACCGGAGCGGACAAGCATCAGGAATGTGACCAAGCATCAATGCTTGAAAAATGATTAAAACCCTCGAATTTGCCAGATTGTTGAAACTGGACGAAAGGGTTACGAACGGAGTTTGCAGCAATAAATCACTGAAAGGGGCGATGGTCTCATGTGAGACATCAAAATATACTCCCTTAAGCGGCTTCAGAGCATTGATGTGGTATATCTTCAATTGACGCGCTCCACCTCCAGGCAGGCGGGCAACAGCCGCGAATGGGCGTTCCGGCAAATTTTCCTTCCCTCGGCTACTTGGCTGATATTAAATAACGGCATATGAAACGGTTTTTCTTTTCTGCTCTGGCGCTTTGCGTTTGTTCCGCTGCTCCACTTTCAGCCCAGTCCAGGACGGGAGCTCCTACTCAATCCACGGACGATTACAACCAGAGCCAGTTCTGGATCGGCAATTTTCCGGAGGGGCAGTATGTGGTGCATCTCAGCCGCATTGTGGCCGTGGCCCAGCACAGGTACATTCTGGACAATGCCTGCATGGTGCATGAGGTGACCCTCATCACCATGGGAAATACGCCCACCAAGTTTTATTATCTGGAAACGCTGGGACAGGGGTCGGGAATCAACGCCATCAAGAATGTGACCGAACGGGCGAAGGAACTCGGTTCCGGCGCCGTCAACCGGGCGACCGGAGGAGGCATCGACCCGGATACGACCGTCGTCAAGGCGTACCCGAATACGAATACCGTCGAGTTCCGCGTGGCTACGCTGGAACAGCTCAACAAAATGTACGCCTCCCTCCTGAAAGCGTGGCAGGACGGAAAGGGGAGGACTTTCAAGCCGTAAAGGTGGAAAGAAAGACTGAATACTAAAGATTAAAGACTAAAGTTGTTGAGGTCCAGGGACGGAATGTCCGGGCACTCGCTTTTTGGTCTTTGATCTTTTGTCTTCCGTATTTGAGACCTCGACCTCAAATATATTTCCGCTCTATCATGTGGGCCTTCAAGGGGTCCGCGGCAAAGAGGTGGGTGAGGCCGATGGCCAGGGCATCCGCGGCATCGGATTCCGGCGTTTCCCGGAGTTCCAGCAGGGCGCGTACCATGAAGGCGACTTGCGCCTTTTGCGCCCCGCCCCGCCCCACGACGGAGAGTTTGACGCTTTTGGGGGAGTATTCCATGATGCGTAGTCCGGCTTCCGCCGCGGCAATGACCACGGCCGCCTTGGCCGCTCCCATCGTGATGGCGGTCTGGTGGGACTGGACGTAGATGATGCGTTCCACCGCCATTTCATCCGGCTCCCATTTGTCAATGAGGTTGCCCAGATGCTGCTTGATGGCCAGCAGGCAGCCGGACTGGGACACGGTCCGGGGAATGGACAGCGTGCCGTAGTCCAGGGCATGCGCCCGTCGGTGGTCGCCTTCCACCACGGCGTATCCCGTATTGCGGATGGCTGGGTCTATGGCAAGAATACGCATGGGACAGGGTTCCTTCCCCGCCGTTCCTTGTGATTCCTAGCGCCTGCGGCGCTTGGGAGCCGCGTGCTTGGGCTTGCGGACGGAGCGCACGGGCTCGTCTTCCAGAAGGGCGGAGTAAGTGTAGTTGAAGCCTTCCAGCTTTTTGCGGGCAATGGGCTTGCCGATGAAGTTTTCCACGGCGGCGGCAAAGTCCACTTCATCCGCCGTCATGATCGTGAAGGCGTCCCCCGTGGCTTCGGCACGGCCCGTACGGCCGATGCGGTGTACGTAGTCTTCCGCGTTTTCCGGAACGCGGTAGTTGATGACGTGGGTAACGCCGCTGATGTCAATCCCGCGCGCGGCCACGTCCGTAGCCACCAGAATTTCGTATTTGCCGGCCTTGAATCCCTTGAGCGCCTCCATGCGTTCCTTTTGAGGAATATCGGAGTGCATGACTGCCACTTCGCCGCGGTAGCCGTGCTGCTTGAGCATGCCGCACACGGCGTCCGCCTCCTTGCGGGTGCGGGTGAAGATCATGACGGAGTGGAAGTCCGTTCCCTTGAGCAGGGCCAGCAGCAGTTCGTCGCGCTGGTCCAGGGCCACCGGATAGATGGCGTGGTTGATGGTGGCGGCCACTTCCCGGCGGGCGATGGTCACTTCCGCGGGGTCCGTCAGGCACCATTTGGCAAATCCGGCAATGACCGGAGGCATGGTGGCGGAGAAGAAGAGCGTCTGCCTGCCCTCCCACGGGCACAGGTTGACGATTTTACGGACGATGGGCAGGAAGCCCATGTCCAGCATGCGGTCCACTTCATCCAGCACCAGCGCCTTGATCTCTCCGAAGCGCATCGTGCCGCGGTAGAAGTGGTCCACCAGGCGGCCGGGCGTGGCGACGACGATGTCCGCGCCCTTGTTCAGCTCTTCCGTCTGCTTGCCGTAGCCCAGGCCGCCGTACAACAGGGCCACTTTCAGCCCGGTGAATTCGCCGTATTCGGCAAAGGCTTCCGCCACCTGGTCCGCCAGCTCGCGGGTGGGTTCCAGCACCAGTATCTGGGGCTTGCCCATCGGCTGTATTTTGGTCAGCAGCGGCAGGGCGAAGGCCGCGGTCTTGCCCGTTCCCGTCTGGGACGCTCCGATCAGGTCCCTGCCCTCCAGGATGATGGGGATGGCCTGCTCCTGAATGGGGGTGGGATGTTCATAACCGCATTTTTCCACCGCCTTCAAGACGGGTTCCGATAGGCCTAATTCTGAAAATAACATTGATTTTGTATGTTTGATAAACGCAAGACCCCCAACGCGGCGCCGGACGGCGAGGCAGGCGGGGTCAGGAAATAAACGGATTGGTCAGCAATTCGTTTTTCACGGTGGTGTACGGTCCGTGGCCCGGGAAGATCATGGTGGTGGCCGGCTGGTTGAGCACTTTTGTTTCTATGCCCTTCTTCAGCAGGCGCAGATTGCCGCCGGGAAGGTCCGTCCTGCCGATGGAACCGGCAAAGATGACGTCCCCGGTGAACATGATCCCCTCGTCCGGAAGATCGTACACGATGCTGTCCGCAGAATGGCCGGGCACCTGGTGCAGGTGCCAGAGCAAACCGCCCCAGTTGGCCGTATGGATGTCGGACGTGAGCACTTCATCCACCACGAAGGGCTGGACGTTGAGGGGGAGCCCCCACGCGTCGCGGGCCATTTTTTCAAGTGTCAGGTTCTCATTGTACGGCTGGCCGGCATGAATGCGGCAGTCGAAAATCTGGCGCATCCGGCAGGCATCCTCCACATGGTCAAAGTGCTGATGGGTAATCAGCAAGTCCGTGATGATGATATCGGGTTTTTTGGAGTAAATCCAATCCGCGAATCCGGAGGGAGCGTCCACCGCCACGTAAGTGTTATCCTTTGTCTTGAAAAGATAACCATTACAGGAAGCTACTCCGCCCGTATAAACACGAATCCGATCCATGGGGAGGGATTGTAATGGAATCGGCGTGAATATCCAGTACAAAGACAGGACATGCAACCCGCTTTATGTCATTTTTGTAAAGCCGCTCTGCATCAGGCTCCACGGGATGACGCACCCGGCTTCCATGGGCACCACCTTCTGCCCGTATCCTTCATAAGCGTCCGGCACCAGCATTTCCCGCCTTTCCAGGCGCACCGTCTTGGCGGGCGGCGTGAGTCCGTACAGCGCGCACGCGTGGCCGGAAACAAATCCCTGCAGGCGGTCCAGCGCATCGTGTTCTTCAAACAGGGCGGCCAGGCGCGGCAGGGCGATGGGCGCGGTAAACACGCCGGCGGCGCAGCCGCAGGCTTCCTTGGCATGGACGGGATGAGGCGCCGAGTCACTGCCGAACATGAGGCGGGGATGGCCGGACAGGGCGGCTTTCAGCAGCGCTTCCCGGTCTTCCGGCCTTTTCGCGATGGGCTTGCAGAACAGGTGGGGGCGCAGCATGCCGCCCGCCACGTCGTCCAGCGTGATGAGGAGATGCTGAAGGGTGACGGTGGCCGCCAGGTTTTCAAATTCGTCCAGCAGCCGGACGGCGGCGGCCGTGGTGATATGCTCCATGCAAATAGTCAGCCGGGGAAATTGTTCCGCAAGATTCCGGTAGATGTCCAGGAATTCCGCTTCCCGGTCCATCACGAATCCGTGGGTTTCACCGTGTACCAGCAGGGGAATGCCCATTTCCTGCATCATGGCCATGGTGGCTTCCGCGTCCTTCATGGCCTTCACGCCGCCTTCGCTGTTCGTGGTGGCCCCCGCCGGATAAAGCTTGATTCCGAAGACCAGGTCCCTGAGCCGCTCCAGCTCCTTTTCCGTGTAGGAGCGGAAGAACGCCGTCATGTAAGGCTTGAATACATCGCCGCCGCAGGCGTCCATAATGCGGCCGCGGTAGGCCTGCACCGCCTCCGCATCCGCCACGGGGGGAACCAGGTTGGGCATGACGACCGCCCCGGCGAAAGAGGCTGAACTCAGCGGGGCGACCAGTTTCAGCATGTCGCCGTCCCTCAAGTGAAGATGCATGTCCAGCGGAGAGTGCAGTTCCAGAATCATGGGGGCATCATGCCGGAAGCAACTCTCGAAATCAAGCATGGTCCCCCGCCCGCGGGAAGGAAGCGGCAGGAAACGGTATTTCCGCAGAGAAATTCAGGAACGGCCGGTACCTTTCCTTTCCCATAAAATCAGGAGCAGCTGTCGCAGGAGCACTCCATACCGAACATGCCGAAACGCGGCAGCCGGGCACAAAAAAACCGCCCGGAGGCGGTTGTTTCTGCAAGGCAAGGTGGCGAAGCGGACGGGGCTCGAACCCGCGACCTCCAGCGTGACAGGCTGGCGCTCTAACCGAACTGAGCTACCGCTCCATAACCTTGACTGCCGTCCCCTGCCTTGCGGCGAGGACGTGAGGTTTATATACGCCCGAAAAGATTCTGACAAGAAAAAAGTTTATTTTTGCAACCGGAAACGGACGCCGGTGTTTATCATTAAAGATATTATCGTTTTAACTCTCTATTTATTTCAAAACGATAACAACTTCCCTGCATTATTTATTTTAGTTTGACAACTATTCACACCATTTGACATAACATCCGCATGATCCAACCTGCCGTAGATATTACCACCTCCGTCCACAAGTTTGAAACCATTCTCTACCAGTTTAAACGGGATAACCTGAATGAAGTGGACGAGAACCACTACCAGAAAATCATGGCGCTCTCCGTCCGCCAGATGAACGCTCTTGGCGCCCTCAACAGGCTGATGACCAACCGCCATGAGGGCATTCCTCTGAAGACGCTGGCCCACCACCTCCGCATGAGCGTCCCCTCCACGTCCCTGCTGGTGGACAGCATGGTGAAGAAGGGTCTGTTTGACCGCAAAGAGAACCCGCGAGACAGGCGTTCCCTCTGCATCCGCCTTTCCGAGGAGGGAGAATCCAGATTCCAAATGCTTTACAACGGCATGAAGAAGCGTCTGGATTCCCTGTTCGGCATCCTTTCCGAGCAGGACCAGGAAGATTTCTGCCGCATTGTGGACACCCTTTACAACCACGTCTATACCAAATAATACCATATGAACATACATACTCATGAACGGAAGATTCCGCTCCGCCTGCTGGCCGGTTCCGGCCTGCTTTTCAGCCTCATGATGCCGGGCTACTCCCAGGGAATGCCGGGGGCCCCCGCCAAGCCCAGCACCGTGCTCGTCCAGAAGGCCAGCACGATCGACAGCGCAGTAAACAAGAAGTACATAGGCCAGGTGGAATCCATCGACCGCGTCACCGTGCAGCCCCGCGTTTCCGGCAACATTGTGGCCACCAGGTTCCGGGAAGGGAACGTGGTCAGACAGGGCGACCTCCTTTTTGAAATAGAAGACACGCGCTACAAGGCTGCCGTGGAGGAGGCGGAAGCCAAGAAGGCGCAGCTGGAAGCCAAGCTTCTCTATGCCAGGAACAGCTTTGAACGCTACAACAAGCTGCTCGCCTCCAAATCCGTCTCCATGGACACGGTGGAAAACGCCAAAAGCACCATGCACGCGCTGGAAGCGGAAATACAGTCCGCGGACGCCTCCATCATCGTGGCGAAGGATGATCTGAATTATACCAGAATCACGGCCCCCATCACGGGCCGCACCGGGAGGGTCACGTTTTCCACGGGCAACTACATCACCCCCACTTCCGGCTCCCTGGTGACCATCACGGGCATTGAAGAGGTGTATGTAAAGTTTCCCATCAGCGAACGCGACTTCCTTTCCCTGTTCGGCACCCAGGACAACATGAAGAAGGAGGCCGTCGTCACCCTGACCCTGGCCAACGGCAAGGCTTACGCCCATCCGGGCAAGGTGTTCATGACGGACAACACCGTCCAGACCACCACGGACACGCTGAACGTCTGGGCCAAATTCCCCAACCAGGAGGACGTGCTGACGCCCGGCGGCGTGGTGACCGTCAATCTCTCCAAGAAAAATGTGGACCGCTTCCCGGCCGCAAACATCTCCTCCGTCATGCATGACGCCTACAAGAGCTATGTTTACGTCGTGAACGACCAGGGCGTGGTGGAACGCCGGGACGTCACGCTGGGCAACACGGTCAACAACGAGCAATGTTTCAGCTCCGGCGTCAAGGAAGGGGAAGTCATCGTCATCGACGGCATGCACAAGGTGCGTCCAGGCGCCAAGGTGAACCCCGTATATTCCACTCAAAACTGATGTTTCCATGATTGCGGACCTGTTTATCAAACGTCCCAAATTCGCCATCGTCATCGCCATCCTGATGGTGCTGGCCGGGTTGCTTTGCCTGGAAAAGCTGCCCGTGGCGGAATATCCGGAAATCGCCCCCACCAGCATCAACGTGCAGGCCACCTATACGGGGGCCAGCGCCCAGGTGGTGATGGAGACCCTGGCCTCCCCCATTGAGGAAGAACTCAACGGCCTGGAAAACCTGATCTACTTCTCCTCCAAGTCGGACAACACCGGCGGCTATTCCCTGTCCCTGACGTTCAAGAGCGGCACGGACTCGGACATCAACATGGTGAACGTCCAGAACGCGCTCAAGCGGGTGGAATACAAGCTGCCCAAGGAAGTGACGGACCAGGGCATCAAGATCAGGAAGCGTTCCTCGGACATCCTGGGCTTCTTCGCCTTCCGCTCCACCAACATGAGCTCCTTGGAGCTGAACAACTTCGTCAAATCCAGGGTGAAGGACGAGATCGCCCGCGTGCCGGGCATTTCCGCCATCAACCTGATGCCGGAAAAAAACTACAGCATGCGCATCTGGCTGGACGCCCTGCGCATGTCCGCCCTGAACATCACGCCGGATGACGTCTCCAACGCCATCAAGGCGCAGAACGTCCAGGCCGCCGCCGGTTCCATCGGTTCCGAAGGGGAAAACAACTTCATCCAGTACAAGGTGAACGTCACCGGCCGCCTGAAGACGGTGGAGGAATTCAGCAAGATCATCGTCCGCACGGGCCAGGACGGGCACGTCACCCGTCTGGACGACATCGCCAGAATCGAACTGGGCGCGGAAACCTACTCGGGCAGCAGCCGCAACAACGGGGAGGACTCCGTGAACATGGCCGTATACCGCCTGGACGACGCCAACGCCATGGAAGCCATGACCGGGGTGAAGGACGCCCTGCAGGAGCTTTCCAAGCGCTTCCCTCCCGGCGTTTCCTATGAGGTGAGCTACGACCCCACGCAGTACATTTCCGCCACCATGGCGGAAATCGTGGAAACACTCATCATCGCCCTCATCCTGGTGGTGGGCATCACCTACCTGTTCCTGCAGGACTGGCGCGCCACCCTCATTCCGGCCCTGGCCATTCCCGTCTCCCTGATCGGCACATTCGCCATCCTGTACCCGCTGGGTTTCTCCATCAACGTGCTGACCATGTTCGGCCTGATTCTGGTGATCGGCTCCCTGGTGGACGACGGGATCATCGTGGTGGAAAACACCATGCGCATTCTGGAGACGGAGGACCTGACCCCGGAAGAGGCCACCAAAAAGAGCATGCACCAGATTACGGGCGCCATCATCGCCACTACGCTGGTGACGGTGGCCATTTACGTCCCCATCGCCTTCTTCGGCGGCATGGTGGGCAACATCTACATGCAGTTCTCCGTAACCATGTGCGTGGCTCTCTGCCTTTCCGCCGTAAACTCCCTGACGCTCAGCCCCGCCCTGTGCGTGTTGCTGCTGAAGAACAGGAAGGAGAAGAAGCAGAAAAGGTTCAGCCTCTTCCGGCCCTTCAACGCCTCCCTGGAATGGGCGCGCCGGAGCTACATCAAGTGCGCCGGCGTCATGGTGCGCCGCGCGTGGCTCACCCTGATTCTCCTGGCCGCGGTCTTCGCCGCCAACTGGAAACTGTTTGAAACCGTTCCCAAATCCTTCCTGCCCAAGGAAGACAAGGGCACCGTCTTTTGCGACATCCAGCTTGCGCCCGGCGCCACCCTGGGCCGTACGGAACAGGCCCTGCGCAGTGCGGAACAAAAGCTCATGGGCATCCCCGGCGTGCGCCAGGTCTCCTCCACCTCCGGCTTCAGCTTCATGGGCGGCAACGGAGAAAACCTGGGCATGTGCATCGCCCAGCTTGATTCCTGGGACAAACGCAAGACTCCGGAACTCTCCGTGGATTCCATTATCCATCAGGCCTCCAACCTGTGCGACGAGATTCCCGCGGCCAAGGCCACCGTCTTCAGCCCGCCGGCCATCATGGGGCTGGGCCTGACCGGCGGCGTCTCCTTCATGCTCCAGGCCAGCGGGGATGAAACCCCCAAGGATCTGGAGCGGGAGCTGGAAAAACTGATCGACCAGATTGAAAAACTCCCGGGAGCCCTGTTCCCGCGCAGCTCCTATGAGGCGAACACGCCCCAGCTCTTCCTGAACATCGACCGTGAAAAGGCGCAGAGCATGCACGTGCCCGTCAACCGCATTTTCACCACGCTTCAGAGCAAGCTGGCCTCCATGTACATCAATGACTTCAACCTCATCGGCTACACGTTCAAGGTGAAAATGCAGTCCGCACCGGAGGACCGCACCACCATCAACGACATCATGAACACCTACATCCAGAACGACCAGGGCCAGATGGTGCCGCTCAGCTCCGTGGCCACCCTGTCGTACATGGTGGGGCCCCGCCAAATCGCGCGGTTCAACCAGCTCATGTCCGCGGAAGTGACCGTGCAGACCAGGCCGGGAACCAGCAGCGGGGACCTGATGAACCAGATTGAAGCCATTCCCCTGCCGGAAAACTACTCCATCACCTGGACGGACATGAGCTACCAGGAGCGCCAGAACGACGGAAAAATCGTCCTGCTGATGGGCCTGGCCCTGCTCTTCGGCTACCTGTTCCTGGTGGCCCAGTATGAAAGCTGGACGGTCCCCGTCTCCGTGATTGTCTCCGTATCCGTGGCTCTTCTGGGCGCCCTGCTCGGCTTGCTGATCTGCAGCACGCCCCTGAGCATTTACGCCCAGCTCGGGCTGGTCATGCTCATAGGCCTGGCCGGGAAGAACGCCATCCTGATGGTGGAATTCTCCAAGGCGGAGCGCGAACACGGCGTTCCCATCCAGCAGGCGGCCCTGGAAGGCGCGCGGCAGCGTTTCCGCGCCGTGATGATGACGGCCATCTCCTTCATCATCGGCGTATTCCCGATGGTGATCGCTTCCGGGGCGGGAGCGGAAAGCCGCAAGGCCATCGGCATCACCACCTTCTATGGAATGATCCTGGCCACGATCGTGGGCATTCTATTCATTCCGGCTCTGTACTCCATGTTCCAGCGCTACCGGGAATGGGTGAAAAACCTGTTCTCCGGCAAGGCCGGCTAATGGGTCTCCGGGATCTCCCATCCGGACGGAGCGGCTCATCCGCTCCGTCCTTTTTCATTTCCGGAATTTGTAAATTCCACCATTTTCTTAAAAAGAAATAAAATCTGAAAATCTGCGTGTGACGCAAAAAAACCCCGGCTTTTCCTGCTCCCGAAAAAAGGCGCTGGTCTTTTTATCTTGCACGCCAGTTTGGTCCCATGATAATGCCCCGTACTATGAAACAGACTCCACTCGTTCCTCTCATCATGGCATCGGCCGCCCTCCACGCCCAGGCAGTCCCGGCCCCCATGGAAGTGACCGCCCACGAGTCCGCAACCATCTGGACACAGGGCTACGGAGTCGGAAACGGCAGGCTGGGAGCCCTTTCCTATGGAGAATTCCCCAAGGAAATTCTCGTCCTCAATGAAGAAAGCATCTTTGCCAAGTCCAGCATTGTCCCCAGGGAGGGTGCGGCGGAAGGCCTGAAAGAGGCCAGGGAATGGTGCGCCCGCGGGGATTATAAAAAGGCGGACGAAACTTTCCGCAGGAAAGTCCTGTCAAACAAATCCTCCTCCGGCAGTTACCAGCAGGGCGGCCTGCTGGACGTCCAGTGGCAGGACCTCCCCCCTTCCACTTCTTTCTCCAGAAAGCTGGACATGAAACACGGGAAGGCCCAAATGGACGTCCATTTTGCGGACGGGGCGCTGAAAACGGAACTGGTCGCCGCTCCCTATGCCGACTGCATCGCCTACCGCATGACCTGCACACTTCCCAAGGGCTGCACCGTCACCCTCTCCCTGCGCCATCCGGACAAAAAATCCGTCATCACTCCAGCCAGGGACGGATGGATTCTCCAGGGCCAGGGCCACAACGGAGGCACCCGCTTTGAAAACGCTGTCAGGGTGCAGGCCATCGATGGACACGTTTCCCAGGACGGCGGCATTCTCAGGATAGACAACTGCAAGGAACTGCTCGTTCTCTCCTCCACGAAAACCGACTACAACAGCCGGGAACCGGACAGTCCACTGAAAAACAACCTGGCAGACCTCAACCGGAACATTCTGGACGCCGCTTCCAGGGCAGGATGGAAAAAGCTGGAACAGGAAACGGCCAAATACTTTTCCGAACGCATGATGCGCTGCCAGGTGGACATTGGGGACACGCCTGCCGAAATCGCCCAAAAAACGACCCCCGAACGCATCCAGCTGGTCAAACAGGGAGGCAAGGACCCGGACCTGATTGAACAGCTTTTCCAGTTCGGCCGCTACTGCATCATTGCCAACACGCGCCCCGGCGCGCTGCCCTGCGGCCTGCAAGGGCTGTGGAACCCGGATCTCAACGCCGCCTGGAAGGGGTGCTTTTTCCTGAACATCAACTGCCAGATGAACCAGTGGCCGGCCGACGTGACCGGACTGGGGGAATACCACCGTCCCTTCCTTGAATTCGTGGTCAGCCTTCAGCCCGGCGGTGAAAAATTCGCCCGCTTCCTGAAACTTGACGGCTTTTGTTTTGGCCACAACGTGGACTGCTGGAAGGAAACCTACTACATCGGGAGCGTACCCGAATACTCGGCCAGCCTGATGAATGGGGCGTGGGCCTGCGCCCACCTGATGGACAGCTACCGCTTCACGGGGGACAAGGCATTCCTGAAAAAATCCCTTCCCATCCTGGAATCCAACGCCCGGTTCATCATGTCCTGGTTCCAGAAAGACGGGAAAGGGCGCTATATCTCCGGTCCGGGGACTTCTCCGGAAAACGTCTTCAGAGTCCAGGATGAAACAGGAAAAAAAATCAGCCTTTCCGTCTCCAACGGCTGTTCCCATGACCTCCTTCTCGGCAGGGAAGCCCTGCGCAACTACATCACCGCGTGCCGGGAACTCGGAATCAATACGCCCGTACTGGCAAAAGCCCGCCAGTTCCTGCCGCGCATTCCCCAGCCGGCCATCGGGAAGGACGGCCGCATCCGGGAATGGCTGGAACCCTTTGAGGAAGTCCAGAAGGGCCACCGCCACATCAGCCACCTGTACGGCCTGTTTCCGGGAAATGAATGGGATGTGCTCAACACCCCCGAATACGCCGCCGCCGTCAAGAAATCCGTGGACTACCGCCGCAGCTTTACCGGAAAAAACGGCATATGCACCGGATGGAGCACCGCGTGGCTGATCAACATGTACGCCACGCTCGGCTGCGGCAACGATGCGGAGGAACGCATTTACACGCAGTTGAAAAAATACATCAACCCCAACCTGTTCGACATGCACCCCCCCTACCAGATCGACGGCAACTTCGGCATGGCGTCCGGCCTGGCCCAATGCCTGATCCAGAGCCAGGTTGAGCAGCAAGGCTACCGCGTCATCATGCTCGCCCCGGCGCTGGCCGACTCATGGACGGAGGGTTCGGCCACGGGACTCCGCACCCGCGGGGGTCTTACGGTCAACCTGTCCTGGAAGGACGGCGGCATCAAGGCCACGGCCAAAGCCTCCCGTCCCGGAAAATTCCGTTTCATGCACCAGGGCAGGAAAAAAGATGTGGTCATGAAAGCGGGGGACAGCGTCAACATCTCCTTTTAATCCCTCCTGCCTTAACACAGGTAAAGGCGGCCATGCCTCGTTCACCCCGGCGTCCCCTCTGGCCCGGCAGGTATGGCCGCCTTTCAGTGCCGTACCGGATGAAACGGAAGGCCAGCCCGGAGCCGCCGGTGCGTGCCCCCTTCCCTTCGGCAAAGCTTCCGTTCCCTGTCCACAGAATAAACGGTAAAAGGGGACCATCTCCTGAGGAAAGCGGCACAGAACCTGCGTTTCTTCCAAATCCCGCCTGCTCCGTGCAGGAAACCGGGGAATGCATTTATTCCACCCGCACGGTCTGTTCGATCAACTGGTCCAGACGGGCCGCTGAAACGCCTCCCACCATCTCACGGAGCTTCATTCCCTCCAGATACAGGACCGTCAGCGGAACCGCCTCCAGATCGTACTTGCGGGCCAGCTCCGGATGCGCGTCCGCGTCAATCAATACGGCAAAGGCCTTCCCATCCTGCGCCTCGGCATAGGATTTGACCGCCTGGACGTACTGCATGGCCTGGGAACTCCACGGGGCGTAAAAGACGACCAGCACCCTGCGCCCGGAAAGTTCCGTCAACTGCCGCATGTCCTCCCCCCGGTAATCCATCCATGCGGGTTCCTTCTTTTTGGGGGCGGAAGGCGGCAATACCTGTCTGGGAGGGTCAAAATTCCGCTCCAGCGGACGCGGAGCGGGCTTCTTCTCCGCATAGCGGGAACGCCGGTCATTGGAATCGTCGCAGCCGGCCAGTGCGGCCAGCAACAGCCCGCTGATCACTATAAACGCTCCCTGCCTCATCACGGAGGCAAGTATGCCCGCGAAAGGCGAATTTGCAAGACTGAACCTTTCCATCAGGATTCCGCGTTTTCGCGGTTGCCTTGACCGTCCCGTCTCTGTTATGGTAGTCACTGAATGAACAGCGTGCCGCCACTGGAATTTGGAGGAATGTCCCATTGGGCGGCCCTGGCCGTTCTGCTGGCGGCGGGCCTGTGCCTTGTGGAACTGGGGCAGTCCTACAAAAAATCCGTCAGAAACCGCACGACATTCTGGCTGGGGACCGCATGCCTGTTGAGCCTGGTTCCGGACCTGATCGCCCTGCTTGCCGACGAACCGGACAAATCCTGGGAGTGGTTGCTGCCCCTTCACTTCTGCTCCGTGATGCAGGTGGCGTGCGCCCTGAGCCTCTGGATACCTTCCCGCATTCTGCGCTCCATCGTGTACTACTGCGTGCTGTGCGCCACTCTTCAGGGGCTGGTGACGCCTTCCGTGGCCCACGACTTCCCGTCATGGACGTACTTCGCCTTCTTCTTCTCCCACGGCGTTACGGTCATTGCGGCTCTCTACCTGCCCCTGGCCCTGCAATGGAAGCCGGCGCGGTGGGACTTCCTGTGGGCCCTCCTCTTCGCCAACCTGTATCTGGCCGCGGTGCATCCCGTCAACAAATTCCTGGGCACCAATTACGGCTTTACGGTCTCCACGCCCGCCTCCGGATCCGTGCTGGACCTGCTGGGGGCGTGGCCCTGGTACCTGCTGTGGATGCAGATTCCGGCCCTGATCCTGATGTACCTGCTCACACTGCCCTTCCGCCATTATCCCAAGGGCCGTACGGGCAGTTCCCTGTTCCGGAACTGAAAAACTTACGCAGAAAAACATCCCTGCCATCCTGCATCATCATCCTTCCATGTTTCCATACCTCTACCTGTTTCTCCCCGCCGGAGCGGTCTTTTACTTCCTTCTTCACCTCTTCCCGGGCATCCCTGCCCATCCTCCCGCGGCGCAGCCTTCCGTTCCCCTTCCCTCCGGCTACGCCCTCTCATGGAATGACGAATTCGGAGGCGCGTCCCTTGACATGGAAAAATGGTTCTACCGCCAGACCGGGCCGCGCCACGACGCCGTAAACACCCCGGAGGCCGTCTCCGCGGGCAACGGAATTCTAAGCATCCGCACCTATACGGAAAACGGCAAGCATCATACCGGAATGATCGCCACAAAAAAGAAAAGCCTGGACCGGACATACGGCTTTTACGAGGCTTCCATTGAGTTCACCGGAGACAGGAATGCCTCTTCCGGCATGTGGTCCGCCTTCTGGCTCCAGAGCGACACCATTTCCACCGTGGGCAACACGGGAAAATACGGCACGGAAATAGACATTGTGGAATACAGGCCCAACCCCGCCAACGGATATGAAACCAACCAGGCCATCCACTACCACGGCTACGGGGAACACCACAAATCGGCGGCAAAACAGCACAAAATCGGACTTCTGGAAGGCTATCACACCTACGGCGTGCTCCGGACGGCCGGAGGATACACGTTCTATATGGACGGAAAGGAAGTCTGGAAAACGCAGGAAGCCCTGTCCTGCATTCCGGAATACATCATCCTGAGTTCGGAAATCCGGGATAAAAACTGGGCAGGCGACATCCCCGCAAACGGCTACGGCAGCAGGGACAAAAGCCCAACGGCCATGAACGTGGACTACGTGCGGGTTTACTCCCTGCCCGATTCCTACCGGACCGCGCCCGACGGAAAATGGAGCGACCGCCAATGGGAAACCGTCCTGCCTTCCGGCAGGAAAATCGCCCGGCTGGCGCCCCCGGACGGAGCCAACGTCTGGTTCAACAGGGAAAGGACAAGCAGCCTGCTTCTGGACCGAGACGCCGTCGTGGACTCCCTCACCGTCGGGAAAGGAAAATTCTTCCACCTGGAAGGCAGGGATAAAACGCTGGTCGTACGGAGCGGAATCGCCGCGCTGGAAAGAATAGATATGGTCTTTGACACGAAAATGGCGCTTGAAGGCGGCGATGTCGCCTGGACTCTGTTTGAACCCTATTCCTCCTTGTGCGCCAACGGCCCCGTACACGGAAAAGGCAGCCTGATCCTCCGCTGCGGCAGCGGAACACTCGTGAACTCCACGTTTCTCTTCAACGCCCCCGTCACCCTCCAGGGGGAAATGGACGTGAAAGGGCAAGTCGCTCTCGGTCCTTCCGGGAGCCTGTCCATCTCCGGCAAAACCGTTTTCCGCCGGAATTCCCGTCTTGTCGTTCATCTGGACGGCAAAAATGCGTCTCCCAAAATAAAGGCGGAGGGAGGGCTGGAACTGGAGAAAAACGTTTCCCTGTACCCCGAATTTTTCTATGTCCCGGAACCGGGCGACCGGATCATCCTGGCGGACGGCCTTAAAAAGACCGCCGGGGGAACTTTCTTCAACCTGCCGGAAGGCCGCGTTTTTGACGCTGAAATATACCGTGATTCCCCGTTGAAAACCTCGCTCGCCGGAAAAGCCTCCCTGCGCATCCATTACACGGATACGGGAATTCTGCTGACGGTCCTCTCCGTGGACAAAACGGCCCCCTCCCGTTAAAATCCTTCCATCATCCCCGGAAAAAGGCCCCCTTCATCCGTCCCGGACCGGGATGAATAAATAAGGGAAAATCTCCCCAGAACGGAGCCACTCACCCTATCCACCCTATCCACCCTATCTCACGATCGGCTTGAGCACGCCCAGATAGGTATCCGCCGTGCCCGTCCCGGGATAAATGGAATCTATCCTGATCCTGATGGTATGCACGGGAGCCTTGTAATACGGGGGAATGACAATCTGCGGCGTCCAGTCGTCCCGCAGGGTGGCGTCAAAAGTGTACTCCCCGTTCAGCGTTACCTGGACGCTTTTGGGACGGCCGAACATGGAATACGCAATATTCGGATGACGGCGAGCCTCCGTATCGTTTTCCGGCAGCGTTATCGGGGAAATTCCTGATTCCAGCATGATTCCCAGCAAACGGCCCGGATTCTTAAGCTTCACCTCCAGGGTTTCCCCCTGCCCGTCTCCGGAAACGCCCTCCGCCCAGTATCCCTGGCCGTGTTTCAGATTGTCCGGGGAGCAGGGATTGCCGTAAGGGTCCTTTTCCAGGGTGGAACTGGCCGTAATGTCGTACTGGTCCGTCAGGGAACCCTTCTCCCCGCGGATGGTGACATGGCCATTCTTGTCCAGCGTCCAGCCTGGGCCGGGAGTCAGCACCACGGAGGGCGCGTACGGACGGCCGTCCGCCCCCAGCAGGGACCAGGTATAAACGCCTTTGGGCGTCGTGACGATGGACTTGGCATCGGCGGAAGGGTCCAGCTTCACGGACTGGTTGGTCATCTCGGAACTGTACACATTCACCACCGCCCTGGGCGTTCCGCCCGTCCAGGTCATGACGGGAGAAGTGAGCAGCGTCAGGCGCGGTTCACCCATCCTGACTTCCGTTCCTGGGGTGATGCTGATATCCTGCGTGTAAGGCACGGAAAACTGAAAAGTCAGCACGTGCGTTCCCGGCTTATTGGGAACCTGGGCCACCAGCCAGTGGGCAATGCCGGCCACGGGAGCCATGGTGGGCGCGTCCGCCTGCTGGTGGCGTCCCTCGGTAAGGGAGGAATCGCACTTCAAATCGTCCACGGACGCCACGGCATCCAACACCGCCTTGGTGAAGGGAAGATTGCGTATGGGCTCCGGACTGGCGGCGTTGGCCCGTTCATCAGGAGGGTTGTACCGGAACGGAACGCCCACGGGAATGGTTTTCCCCTTGATGCCTTTGGGAATGTCCAGGGCACAGGTATAAATCAGGAAAGCCTGGTGCTGCTTCAGGGCAACGGTCAGGTCCAGGGCCTCCAGGCGGATGCCGTCCGCCTGCGTCAAATCCATGGGAACCGGCAACCCGGGCACCGGGGCTATGCTCTGGACCGCGACATGGCGCGGAGCATCCTGCCGGGTCTTTTCCCCAGCGGGCTGTTCCTGAGGCGGCGGCGCGGCGGCCATGCACGGCGCACAGCCCACGGCGCCGGCCAGACAAATGAGAGAAGCCAGTCTCATGCCGTTAAAATAATGTCTCTTCATCCGTTCATCAAGGTTCATTTTCCGGACCGCCGGAGTCCGTCCGCTTGCCTCCGCCCCTCTTTCAATCCGGAATAACGGAACGGGAACGAACCTTCGACAGAGAATCATGAGCAATTCCCCGGGCCGGAGGCTGGAAAAACTTCTCCCTGTTCCGGACTTTTCCGACCGCCCAATCCGGCGTCATGAAAAAGGAGATAGGAACAGCCCCCAATCCCTCCATGAACACAACGGTCTCTTCCTGGCGGGGACCGGAAAGGAAAATGTCTTCCCCTTGAGCCTGCCGCCGGCCGGCGCTGAACATGTCTTTCATCACATAAAAATCCGTTGCCCCAAAAAATGCCGCCCGAACGGAAGCCTGTTCCTCTTCGGCCACATCCGGAGAGAAAACAACATACAGGATGGACAAGACTCCGGTATTTTTCCCGACCTCATCCAGGGAATGGCAAACCTTCCCCCGGTAAAGAAAAATACAGGGACGTCCTTCCTCCGGAAGAGGATTTTCCGCAACGATGAGCGTATCTTCCAGGGCGTCTTCCAACTCTTCACGATCCACTGCACAGGGCAATCTGCCGGAAAAACAAAAATTCGGCGCCGCAAGTGTATGGGGAACCTTCATCAGGCGGCCGCTCCTGTAGCTCCATTGATACCGGACGCGCCCCATGTCGGAATCCCGGGAAAAAGGGTCCTGAAGCCATTGGCCGCCCTCTTTTCCTTCCGCCGTTCCGGTTCCGAGCCGGCCAGGATTTTTCCATTCCCGCGAAAGCCGCGTCCCGCGGCTCCTTCCCTGAGGAGTGACGCCACACCCGTAAACAGGACCGCGGGCTTCGGGAAAGGGTTCCGGCAGAGCAACGCCGGAATCGGCGGCTCCCCAGCAGAACAAGAGAAAAATTACAGGGTAGTTCATGTTAGATAACACTATATCCATCTCATTAATAACATTCAAGGAATAATCTTCCTTCTCCGGAGTCGGACCAGCCCCCCTCATCCGCCTTCCACGTAAAAAAGCACTCCCGCCAGCCGTCCGCCGGAAATTCCGCCGTCCGGAACCGCTGCCGTTACATAGCTCTTTCATGATGAAAGGAAGCAAGGGAAAAGAAGAAAAAACGTTCCCGGAAGAGCATTCCCGTCAAGCAAAAAAAGTTGAATTCGGAAGACAAAAAAAATGTCCGCAAGACCGGACGGAAATCCCTTGGAAACAACGCCAATACTACCATATGTGGTATGCATTAAAAATATCCGTACAATATTTCCTTTTCATCGCGATTTTTTTTCAGTAGATAATGCAAACGTTACGCGCCGCCCCCAACACCGCGACGAAGCAACGCCCTCAGTACCTTTCACTTCGCAAACCATGACTACTGACAACTCGCAAATTACGCTCAAATTACGCACCGGACAGGAAATCATCCTCCCCCCCAGGAAGGACCTGCTGGGCGGCCTGAAGTTCACCAGAAGATTTTCCCATAACGAGGTTCATCCCTACGATGAAGTGGACTGGGCGCGGCGCGACGTCCGCATCATGGACTGGAAGACCGGAAAAACCATTTACGAGCGCCTGGGCCTGGAAGCCCCGGCCCACTGGGACGACAACGCCGTAAAGATCACGGCGGACAAATACCTTTTCGGCAGCGAGCCGGGCTCCCTGGAATACGAAGACAGCTTCCGCAACATTTACGACCGTATTTCCAACACCTACACCGTCTGGGGCTGGGAGGAAGGCTACTTTGCCACGCTGGAGGACGCGGAAATCTTCAATGAGGAAATCAAGGCCATGCTCGTCCAGCAGATCTGGGCGCCCAACTCCCCCGTCTGGTTCAACATCGGCCACTGGGAGCAGTGGCGCTGGGGCCGCCCGGACCTGCGTGAAAATTATACCGGCCACGGCAACAAGGCCTACCATGCCAAGGGCTCCAAGAACAATCTGAAAACCTACACGGTGCAGTCCACCTATGAATATCCGCAGTGCTCCGCCTGCTTCCTGACGGAAGTGGGGGACAGCATGGAGGACATTCTGGACCACCTGACCACGGAAGGCCGCATCTTCGCGTCCGGTTCCGGCGTGGGCATCAACCTTTCCACCCTTCGCTCCTCCAAGGAACCCATCAGCGGCAAGGGCCGTTCCTCCGGCCCCATCTCCTTTGACCGCGGCTGGGACCGCATGGCAGGCGCCATCAAATCCGGGGGCAAGACGCGCCGCGCCGCCCGCATGGTGCTGATGTTCAGCGATCACCCGGATATTTTCGAATTCATCAACACGAAAAACCGCCAGGAAGACATCGCCAAGGTGATTCTGCGGGAGCACAACGTGCATGTGGAACTCAAGCAGATTGCGGAAACCAAGCTGGTGGCCGGCACCCCTGCGGAAAAGGCCGCCGCCCGCGTCATCCTTTCCCTGCCCCTGGCCACCAAAAACAGCTTTGACCCCCACATGGACGCCCTGCTGTACGGGGAAACGCTTTCCCATCAGAACGCGAACCACTCCGTTTCCGTAAAGGGGGACTTCTGGCAGGCGCTGGCCAACAACGGCAACACCTACACGCGCTGGGTCACGAACCCCGCCCACATCGAACAGACCTTCCGGGCCCAGGAACTGCTGGAAGCCATGGCCAAATCCATCTGGGAAAACGGGGAGCCCGGCGTGCACAACAACGACGTGATCAACCTCTGGAACCCGGTCAAATCCATCGGCTCCATCACCACGTCCAACCCCTGCTCCGAATACGTCTTCCTGAACAACACGAGCTGCAACCTTTCCTCCTTCAACGCCTACCGCTTCCTGACGAAGGGTGAGGACGGGAAGCCCGTCTTCGACGCGGACGCCCTGACCCACGCCGCGCGCCTGGCGATGGTCTGCGCGGACCTGAACGTGGAACGCGGCGGCTTCCCGATTGAAGAAATCGCGGAAGGCACGTACAAGTACCGCACCACCGGCATCGGCTTCGCCAACGTGGGCGGCTCCCTGATGGCCCTGGGCGTGCCGTACGACTCCGACGAAGGCCGCTGGATCGCCTCCCAGCTTTGCAGCGCGCTGACGGCGGCCTGCTGGACGGCTTCCGCGGAAATGGGAGCGGAACTCGGTTCCTATGTGGAATATCCCGCCAGCAAGAAGGACCTGCTGGCCGTGCTGCGCCTGCACCATGCGGCCCAGAAGCTGGCCGTCGCCCTGCCCGCCCAGAAAGACGTCAAGGCCCTGGACGACATGATCGACAACATCATCGCCAATGCCGGAGGCGTCCTTCCGGAAGCGCAGGGGCTGACCGCCTCCTACGCCCTGCATGCCTACCTCAAGAGCTTCAAGGCGCCCACCCAGATGAACAAGGAGCGCATCGCCCCCGCCGCCAAACTGGCGGAAGCCGCCTCCGCCATGTGGGCCAGGGCGGCCAAGGCCACCGCGCACCGCAACGCCTTCGTTTCCGTCATGGCCCCCACGGGCACCATTTCCGCCCCGCTGGGCTGTTATGATGAAGGCACCACCTCCATCGAACCGGACTACACGCTGGTCAAATGGAAGCAGCTTGCGGGCGGCGGCTCCCTGAAAATGTTCAACCGCCTGGCTCTGGAAGGCCTGCGCTCCCTGGGCTATCCGGAAGACTTCGTCAATGAGGCCGCTCTGGAAGTAGCCGGCCTGGACGGCCTGATTTCCGCCTTCCAGGGGAATATGGACTCTGTCGTCAACCAGCTCATCATCGACCCCTGCAACGATCAGGCGGGCCCCGTGCGCCTGGCGTGGCGCCGCCTCCTCTCCGGAACGGAATCCCGCAGCGAAATTCAGGAAAAGGTGGCCTACATCAGCAACCCGGCCAACATGTCCGTGCTGACTGCGGACGAACTCACCGTCGTGAACGGCGCGGCCCATATAGAATCCATCCCGTGGCTGGACAAGAAGGACCTGGCCGTCTTCGACTGCGCCGCCACCAACGGCAACGGCGTGCGCTCCATTACCCCCGCCGGGCACGTACTGATGCTGGGCGCCCTTCAGCCCTTCATCTCCGGCGCGTGCTCCAAAACGGTGAACATGCCCGTCTCCGCCACCGTGCAGGATATTTACGACTCCCTGATCATGTCCCACGAACTCGGCGTCAAGTGCATCGCCATCTTTCGGGCCGGATCCAAGGCAAACGCCGTGTACGTGGTGGACACGCCGGAAACGCGGATGTTCAAGGCCAACCACGTCTGGGAACAGCTCGTAGGGGCCGGATCGGAAGCGATTGACGAAATCATCGCGGAAGCGTCCAAGCCGCGCCAGCGCAAACTGCCCGGCCGCCGCCTGGGCCAGACCGTGAAATTCTCCGTGGGCGGCCAGCTCACGGGCTACCTGACGGTGGGCGTCTATGCGGACGGCACCTGCGGGGAAGTCTTCGGACGCCTGGGCCAGGTAGGCTCCTTCGCCTCCGGCATGTTTGAAGCGTACTGCAAGCTCCTTTCTACGGCGCTCCAGTTCGGCGTACCCCTCAAGGAAGTGGTGAAGGGCTTCCGCAACTACTCCTTTGAGCCCTCCGGCTTCTGCCGCGTGGGGGACGACACGGACGCGGACACCTGCACGGAAATCCGCTCCTGCGCGTCCGTCGTGGACCTCATCGCCAAAATTCTGGCGTGGCTCTTCCCGGAAAGCAACGGCTACCGCCTGCGGGACGTATTCTCCATCCCCAGCGTCAGCCTGCCCGGGCAAAGTCCAGACACCACGGTAAGCGTGCTGCCTCCCCGCATCATTACTACGCCGGCCCACAAGCAGAATCCGGTCCTGCCGGAAATTCCCGCCGGAAAAGCGCCGGAAGGCACCATGCTCAACGGAGCCTCCCTCTGCCCGCAGTGCCATTCCCTGGCCTACGTCCAGGACGGCAAGTGCAAATCCTGCCGCTCCTGCGGCTACAAGGACGGCGGCTGCGGGGAATAAAGCCCCGGAACACTTCCGTTCCATCCATTCATCAGGCGGAATCCGGACTTTCCGGGTTCCGCCTTCCTCATGCCCTTATACCGTATGGCACGGGCCGACTCTCCATGTTCAGGAAATGCCACATGCCCTTGCGGCGCTGAAAATCATGGAACACCCGCAAATCGGTCTTTAAATCCCTCCCCAACGCGGACGGGAACGGGAGCCAGCAACAGGCCAGGAAAGAACGCCCTGCGGCGCCGGCCCAGATTGCCGCATGGCATACGGCGCTCCACGCGGTTAAAGAAGAACCGCGTCAGCGCACCGCACCCCAGACGATGATGGCCGCCAGGCACAGGAAGAGGACGCCCAGCAGCATTTTCACCAGAAAGGCGTGCTTCTGCTGGTAGCGGATCAGGGCCTCCGCCTTCATCCCCCGGTAGGCCAGGAAGAAAATGAGCAGCAGGGGCAGGATGAATGCCAGGTTGTACAGGGCCAGCATGCCCACGGCGGACGAACTCCCCTGCCTGATCTGGTAAATGATGGGAGCGTACACCTGCCCGGTGCAGGCCAGTTCCAGCGCGGAAATGACGATCCCGGCAGCGAACGCCGCCACGATGAAGCGGGCGGACTTGCTCTGCTCTCTGGCCGTCCGGCGGATGCGCTTCTTCAGGAAATCCGGCAAAGTCAGCGACATGTCCGCCAGCCGTCCCCGGCGGGCCAGCCACGCATCCCGGAAGGAAAGGACGGCCGCAAGCAGAGCCAGCAGGGAGAACAGGACGTCCATGACCATCTTCAGGGAAGACCACGCCTGCAGCTGCCCGATGAGTTCATGGAACGCCAGGCCGATGGCGAAGTACGTCAGATAAACGGAAAGGACGAAGCTGCCGCCCGTCAGCAGCAGCTCCCGCGGGGAGCGCCGCGCAATCTGCAGATAGGACAGGAAGAAAATCAGAGTGGCGAACGCGCACGGGTTGACGCCGTCTATCAGGCCGCCCAGCAGCACCACGCCCAGGGAAAGGCTTTCATACGTGTCTTGCACCTCCTTCCCGGCCTGTTTCATGGCTTCTCGGTCCATCATGGCCCACGCGGGCCGGGTTCCGTCCGGGCGGATGCCGCTTTCCGGCTGCCTTCTCGAATCTTCCAGCAGGGCCTTCAGGTTGCCGGAGGTCAGGCGGTCGCGCATCAGGCCCCCTGCCGCTCCGAATACGGACGGGGCAATCAGCCTGTCCCGCTGGGGAATCTTGAACCGTGAAGACAGTAGCGCGTTGAATTCCGTTCCCCGATCATCCGTGATGGAATAAGTCTCCAACTGCATGGCGGGATATTCCCGGCGCAGGCTTTCCAGGTCCCGCATGACCCTGGCGCATTCGTCGCAGCCGCTTTTCTCAAAGAAAACGACCAGGAACGGCGCATTCGGATCGGGGGGATGTGTCCCAGCCGTCTCCCGGACCGCAACGGAATCCGTCTCCGCCGCCGATGCGGCTTTTTCCCTGCCCTGCATCATGGACGCAAAGCTCATGACCGCCGGAACGGCCGCGGCTCCGTACTTGCGCGTCAGGGAGGAAGACCAGTACATGTCCTTCAGCACCTCGGTGGAGACGCGGACGAACAACCGGCGTTCCTCTTCCGTCAGCTTGCCCTTGCCGGGAAGAGGATCCGGCGGTTCAAAGGCAAACATGGTGCCTCCGCCGCTAAAGTTCTCGTACATTTCATATTCGCGACTCTGTAAACGGTCCGTAAACACATTCTGGAAATAATCGAGAAGCTTGTCCCATTCATTGTTATACCGGCCCTGTTCCTCCAATTCCTCATTCTTCCGGGAAACCTCTCCCAGTATCGCACAAAAGGCGTCCACATCGCACTTGCGCGAAGCCACCAGTTGTGCCAGGGAGGCGTAAACCCGTACGCGAAGATCCGGGTCCTTGACGGCCAGCCGGGAAAGGGAGGCCAGCACATCCGGAAGGAGGGATGACTTTTCCGCCTTCCTGCCGCCCAGGTAGGATTTCTCGTAAAGCCGCCTCAGCGCGGGGAAATCCCCTTCCAGAAGTTCCCCCTCAGGCGACCTGAGCGCCATTTTGATCCCGCTTAACGGCATCAGCAGGGTGATGGCGTTGCATCTGACCATGGGGTCGGGAGAGGAAAGGGTCTGAACGATCCATTCCGGAATCTCCCGGATACCCTGCGGAAAAGTCCTGAGGGACGCGAGAACCGGGTTTTCATCAACTCCGGCGGGAGGGAAAACGGCATGGGGATACTCCTGCAGGAACAGGGCGAATTCCGCAGAAGCCCGCTGCCATGGAGAACGGGCGGGATCATCCGCCACACCGCGTATGTACTTCCGCGGGAAAAAGATGGAATACTTGTCCGGCGGAATCCTTTCAAACAGCCTGGAAATCTCGTAACTGCCCAGGAAATTCCTGAGGAAATACGTCCAGTACTGGTCGCCGTACTTTTGCGTGAACACTTCGTCCAGAAATGCCTGCATCTCCGCATTCCTCCGGGAATTATTCAGGATGGTAAGCTTCCTTCCTCTTGATTCTTCCCTTTTGCTGGAAGAATAATATTCACAGACTTTTTCAAAAAATGACTTCATGCGTTCGCGGACTTCCGGGTCCTCATCCTGCGCCACCAGCTTCACAAGAGGCAGGTTCCTGAACAAAAAGTCCTTTTCACTGCTTATTCTGTAAGCGATCTCATACCGCATCTCCTGGGGCAGGATACGGTAGGAAGCCAAAACACTGCGGAACGCTTCCTCATCCCCGTATTGCAGCAGGGTCCGGATGCATTTGTTCTTCAATCCGGAATATTCCTCATCCTTCAGCGTGGAAAATTCTCTCAGGATATTCACCAGTTCCACACCGAAAGACTGTATTTTTTTCAGTTTTTTGATTTTCTGGGTCTCCCAGTTATCATTGGGATCAACCTTGATATCGCCGAGAATGGCCAGTTTGCACAATTTACCGATTTCCCCGTAGGAAAGAGACATGGTGGAAATCATTTTTTCCTTTGTTTTGAGGGGAACGGAGGAATCTTTCAGCCGGTCCAGCACAAACCTCCAGGCCTCAGGGGAAGAATCTTCGTCCAGACGGTCCGCCTCCATGACAGCCAGAATGCTTTTCACTTCCGGATCCGGATGTTCCAGCAGACACTGGATGACGAGTTTGGCCGTATTATTGGGATCAGAAGCCGTCAGCATGTTATCCCACTGGTCTTCCTGACGGACCAGTACGTTCACCTTTTCCGCGGGCATTCTCTTGAGCATGGCCTGCATGGCGGGGCTCAGCTCCGCGTTTCCGGCCATCATGGCATACAGGATGACGGGGACCATGTCCGGCATGTCGAATGCAAGCTGTTCCAGAGCCGGAGCTAGTGCGGCACTTTTCATCCGCGCCGCCACCAGAAACGCCGCTGCGCGCACGGATTCGTCTTCATCCCGGAACATCTCCACCACGCGCGGATACAGGAGTTCCGCAGAAGAGGGCCGGACAACGCCGCTCCTGACCGCCGCCGCGCGTATTTCTCCCAGCTTCCCGTCCAGGGGAGGCTGGACGATCCTGTGTTTTCCGGCATACAGCAGGGCCTGATGGCGGATTCTCCATTCAGGGTGCCGGAACAATTTCAAAAGCTGTTCGGGATCAATGGCCGTTTGGAGCTTTTCGATCTCCGACAGGGACTTCAAGGCGGCCAGGCACAGGTCTTCCGACTCCGAAGAGGCATGCCTGACCAGCAGCTTTTCCAGTCCCGCCCGGGATTCCTCATCGTCATTGTCGCTGGCCCTCCGGAACGCGATTTGCAGCACATTTTCATCCGTTTCCCGTTCCAGGAGGGGAGCGATATGGTCCACGGCGCTCTTTTTGCCGTTTTGCAGGAACACGTCCACCGCCACTTCCCGGACGAGGGGATCGCGGTGATCCAGGAATTCATGAATGACGGGCAAGGTGGAAACGGGTTTCTTCCGGAGAGCTTCCAGAGCGTCGATGATGTCGTTCCGGTGGCTGCCGGCCAGTTTGCGCGCCAGCAGGGAGGCGTCCGGCGTTACTTCATCCAGCTGCATCCGGAAACGCGCCTGACGAATGGCTCTCTCCGTATCCGCATCCAGGTCCGGATGCTTTTCCAGATACCCCGTCAGGAATTCCAGAGCCTGCCGCTTGCGGGAAAGAAGAGCCCGGCAGGCGCTTTCCCTCGCCTTTTCCGTTCCCGTCAGGATCATGGAATACAGGCGGGTATCGTCCTGCTCCTTTCCCCCGTTTTCAGCCCGGGAAGGCTGTTTCAGCCACGCTTCCCAGGACAGAAGAGGGCCGGGGTCGGCTTTGTCCGGGTCCGTCCAGGGGTCAAAGCCGAAGTCGTTCCCCGCCATATCCTCCAGCGCATCCAGCGCCTTGCTCCGAACGGCCAGGCGCTGGCTTTTCAGCATGGCCACCAGGTCCGGACGCGGGTCCTTCCCCTCCTTTTCCAGAAACTTGACCAGCGCGGACGGCTGTTCCGCCGCTATCAGCTGCTCTTCCGTCAGAACGGTTCCCCCGGCGTTCAGGCCAAGGAACATGGACAGGCACAGGAAATGGAACAGGAAGGGCTTCATCAGCGCAGAAGGGCGTAAGCCAGAATATTGGCGTTGATTTCAAGGGCGTTTCCCAGTTCGCTGCCCCCGCAGCAGCAGCATCCCTTGGAGTGGCGGCTGTCGTTGAGGCCGTCCGCGGAATAAATGATGACCAGCTTGTCATTCAGCGTAACGCCTTCCAAATGGCCTTTCGCGGCCTGTTTCCCGGCTTCCAGCTGCTTGATGTTGAAAACGGTTGAAAAAACAGGATGGCGCATGGACACGGGCTTGAGAACGGCTTCTCCGAAGATGGTGCGCATCTCCCTGCGGAAGGAAGCGTCCCAGGCGGCATTGGAGCACCCGGCGGAAGCCAGCAGGAAGCCGCCCGACTGGACGTATTTCTTCAGGTTTTCCCGTTCCCGTGCCGTAAGGACGAAGTCCCCCTCCCCGGTCATCACCACAAAGGGGAAGCGGAACAGTTCCTCATTGTCCAGCCGTACGGCCCGGAACCGCCTGCTGGTGGAAATGCTGGTTTTCTGCTGGACGGTGGACAGGAATTCGTCACTGAAACAGCGGGAAGTCTGCGTACCCGCATAAATCAGGTTGCCGCACTGAACCACGCCTTCCTTTCCCCAGCTTTCCGCCGGATACAGGAACAGCGCGGCAAGAACCGCCGTCATCATTCGTTTAAGGTTCGTTTTCATTGTTTTGGCTCGTTTTGCCTGTGTTGTTCAAAGTATTGCCTGACGGCATCCCGGTAAAGGCCGGGCACCTGCTGCATGGCCGGACTGCCCAGGCCGTCCCCCGGCGTTTTTTCCTGTTTCCGTCCGGCTTCTTCATCCTTATGGCCGGAAGAGGAATGCCGGGCGTTCGTTGCGGTCCCGTCTCCGCCTTCCCCCTTCTGCGAACCCTCGCCCGCTCCTTCCCGGGACGGGCGGGACTGCTGGAACTTCTCCCTCTGGGGGCCGAACATGGGGGCTCCATTCATCAGGCCGCCCCCGCCATCCCCCTGTCCGCCCCCAAATCCGCCTTTTCCCTGCTTTCTGCTCAGCATGGAATTCAAAAGCTGCTGCATGGCTCCGGCGCATTCCCGGCTCATGCCGCTTACGGAACATGCTCCTGTCGATGACGCGGCGGGGTTTTCCCCCAGCAGCTTCATCATGATTTCCCAGGCTCTCTGCGCCCTGTCCGCCGCTGCCGCGGGCTTGCCCGCGTAACAGGCGGAGGCACTCTCTTCCATGAGTTCCGCAATACCCGCCTGAAGGCATGCCTGGATAAAGGCGGCCATCTCCCGCCTGAATTCCTCCGCTTCCCCCGGAATGGCGGAAATCACGGCGGGAGCCCTGCTGTGCCAGAGCCAGTACAGAGCCAATATTTCCTTTTGGGATTCGCCCAGGGACTTCAACTGCTCCGCAGTCACGGAGCGCCCCTCCTTCCGTTCGGACAAAAAGCGCCCCAGCATGGTCGCCGTCTCTTTCTGAGAATCCGCCAGACGGCGGAACTCCATGATCAGGTCGTACCCCTGCATGATTTTTGCAGCCATTTCCGCTTCTCCGCTCTGCCGGGCCGTTTCCTCCTGCGGAGCGCGCAGCCTGTCGCGCATGGTCCGGAAAAACTCCTGGGTGGATTCCTGAGTTCCGGGAAGTTCTCCGGAAAGGTCTTCCTCATTCTTCGCAATGATTCCGGCCAGGGAGGAAGCCGTTTCCGACAATTTACCGTCCGTGTCGAAAATAGGAAAATCCTTCGCCATCTTTTCCGCCAGTTTTCTGACTTCCGCGTGCTTTTCCTTCAATTGGACGGCTTCTTCCCGGCTCAGTCCGGACGGATTGGCTTTCTTCGCCCTGTCCAATTCCCGGACCAGATCGGCAATGGACTGGGCCAAAAGGCGGTATTTGTTGACGAACTCATCCACGCCCGTCCTGATGCGCAGCATTTCGCGGTACTGTTCCTCACTGATGACATGCACCGTGACAGGTTCTGAAACCGTCATGTTCAGCAGGTAGGGATTGGCGTCGCGGGCCTCCACAGACAACTGGAGCACATCCCCGGCCCTGGCCCCCAGCGCCGGCAGGGAAAGCTGTTCCGCCAGGAACAGGGACTTTTTGGACGATTCCGGCACGGGCATTTCAAGCGAACGCGCGCGGGAGCCGCTCACGCTCCTGACCCACGCCACACGGGTGGCGCCGTAGTCGTCCTGCACCTCCGCATGGAAGGGAATCACCACGTCTTCCAGGGCCACGGAAACCGGAGCGGGGGCATGAATAACCACGGACGGACGGGCGTCCGCATTCACCCTGACGCGGTTTTCCAGAGGCCGTGCCATCCCGGTCCCGCGGTAATCCGTCATCTGGATGGACGCCGTCCCTGACTGGCGCACGCGGAGGGGGAAGGAAATGCGGCCGTCCGGCAGAAGGACTCCCTGCACGGTTTGCGGCTCCAGGTCCTTCCTGTCCGGCGTAAAGACGGCTTTCCCGGACATCAGAGGACGATTGCTTTCCAGAATGAAATCCGCCGTGCCGCCGTCAATCACCGTCACATCCTGGCCGTTCAGGGGATATTCCACGGGCGGCAGACCGGTATATTCCGGCGGGGACACGATCACGGAGCCGCCCGCCACCTTGGGCTGGTAGTTGATTTCCAGCGGAAACCATTCGCTCCTGGCCTTTCCGCCGGCAGTGGCGAAGGCGATCCGGCACGGAGCCGTCAGTTTTTCCAGCCTTCTGGCCCAAATGCCGGACTGGTCGCGGAACGCGGCCAGCTTCTGGACGGGATGGCCGTCCGGCCTGACCCATATTTCCACGGGAGAAGTCAGCGGAGCCCCCGTGACGCGCACCTGCATCAGGGCGTCCTCACCGTACACGACGGAAGAAGGGGAGTCCACCAGTTCAAAACGGTAGGGGGAAAGGGGCGGTATGTCCTCCCACGGAGTGCACAGCCTGCCGTACAGCACTCCGGCCGCATCCCGGTTCCATGAGGCCAGCGCCGCGCACATGGCCAGCAGCAAAAGCAGGCCCCATACGGATTTTCTTTTCAACAGGCGCCACAGGCGGTCGTTCTGCGCGTATTGCTCCAGCCGGGAACGGGCGGCGCGCTCCGTTTCCCCCATCAGCCAGGCTCCCAGGGAATGGCCGGAAGACTCCGCCGCAAAAGGGCTCCGGCTCATTTCCCAGAAGGAAAGCACGGTTTGACGGGCGTCATGGTTGGCGGAATCCGCCTTGCGCGCCAAGTCCGCCGGATTCCTGCGCCACGCATGCGTCAGCAGTGCGGCCAGCAGAACCAGCAGCAGGAGCGCCAGAACGGGGGAGGCCCATTCCCGCGTCTTATTCTCCAGGGGGGAATAAACATCGGCCAGGACATACAGGCCGCATGCCAGAATGACCGCCATCCCCCACAGGGAGCAGGCGGCGGCCAGCGCCCGGCGTCTCTCCCGGCGCAGAACGGCGGAAAACAGTCCGCGGAATCCCGGAGCGGGCCGGGAGGCGGATGAAGCCGGAGTGTTGGAGTCCTTTTCCTTCATGGGGTTGTTTACAGTAATCCGTTGCGGCGGCGCACCCACCAGTACAGGGCCGGAAGCAGGGCCAGTACCAGCAGGACGTACCAGCGGTTCCAGAGGGGGAAGAAAGCTTCCTCCCTGCTCGTGTAGTCGGGCGGCGGTTCCATCATGGCAGGCAGGGTCCCGTCCAGTTCTTCACGGGACAGGCGGCGGCCCCCGGTCAATTCGCTCATGGAAGCCAGAAAAGCCGGGTCCGCATCCAGATTGTCCCGTTCCCCCGGCGGTTCGGGAACATCCAGACAGACGTCCGGCATGGGGGAAGCGCCGCTCCCCGCCATGCGTGCGCGGAGAATGTAGCGGCCCGGTCCGGGGGAAGTGAACACGCCGTTCCAGCGGGGCAGCCCCCCGCGGGAGGCGTCCTGCCGCGCGGCGGCTGAAAAGATGGTTTTTTCCGGATTCCTGATGTCCGCCACTTCAACGGACACCCCGGACGGCCGCCCTCTGCCCCTCCAGCTCATGGAGAAGGAGACGGGAACGCCAGGTTCCACGGAAGTGCGCTCCACATGCAGGGAAAGGTCATAGCCGGGGAGGAATTCGGCCGCCGTCTGCATCCACGGCAGGAACTGCCCCCAGAAATCCTCATACCAGTTCCCCAGCCTGAGTGCCTCCGGGAAAAAGTCCCACTTCCACAATCCGTCGCCGTTGATCATGCCCGCGGCGCCCATGCCCACTCTTTTGACGGCCAGCAGGGGAATGCGGCCGTCCGGGGACCGGGCCACTACCCGCGTGCTGGGGAAAATTCTTTCCACGTCCCAGGAATCCTCAAGCGGCGGCAGGGAACGCCACACGTCGGCCCCGGTACCCGGCAGCACGACGCCGAACAGGCCGTCCTTCACCCCTTCCGGGGACGGGGTGAGCTGGTGGTCACCCGGGAACGGCGCCTTCCAGGCGAAGGGTTCCAGGGCTTCCATCTCCGGAAAGCGGCCCGCGTACGACTTGCCGCGCGCAAAGACGAGCAGGCCGCCGTAATCGCGTATAAAGGAATGCAGGGCGGCGGCGCGCGCCGGGGTGATGATCCGTTCCGCCCCCTTGCCCAGAATGACCATGTCAAAGCGCAGGAAATCCTCCAGGGAAGAGGGGATGGACTCACCGTCCGCCTTCGCGCCGGTTTCCTCCCCGGTGTTGATGCTGTAAAAACGCTCCTGGGTCAGCATGTGGATGGAACGGACGTCGAACGAAGGCTGGCGGCGCAGGAACTGGGCCAGGAATTTGCTGTCCCAGTACGGGGCTCCCTCCGCCATGAACACGCGGATGCGCGATCTCATGGCTTGTACGGAAAAAAGGGCTTCATGGCCTTCCGGTCCGGATTCGTCGCCGGGCACGGCATCGCATTTCAAGGAAAAATGGGCCGATTTGGGCGGGCACTCCAGAGTGAAATTCACTACGGCGTCCGCATCGTCGGCCACATTGACCACCTTCCTGTCCAACACCCTGCCCCCGGCATCCAGCAGAGACACGGCGGTCTGGACGGCACCCAGCTTCCTGTTCCTCACCCGCGCGGACGCCTGAACCGTATTTCCGGGGAAGGAGTGAATGATGGTCTTGGTCGCTTCCAGCGTCAGGCGGGGGGCCTCCCACTTCTCTCCGTAGCACAGGGTATGGACCGGAACTCCCAGATTCCCGGCCTCCCGTGCCAGCCTTCCCAGATGCGCGGGCTCCGTGTCTCTGCCGTCGGAAAGAAGGATAAGGCCGGAAGGGGCGCGCCCTCCGGAGCGTTCGTCCTCCAGCAGAGTGGCCAGGGAGCGGGACAGGGGGGAGGAACTGCCGTCCGCCTCCACACGGGCGAGCGCTCCCGCATCCGGCAGGATGGAGGACGAATCTTTCACAGAAACCCAGCGCACGTCCACGCCGTCCGGCACCAGGCCGGCGATGGATTTCAAGTCCCTGCGCGCGGCATCCACCCGGGAACCTCCCGCACCGGAGGACTGCATGGGGGCTGTCATGGAGGAAGAGGCGTCCAGAGCGACGATCCAGACGGGACGGGAATGTACCGTCAGCGTTTCCTTCCTGCCCGGATTGGCAAGCAGGAACAGGGTTCCGGCAATTCCGGCCAGGTAGGCCGCGGACACGAGCATGCGGGTGCGCGGGCGGAAACTCCGCGTGCCGCGCGCCAAAAGAAAACAGAACAGGACCAGGCAGGCCGCGGCGGCGACGCCCAGCCAGCCCCAGGGAATGACGGGTTCAAAGATCATGATTGCGCCTCCTTTCCATCATGGACCGTCCGGACAGGCAGGGAGGAAAGCCAGAGTTCCAAGGCGAAAAGAAGAACGGCCGCCCCCAGCAGCCACGGCCACAGAGGTATTCTGCCCGTTACTTCCACCAGTTTTCCGGAAGCCGTGACGACAGCCACGGATGCAGGCAGGTTCCCCGCCGCCAGCGTTTGCAGGTTGGATTCCCCCACCGGGAAGTTGACTACCTGGGTATGCAGGGGCATTCCGGCGGCATGGCGGCCGCTCCACACGTAGGTTCCGGGAACGGCGGGAGCCACGGAAGAAAGAAGGCGCTTGCCGGAAGAAAGGCGGGATTCCTTGCACAGAAGTTCCGCTCCGTCCGGCCCGGTCAGAACCACGTCCGCTGCATCCAGCGTATCCGGCAAAATCCAGGAAGGAAAGTCCCTGCCCGGCTCCGGAGCGGCTTCCCCCACCCCCTCCTGGCGGGATTTCAGCATGGCTTCCGCCAGGAACGGGAGGAAGAGGGGGGATTTCCCCCAGTCCGCATCCATGGACTGGACCGGAACATTCCACAAAACAAGGGCTCCCCGCCCCTTCACCCTTCTGGCAATGGCCGGAACCCCGTCTTCATAGCGGACGAGAACGCTGACCAAATCATTCCAGGAATCCGGAGCCAGCCCTTCGTTCAGGCGCCGGAACACGCGGGCATCCAGGGGGGAGGCCGCATCCCCTCCGCGGAACAGATCGAACACGGAGTCGTCCGGCAGAGCGGCATTCAAAGTCCAGCCTTTTCCCGTCTTCTCGTATTCGGAAAAGGTTCTGGGGCCGTCCGGAAGGCCCATGAGCGCGTTTGCCACGGCATCCCCGGAAAAATCAGGCACGGCTACAATGACGGAGCCGGCCTCCGCCAGCGCCTCCATCTTCTTCAAATCCTCTTTTTCCGGTTTGTTCCAGACAATGAAATCCGGCTGTTCCCTCCCCAGTCCCCCGGCGGACTGGACATCCAGAAACGGAATGAACCGGAGGGCCTTCATCATGAAACCGAGCTGCGCCTCATCCTGCGTTACGGCGTCGCATTGCAGGGAAGCTCCCACCCTGACCACCGTTCCGGCGGTATCGTCCGCGGGGAACGCATCGTGGTCCAGCGTAACGAAAACGGGCCATTCCTCCACGGAGGCGGGAACTTGAGCCTGGAAGGAAACCGTTTCTTTGGCTCCCGCGGGGATTTCAGCCGTACGGGAGGCCCGCAGGGAACCGGCCTCCAAATGGGCCGTGACGCGCACGGGCTGAGAACCGAAGTTGGAAAGAACGGCCTGCACCGTTACGGACTGCCCGGGAAGCACTGTGGCGGGCATCACCTTCAGGGAAGTCACGGCCGTGTTGGGAAGGCGTTCATGGTCCGCCACCTGAATGCACCGCACGTCCAGGTCCGGAGGAAAGGCCTTCTCCCAGTCCACTCCGCTCCAGTTGGACGACTGGAAATCGGAAAGAATGTAAACGGAAGTGGGGCGCGTGGAAGCCGTCCGTGCCGCCTGCTCCACGGCCAGGGCCAGCGCGGCGGCGGTATTGGCCGCCTCCGGCCTGCTGTGGATGCGCTGAAGCTCCCTGTTCACCAAGTCATGGGAGGGCATGGGCTCCCGGAACAGGGCGGCGGGGGCCGCATCCGCCCAGATGAGGTTCACCAGGTCCCCCCTTTTCAGATCCGACATGATTTGTCCGGCAAAGACACCCGCCTTGGAAATGCGGGATTCCTGGCCGTCCGCCGCGGACATGGAAGCGGAACGGTCCACCACCAGAATGACGGAGCGGCTGCCCTGCTCCTCCATGCTCCGCCCGGCCATGTAGGGAAGCAGGAACGCCGCCGCCAGGCAGGCCGCCGCCAGGGTCCGGACGGCCAGAAGAAGCCAGTCCTTGGGTCTTCTCAGGCGCACATGGCGCTTCACCGCTCTGCGCAGGAAAATCAGGGAGCTGAATTCCCGTTCCCTGGGCCTGCTGCGGGCAAAAAGATGCACCAGCAGCGGAATGGCCGCCGCAGCCATCAGCCAGAACAGGGGATTGGAAAAAAACAGGTTCATGGAGAGAGGAAGTCAGGAGAGGAAAAGATCAGCCTGCCAGTTGGTCGAAAAGGCCGTAGTACGGCTCCCTGGTGGTTGCGGACATGAAGGCCACGCCCCTGGAAGCGGCCATGGAACGCAGGGCCTGGCGGTGGCTCATGAAATCGCGCCGGTAGTCCTCACGCACGCTGGCGGCGTTCAGCACCAGGCGGTCCCCCGTCTCCATGTCCCGGTAGCGGACGGCGCCCTGGTCCCTCAGGGAAAGTTCGCCGGGGTCGAGAACCTGGATGAGGATGATCTTGAATCCCCGGTGCAGGTAGGGATTCAGCGCGTGGAAGATGGAGGCTGGGTCGTCCAGAAAATCGGAGACGACGACCAGCGTCCCCTTCCTGCGGAGAAGCCCGCGGGAACGCTCCAGCGCGGCGCTGACGGAGGTGAGGCCGCCCGGCGCATTGTGTTCCAGCCGGTTCAGTATCTGGTCCAGGTGCTTCATGGAGGAACCGGGAGGAATGAAACTGCGTATTTTCTCATCAAACAACTGGAGGGAAACCATGTCATGCCCCCGCACCACCAGCCACGCGAAACAGGCGGCAAAAAAGGAAGCGTACTCCAGCTTGCTCATGGGGCCCATGTCCCGGAAGCCCATGGAGGCGCTGCTGTCCACCAGCAGATGGCATTCCAGATGAGTCTCATGTTCAAACGTTTTCAGATAATGCCTGTCCGTACGGGCATAAACGCGCCAGTCCACCATGCGGACGTCGTCCCCCTGGGCATACTGGCGGTATTCCAGAAAATTGCTGGAAGCCCCCCTGCCCCTGGCACGGTGGCGGCCGGACATCCACCCTTCCACCATCATTTTGGCGGCAAAACGGTAGTTTGCCAGACGCCGAACGTCTTCGGGACGCAGATATTTGTGGCTCGTTTCGCTCATGCGCGGTCTTCCGGATTGAAAAAAGGAACGGAAGCGGGATGCTGCGGCAGGCTACAGGGATTCCTGCAATCTGCCCAGAATGTCCTCCACGGAAACACCTTCCCCGGTGGCGTTGTAATTGGGAATCAGGCGGTGGCGCAGAACGGGCCGCATCACTTCCCTGACTTCCTCCACGGAAACGGAGGTTTGACCGCGCAGCAGGGCCAGCGCCCTAGCCGCCCTCAGCAGGCACTGGGAAGCGCGGGGGCCCGCTCCCCATGCCAGGTAGGACCGGATGTAATCCGGCGCGGAAGAGGATTCCGGCCTGGTGCTCTGCACCAGGCGCACGATCGCCTCATACACGTGATCGGGCACCGGAATCTCCGTGACGGCATTCTGCAGGGCGATCACCTGCTCCGCATCCAGCAGGACTTCCGGTTCCGGCATGGACAGGCCGCCGGTGCGCCGCAGGATTTCCACTTCCTGCGCGGCATCGGGATACTTGATCAGAATCTGGAAGAAAAAGCGGTCAAGCTGGGCTTCCGGCAGGGGATAAGTGCCTTCATGCTCCAGCGGATTCTGCGTGGCGTACACGATAAAGGGCTCCGCAAGCGTCCGCGTCTTTCCGGCCACGGTGACCTGCTTTTCCTGCATGGCTTCCAGCAGGGCCGCCTGGGTTTTGGGGGGAGTGCGGTTAATTTCGTCCGCCAGCAGCAGGTTCGTGAATACCGGACCCGGCACATACTCGAACGCCCGGCTGCCGTTCGCGGAGGTCTGCAAAATCTCGCTGCCCAGAATATCCGGCGGCATCAGGTCCGGGGTAAACTGGATGCGTTTGAAATCCAGCCCCAGAATCCGACCCAGCGTCCCGACGAGCAGGGTCTTCGCCAGACCGGGAACGCCCACGATCAGGCAATGCCCGCGGCACAAAAGAGAGACGAGCATTTGATCCACCACATCCGCCTGTCCCACGATCACCTTGGCGGCTTCTTCCCGGACGGACGCTACAACGGCGCGGATACGCTCCCAGTCCGAGGAAACGGACTCTTGTTCTTCATTATTTATCATAAAATAGTTGGTAGGAAACTCCATCAGATTCTCATAACCATGTCCCCTGAGTCAATTCCATAATGGAAAAAATCAATGATATGCGTTTGCCTTGAAATCCGGCGGGATTTCCGCCATAATATATCCTGAACGCCAGCTTCCGTTCCTCTATCTTTCCATGAAACCCTATTACACCCTGGCCGATCTTCTGGATGAAGAAAACCCGTTCGATGCCGACGAACCCGTTGCCGCCGGACTGGCCGTCATCGGCTACCCCATCGACCATTCCAAATCTCCGGCCATGCAGCAGGCCGCGCTGGATGCCGCGGGCATCAAGGCGCGCTACATACGCATCCAGGCGTCTCCGGAGGAATTCGCGGACGTGGTGCGCCTGATCCGGGACAAGGGGTTCATCGGCGCCAACGTGACCGTTCCCCACAAGCAGGCTGCCTGCGCGCTCTGCGACGAAACGGATGCCCTGTCCCGCGCCACGGGGTCGGTCAACACACTCGTCTTCCAGAAAGACGGCTCCATCACCGGGTTCAATACGGACGGCCCCGGTTTTTCCCGAGCCATCCGGGAAGAATTCTCCGTGGACCTCAGGGATTTGAAAATCGTTCTTCTGGGAGCCTGCGGAGGCGCCGGACTGGCCCTGGCCTACACCTGCGCCATGCAGCGCTGCGAACGGCTGACGCTGGCCGGCAGATCGGAGGAAAAACTCCAGGCTCTCAAGAACAGGCTGGATTCCTTCTTCATTGACGAAAACAGGCTGGAAGGGGCGTACGACCGCCTGACGGCCCACCTGAACAACACGCCTCGCTTTAATGCGGCCGTAGAGGATGCCGATCTGATCGTCAACGCCACGGCCCTGGGCCTGAAACCTACGGACCCGTCCCCCGTGCCGTCCTCCCTGTTTTCCGCGCACCATCTGGTATATGACCTCCAGACGCACAACGACGCCTTCCAAATGGAAGCCCGCTTCCAGGGGGCCAGGACGGCCGACGGCCTTTCCATGCTGATTCACCAGGGCGCTCTCTCCTTTGAACGCTGGTTCGGCATCAAGCCGGACGTAGCCGCCATGCGCCAAGCCCTTGAAAGGAAAGATGCCTGATACCTCCCCTATCTTCGACATCCAGGCTTTCCGGAACGCCCTGGTGGAATGGTTCAGGCGGGAGGGAAAAGATTACCCGTGGCGGCGCACGGAAGATCCGTGGCACATCCTCGTTTCCGAGCTGATGCTTCAGCAGACCACCATTCCCACGGTGCTCGGCAGGTATGAACTCTGGATGCGCCGCTTCCCCACTCCGCACCACCTGGCCGCCGTGGACGAACAGACGGCCCTGCGTTCCTGGGAGGGTCTGGGGTATTACCGCCGCGTGCGCTCCCTCCAGGCCATCGCGCGAGAAATCGTCACTTCGTTCGGCGGAACATTCCCCTCGGACAAGGAAGGGCTGAAAAAGCTTCCCGGCATCGGCCCGTACACGTCCGGAGCCCTGCTCTCCTTCGCCTTCAACAAGCCGGCCCCCATCGTGGACGCCAACGTGGCGCGCGTGCTGTCCCGCATAGACAACTATTCCACGGCCGTGGACTCCACGGAGGGACTGAAATACCTGTGGGCACGGGCGGAAGAACTGGTGGACCCGGATCATGCGCGGGAATTCAACTCCGCCATCATGGAACTGGGGCAGACCTATTGCCGGATCAGCGCGCCGGACTGCCTGCTCTGCCCCGTGCGCTCCTTCTGTACGGCGGAACGGCCGGAAACGCTGCCCGTCAAAAATCCCAAGCCGGAAATCACGCGGGCGGAGCACCACGACATCCTCTACATCCGCAATAAATCCATCCTGCTGTCCAAATGTCAGGAAGGCGAACGCCACGCGGGCATGTACCGCTTCCCCCAGCGGGACGACGACCACACGCTCTCCCTGCCCCATCTGTTGAAACAGACCTACAATGTGACCCGCTACCGGGTCACCCGCTATATCCACCATGTGACGGACGCCCCCGCTTTAAGACCGGAGGAGGAACTGATCCCGCTGGAAAAAGTTCATGAACTGCCCATGGCCTCCCCGGACCGCAAGGCCCTGAATTCCGCCGCACTCGGCAAACTGCTGGACAAGATCAAATGACTTCCGGCCTGACACCTGAACTCACTCTCTCCGCCTACTGCCAGGGATGCTTCCCGATGGCGGATCCGTCCACCGGGGAAATTTCCTTTTATGAACCGGACCCGCGAGCCCTGATTCCCCTGGACGAGCGTTTCCACATTCCCCACGGCCTACGCCGCACCCTGCGCAAAAAACCTTTTGAAATACGGATGGACACGGCTTTTGCGGAAGTCGTCCATGCGTGCGCCCGGACGGACCAGCCCGAAGAACAGTGGATAGACGGCCAGATTGAGGAAGTGTACGGCAAACTCCATGAAATGGGATTTGCGCACAGTGTGGAATGCTGGGATGGAGAAGGACTGCAAGGCGGCCTGTACGGGATTTCCCTGGGAAAGGCGTTTTTCGGGGAAAGCATGTTCCACCGGAAAACGGATGCCAGCAAGATAGCGCTGGTGGCGCTGGTGCAGTACCTGCGGGCGCACCAGTTCCTTTTCCTGGACACCCAGTGGACAACGCCGCATTTGCTGAAATTCGGGACGTATGAGGTGCCGGCCCGGGAATACCGGGAAATGCTGAAACGGGCGCTGGAGGGGTGAGGGGGAGAGGCGGCTTTAATGGACTTAATGGACGGAAGGGGCAAGGATGGACAACGGATTTATTCCCAAACACGGAGGTTACAAAAATCTGGTTGTTTACCGGATTGCAGAGGTCACTTATGATTTCACCTTCCGGTTCTGTAACAAGTACGTAAAAAATCAGGGACGAACGTATGACCAGATGGTTCAGGCGGCACGTTCCGGCATGCAGAACATCGCGGAAGGAAGCGTGGATTCGGGCGTCAGCAAAGCATCTGAATTGAAACTCACCGGAATCGCTAAAGGAAGCCTTCAGGAATTAAGGGAAGACTATAGTTCCTACATGCGCCAGCGGGGCCTGGAACAATGGAAAAACAACAGTCCTTACGCACAGGAACTGATTAAAGCCAGATTTTCTTCAGCACAGGAAGTCATCCGCTGGGTAGGAACGCACAAGGATTTCCGGCCCGACCACTTTGGAGCCAATGCGGCGATTATCCTCATTAATGTGGCTCTTGGCCTTCTTACGAGACTCATCCAGGCTCAGGAACGGGATTTCCTGCAAAACGGCGGCATTCGCGAACGCATGACTCGCGCCCGCCTGGAACAACGCAAGCGCCGGGACAAGTAACCCATCATAGGAGGAGCACCTCACCCAGTCCACTCTGTCCATTAAGTTCATTCCCCCTCCCTATCCACAAAAAAGCCCGCGGCTCCGGAGAGCCACGGGCTGACTTTTAACCCTTAACAAAGACTTACGCCTGTTCCAGAGCTGCCTGGGCGGCGGCCAGACGGGCGGTCGGGACGCGGTAGGGGGAGCAGCTCACGTAGGTAAGGCCGAGCGTGTTGCAGAACTTGACGGAGGCGGGGTCGCCGCCGTGTTCGCCGCAGATGCCCAGCTTGATGTCCGGGCGGGTGGAGCGGCCAAGTTCCACGGCAATCTTCATGAGCTTGCCGACGCCTTCCTGGTCGATGGAGGCAAAGACGTTTTTCTTGATAATTTCCAGTTCCTGGTACTGTGGCAGGAAGGAGCCGGAGTCGTCGCGGCTCATGCCCAGGCCCGTCTGGGTCAGGTCATTGGTGCCGAAGGAGAAGAACTGGGCGGTTTCCGCGATTTCGTCGGCCGTGACGGCGGCGCGCGGGATTTCGATCATGGTGCCCACGAGGTAGTCCACCTTGGTGCCCTTTTCCTCGAACACCTGCTGGGCCACCTTGTCGATGATGGCTTTCTGGATGTCCAGTTCCTTCTTGAAGGCCACCAGGGGAACCATGATTTCAGGCACCACGGCAAAGCCTTCTTCCTGGGAGACTTCCACAGCGGCTTCAAAGATGGCGCGGGCCTGCATTTCCGTGATTTCCGGATAGGCGATGCCGAGGCGGCAACCGCGGTGGCCGAGCATCGGGTTGAACTCGTGGAGTTCAGCCACGCGGCGCATGATGACTTCCACGGGCATGCCGATCTTCTGGGCCAAGTCAAGCTGCTGTTCCTTCGTCTGGGGCAGGAATTCGTGCAGGGGCGGGTCCAGCAGGCGGATGGTGCCCGGCAGGCCCTTGAGCGCCTTGAAGATGCCCTTGAAGTCGCCCTTCTGGTAGGGAAGAAGCTTGGAAACGGCCGCCACGCGGTCGCTCTTCTTGGTGGAGAGGATCATTTCACGAACGAAGTCGATGCGGTCCCCTTCAAAGAACATGTGCTCCGTGCGGCAGAGACCGATGCCCGTGGCGCCGAAGGCGAGGGCGGCTTCCGTCTGCTTGGGAGAGTCCGCATTGGTGCGCACCTTCATCTTCGAGCAGTCGTCGCACCACTGCATGAGCTTGGCGAAGTTCTGGTAGGTACGGCTGTCTTCCGGCTTCATGGTCTTGGAGATCAGAACCTGGATGATTTCAGAGGGGGAGGTTTCCACCTTGCCGGCGTACACCAGGCCACTCGTTCCGTCGATGGACATGTAGTCGCCTTCGTTGAAGGTCATGCCGCCAACGGTGACGGTGCGGTTATTGTAGTCCACGATGACTTCGTCGGCGCCGCAGACGCAGACCTTGCCCATCTGGCGGGCGACGAGGGCCGCGTGGGAGGAGACGCCGCCGCGGGCGGTCAGAATGCCTTCCGCGGCGATCATGCCGCGCAGGTCTTCCGGAGAGGTTTCCAGACGGACCAGGAGAACTTTTTCACCGTTGTCCGCGGCTTCCACGCAGCGTTCCGCATTCAGGTAGATGCGGCCGGTGGCAGCGCCGGGGCCGGCGGGAAGGCCGCGGGTGAGCATCTTGGCCTGCTTGATGGCCTCGCGGTCGAAGATCGGGGTCAGGAGCTGGTCCACCTGGTCCGCGGGAATGCGGCGCACGGCGGTTTTCCAGTCGATCAGGCCCTGCTCCACCATTTCACAGGCGATGCGGAAGGCGGCCACGCCGGTGCGCTTGCCGTTGCGGGTCTGGAGCATGTACACGGTGCGGTCCTGAATGGTGAATTCGAAGTCCTGCATGTCGTGGAAGTGGTTTTCCAGCACTTCGCGGATGCGCATGAGTTCATTGAAGGCGGCGGGCATCACGTCGTGAAGGGCTGCCACGGGAGCGGGCGTGCGGACGCCGGCCACCACGTCTTCACCCTGGGCGTTCATCAGGAATTCGCCGTAGAATTCGTTTTCGCCGGAAGCGGGGTTGCGGGTGAACGCCACGCCGGAACCGGATTCTTCACCCGTGTTGCCGAATACCATGGCCTGCACGTTGACGGCGGTGCCCCATTCGGAGGGAATGCCGTATTTCTGGCGGTAAACGATGGCGCGGTCATTGTTCCAAGAACCGAACACAGCGCCGATGGCACCCTGGAGCTGTTCCCACGGGCATTCCGGGAATTCATGACCGGTGCGTTCCAGCACCAGCTTCTTGAAGCGGGAGACAAGTTCCTTCAGGTCGTCCGCGGAAAGCTTGGTGTCTTCCACGTCGGCGCTGCCGTAGCGTTCTTCCTTGATGGCGGCAATGGCGGCTTCAAAGGGTTCGTGGTCTTCATCCGGGTTCTTCTGCACGCCCAGCACCACGTCGCCGTACATCTGCACGAAGCGGCGGTAGCAGTCCCACGCAAAGCGGGGGTTGCCGGTGGCCTTCACCATGGCTTCCACGGATTTTTCATTCAGGCCGAGGTTCAGAATCGTGTCCATCATGCCGGGCATGGATTCCCGGGCGCCGGAACGCACGGCCACCAGCAGGGGCATGGCTTCCGTGTCGCCGAACTTGCGGCCCAGGATTTGTTCCATCTTGGCAACGCCTTCCTTGATCTGGGCGTCAAGCTGGGAGGGATAGGTGCAGTCGTGGTCGTAGTAATAGGTGCAAACTTCCGTGGTGATCGTGAATCCGGGAGGAACAGGCAGGCCGATGCGGGCCATTTCCGCGAGGTTGGCGCCCTTGCCGCCCAAAAGATTTTTCATGCTGCCATTGCCGTCAGCGGACCCTCCGCCGAAGGAATAGACGAATTTGTCAGTGGATGCGCTGCACGCGCAGGAATTGGTGGACATATCGATTGTTGTAGTCGAATTAATGATTCTGCCCCAAAGCCGGCCGCATGAGTCAACAAGAGACCCAAAAGCAAGTTGGGGTCGAGTAAAGATGCCCGGCGCATCCGCCTTTGTCAACTCGAAATTGTAAGGAAAACAAAAATGTTTTTGATGATTTTTGGGAGAAAATATTTTCCCCGTTTTTTCCGCATCTCGGCACCTCCCGCTGATTTACCTCACAGCGTTTCCCGGAAATAAAACCCGGCTCACCGCCAGGGACGGCCTGCCGGGAATTCCTCATGAATGATGTCCGCTGCCCGGTAACATAACGGAATGGCCGAGCCCGGCTTTCCACCGTCCGCGTACGGGAGGCGGCCACAGTGTTCCTCCCCTCCTACAAGGGCTTGTCCCCTGCCAATAAAAAGCGAACGCCTATCGACAAGACAGGAGTTCGCTGAAAAATATGTTTTACCGGTTTTTACGCCTTGCAGAAGGTGTCTTCATCCGCACAGTCCGCTTCCTTCCATGTGACGGAGGAGTCGCCGGAGGCGATGTGGACCAGGCAGTGGTACACGGCCTCCGGGTCGGCATCCAGCCGGGCGGCCACCTGCGCGGCCGTTTCCGGAGCGGAACCAATGGCTTTCCGGACTTTCCCCAGCAGGGCCAGGAAGGTTCCGGCGGCTTTTTTGCCGGCTTCCACGCCGGGCTGGTGGTAGGCGTTGATGTTCACCAGGGACGCATAGAAAGAAACGGCGCGCTCAAAGAGGGCGATCAGCATGCCGAGCGTTTTGGCGTTCACTTCCGGAATGGAAATGGTGATGGAGGAACGTCCGGATTCCGCAAGAGCCTGGCGCGTACCGCGCAGGAAGCCCTGGAGGAAGTCCCCGCAGGTGGCGCCCGCTTCCACTTCCACCGCGTCCGCAGAGCATTCCCGCACTTCAATGAAGGTGGCGAAGAAGTTGTTTACGCCGTCGCGGAGCTGCTGCACATACGCGTGCTGGTCCGTGGAGCCCTTGTTGCCGTACACGGAAATACCCTGGAAGACTTCATTGCCGTCCAGGTCCAGCCTTTTGCCGAGGGATTCCATGATGAGCTGCTGAAGGTATTTGGAGAAAAGCACCAGGGCGTCCTTGTAGGGGAGGACCACCATGTCCTTTTCCCCTTTGCCGCCGGTGGCCTTGTACCAGGCCAGGGCCAGCTTCATGGAGGCGTTGCACTTCACGCACTCCCGACGGGTCTTTTCATCCATCAGGCGCGCTCCTTCCAGCAGGGCGTCCACGTCCACGCCCTGCAGAACAGCAGGAACAAGACCCACTACGGACATGACGGACGTGCGGCCGCCCACCCAGTCTTCCATCGGGAAGCGCTTGAGCCAGCCTTCCGCTTCCGCCGTCTTGTCCAGTTTGGAGCCCACGCCCGTAACGGCTACGGCCTGGGCGGCGAAGTCCAGCCCGTGCTTGTTGAAAAAGTCCTGGGCCACCATCATGCCGTTGCGTGTTTCCGGAGTGCCGCCGGACTTGGAGATGACCACCACCAGCGTTTCTTCCAGAGGCAGGGATTCCAGCACGCGGTACATGCCGTCCGGGTCCGTATTGTCCAGGAAGAACATGTCCAGCCCGGCGGCGGGAATGGCGTCGGCCACCAGTTCCGGACCCAGGGCGGAACCGCCGATGCCGATGACGAGGGCCGCGGAGTATTGTTCCGCGCGGGGAGGGGCGATCCTGCCGTCCAGCACGTCCCGTCCGAAGTCCTTGACGTCCGCCAGAGGGCCGTCAATGGCGGCTTTCAGTTCGGGAGTGGGGGCCAGGGCGGAATTGCGCAGCCAGTAATGGCCCACCATGCGGCCTTCGTCCGGGTTGGCGACGGCGCCGGATTCCAGCGCCTTCATGTCGGCGAAAGCCTTGTCGATCCTGCCCTGCATGGAGGACAGGAAAGCGTCGTCCAGCGGCAGTTTGGAAAAATCAAGGGAGATACCCATTTCCGGGTAGCGAACGAGTTGTTGTGCGTATAGGCTCATGATAGTAATAGAGTGAGAAAGAATTATTTAAGTTTTTTAAGCACGCTTTTCGCCTGCACGTCATCCTGGTTCGCCGCCTTCTGGAACCATTCCCTGGCCTTGGCCGCGTCCTGCTGTACGCCGAAGCCTTTCTGGTACATGATGCCCATGTTGTACTGTTCGGAGGCATAGCCTTCTTCGGCAGCCCTCTTGCGGCGGTTGAGCTGTTCATTCGCCTCCGCTGGGGACAGGCCCACGGCCCGCGCCGCGTCCGGCCAGGTGTCGCCGTATTTCATGGCGGACGGGGCATAGGCGGCGGCGGCGGCCTTGCGGTTCAGTTCATCGGCCTTTTTCTTGTCCCGCTTCACGCCGTATTTGCCCAGGTCATAGAGAAACGCCATGCCCCAGTAACCGCGGGGACTGCCCAGTTCCGCCGCCTGCTGGAAGCATTCAAAAGCGTCCTCATATTTTTTGGTTCCCATGGAACGGACGGCATCCGCAATATGAAGTTCCGCCTCTTTCAGATCCGGGAATTCCGGAATGGCGGCCCATTCCCTCTTCAGCTCCTCCCGGTCCCTCTTGGATTTGGGAGGCATGCCCGCCGGACCAGAAAGGCGGAATACGGGGAAGTACCCCTCCATGGCCCCCATGTTCCCCAGGCCGGACATTAAAAACACGCTGGGAGCCACCCTCCACATGTGCATGTACAGGATGCGCCCTTCCTGCAGGGAATCCTTCGGCAGCCATTCCGGCATGTTGGAAGGTTCCCCGTATTTTTCCGTCAGGCCCACCAGCAGGGCCTTGTAGGCGGATTTGAGCCTGGTTTCATACTCGGCGCCCTTGAATTTGCTGCGGGAGTAGAAAACGACGCCGCGCAGGCCGCCGGAAGGGTCGTAGTCAAAATTCAGGGAAAAGGTCTGGCCGCCCACGGGCTGCTTGGTCTTGAACACGCCGTTCAGCCCGGTGCGCCCCAGCAGGGCGTCCGTAGGCGGCCCTTCAATCCGCTTGCTCTGCCTCAGCGCTTTCAGCACCTGGTCCTTATCCATTCCCGTCTCCAGATTCTCATAAAGGGCGGCAAAGAGATGCGGGCACGCGAACGCAAGAATACTGATGACACAGGCTAGTTTTTTCATATAAGAAGCAATGGGCGGTTTCCTATCAAAGGGACATGGTTTTCAAAAGAATAAAATGCGTCAGCGCAGGTGAGGAAAATTTTTCATAAAATATTCACTTCCAGTCCACCCACAGCCTTTTCAGATAATCCTCCCCCGTAAAGTCCGCAGGCATGGGATCATGAATGAGACGGGCTCCGGGAGCGGCGGCCTCCACCATCCTGCGGAAGTCCGAATGGCTCAGCTTGCGGCAATTGCTGGTGCACAGCATCCAGCCGCCCCGCTCCAGGCATTTCCGCGCCAGGGAGACAAGTTCCCCGTAATGGGATTCCACCCGGAACACCCTGCCCCTGTCGTCCCGTGAAAAAGTGGGGGGGTCCAGAATGATGCCGTGGAAGGTGCGGCCCTGTCTGGCGAACCGTTCCAGCCAGTGAAGCACGTCCCCCTTGCAGAAGTACTGGCCGGAGGGATCTATTCCGTTCAGCCTGAAATTTTCCCTGGCCCATTCCAGGCACGGCTGGGCCAGGTCCAGCGTGGTCGTCTGCGCGCCGCCCAGGGCGGCATAAACGGAAAAGGCTCCCGTATAGGCGAAGGTATTCAGCACTTTCATGCCCGGCCTGCTCCGTTCCCGCACCCGGCGACGGTGATCGCGCTGGTCCAGAAAAATTCCCTGGGAATAACCCGCGGACATGTCCAGCCTGAACAGCACGCCCTGTTCCTCTGCCTCAAATTGCAGGGGAAGGATAGGTCCGGCAATCTGGACAGGAGCCTCCTTCTGATTCTGTTCCAGACGCTTGTGAAATACGGGAACATCAAGTTCAGCGAGTTCCTTACCCAAATTCACGGGAACGGCACAGTCACGCGTGGAAACCAGGATGCGGTCTCCCAGCCGGTCCACAAACACGTCCGGATAGCCCTCTCCTTCCCCGTCAATCACGCGGAAAATCTCGGTACGCGGAGGAATCAGTCCTTTCTTGTATTCCAGGCAATGGCGATACGTGCGGCTCACGGCACGGAGAGACTACGGAATTTGACCGCCGGGGGCAATGGCAAAAGCAGGGAAAACGGATTCTGAAACAATCTTCTTTTGCCGGCAGGGAAAACCATGTTCCGTACACCATCCATTTCCCCTGAATATGGAAACAACGCCTGAAGGCAGATTTCCGTACTCCTATCTCGTCATCAGCCACCCACTCCATGAAGGCGATCCGGCGCATGATCCGGAAATATTTTCAAACATCGATCGTTTGGAGGACGAATTCTTTGAAGCCCGTTCCAACCGATGAAGGCGGGTTGCCTTCCGGATACAGCAAATAGCCGGAGAAGCGTTGATTTTTGAAGGAAGAGCTCCTCCGGCATATTTTATCCGGTACTCCAGAATAATTCCTGCGAAAACGACGCTTCCTTTCTTCCCCTCCCGGTATATTCGACGTCTTCCGCAACATCGGGCAACGCGGAATCATTACCAGACACGAGTACGGCATGCGGCAGCATCTTTTCCTCCGCCCCCCTAAATTTCATCGGTCCGGGAATATCACGATCTGCGCCGCCGCATCATCAGAACGGCCATGCCAAGCACCCCCAGGGATGCCGCCGCCGGCTCGGGAACCACGGAAAAGGCCATGGCCGCTACACCGGCTTTCTGTCCCCCAATGCGAAAATCAAGCCTGTCCGATGTTGCCGTTCCCGTCCATTTGACCAGCGTCAGCTTGTTGTTCGCAAAGGAAGGAGCCGTGGAGAATCCCGTTCCATCCGTAGCGGCGTATTCAAAGGAACCCGTTCCTCCGGTGACGGTAGTGGCGCCGGGAGCAGTCGCCACACTGGAAACGAACATGTAAAACGTTATGGTGTTCCCTGCCGTCAATCCGCCCAGTTGGATGGAAGATGTCGTGGAACCACCGGCTCCGGGGCTCATGAATGTGGACAGCGCTCCATAGTCGAAAGAACCGAGGATATTGACCAGGTCCGTCATCGCAGCCTCATTCTGGTAATAGGCGTAATAAGCGGGGTCTCCCTCTCCGGGAGTCACAGCGGTGACATTCGAGTTAAAGAAGTTCCCGCCACTTTTAACGATTTTTAGTGTATAGGGAGTACCGTTTCCTGAAGCATCCTGAAGCTGCAATTCAGCCGAGCTGTTGGACGTATACTGATTCATGCCGGGCCTTCCCGTGCCATCCCTGTACACATCCACCAGGACGGAAGCAGCCTGTGCCAGGGAAAAAGCCCCTCCGGCCATAAGTAAAAATAATGTTTTCTTCATGGTTTTCTGCTCTTGTAAACGGTGAAAACCAATGTAGGGATTTTGAATCCGAAATACGGTACAAGTTTTAGATTTTCATATTCTTATAAAAAACATACTTCTATGGCCGGGAAGAAAATTCACGCTCCGCATCCCCCGTTTATTTTCATAACTTTTTCTTTTTCATCTTTTCTTATTGACACCGGATTCAAAATCCGCCTTGATCCAAAAAAGAGGCCGGATCCAATGATCCGGCCTCTGGTTTTCAATTTGTTCCGCGAACAGCGGGCCTTAGTCGGCGTACTGTTCGTTGAGGGCTTCCATGATTTCCTTGGAGGCTTCCGGGATGTTCGTACCGGGGCCGAAGATGGCCACGGCTCCGTGTTCTCTGAGGAAGTCGTAGTCCTGGGCGGGAATGACGCCGCCGCAGAAGACCATGATGTCCGGACGCCCCTGTTTCTGGAGTTCTTCCACCAGGGCGGGCAGAAGCACCTTGTGGCCCGCGGCCAGGGAGCTCATGCCGATCATGTGCACGTCGTTTTCAATCGCCATCTTGGCGGTTTCCTCCGGCGTCTGGAAGAGCGGGCCTACGTCCACGTCGAAGCCGAGGTCGGCATAGGCGGAGGAGACCACCTTGGCGCCGCGGTCGTGGCCGTCCTGGCCCATTTTGGCGACGAGGATGCGGGGACGGCGCCCCGTGCGTTCGGCGAAGTCGTCCGTCATCTTGCGGACTTCCTCCACCAGCGGATCTTGACCATAGGATTGTGCGTACACGCCGGTAATGAGTTTGATTGGAGCTTTGTGCCGCCCGAAGTGCTTTTCCAGGGCGGAGGAGATTTCCCCCAGGGAGGCGCGGGCCTTGGCCGCCTTGATAGCGAGGTCAAGGAGGTTGCCTTCTCCCGTACGGGCGCATTCGGACAGGGCTTCCAGCGCGGCTTCGCACGCGGCGGAGTCGCGTTCCGCACGCAGTTTCTGCAGGCGGGCGATCTGGGCGTCCCGGACGGTGGTGTTGTCCACTTCCAGAATGTCGATTTTTTCTTCCTGCTCCAGACGGTACTTGTTAACGCCGATGATGGGCTCCTTACCGGAGTCAATGGCCGCCTGACGGCGGGCAGCGGCTTCTTCAATGCGCATCTTGGGCAGCCCGGTTTCAATGGCCTTGGCCATGCCGCCGAGTTTTTCCACTTCCTGAAGGTGGGCCCAGCCCTTGCGGATGAGCTCGTTGGTGAGGTATTCCACGTAGTAGGAACCGCCCCACGGGTCGATGACCTTGCAGATGGTGGTTTCATCCTGCAGGTGGAGCTGGGTGTTGCGGGCGATGCGGGCGGAGAAGTCCGTCGGCAGGGCTATCGCCTCATCCAGGGAGTTGGTGTGCAGGGACTGCGTATGGCCGCAGGCGGCGGCCAGGGCTTCAATGCAGGTGCGGGTCACGTTGTTGAACGGGTCCTGCTCCGTGAGGGACCAGCCGGAAGTCTGGGAGTGCGTGCGCAGGGCCAGGGACTTCGGGTTCTTGGGGTTGAACTGCTTGATGAGCTTGGCCCACAGCACGCGGGCAGCGCGCATTTTAGCCACTTCCATGAAGTAGTTCTTGCCCTGGGCCCAGAAGAAGGAGAGGCGCGGAGCGAAGGCGTCGATGTCAATGCCGGCCTTGATCCCGGTGCGCACGTATTCCAGGCCGTCCGCAAGCGTGTAAGCCATTTCCAGGTCCGCCGTGGCGCCGGCTTCCTGCATGTGGTAGCCGGAGATGGAAATGGAGTTGAACTTGGGCATGTACTTGGAGGTGAATTCAAAGATATCCGCAATGATCCGCATGGACGGGTCCGGCGGATAAATGTACGTGTTGCGCACCATGTATTCCTTCAGGATGTCGTTCTGGATCGTCCCGGAGAGCTGGTCCAGCGTGCAACCCTGTTCCTGGGCGGCCACGATGTAGAAGGCAAGCACGGGCAGCACGGCGCCGTTCATGGTCATGGAGACGGACATTTTGTCCAGCGGGATGCCCTTGAAGAGGATTTCCATGTCCAGGATGGAGTCCACGGCCACGCCGGCCTTGCCTACGTCGCCCACCACGCGGGGGTGGTCGGAGTCATAGCCGCGGTGCGTCGCCAGGTCGAAGGCGATGGAAAGCCCCTTCTGCCCGGCCGCCAGGTTGCGGCGGTAGAAGGCGTTGGATTCCTCCGCCGTGGAGAAACCGGCGTACTGGCGCACCGTCCAGGGACGCGCCACATACATGGTGGCGTAAGGTCCGCGCAGGTTCGGGGCCACACCGGCGGTAAAGTCCAGGTGCAGGCAGTCGTCGTACACGCTCTCGGAATAGGTGGGCGGCACGGGAATTTGTTCATTGGTCACCCAGGTTTCCGTCCGGGGGGCCGGGGACTGGCCGCCAGCCTTGACTTCTGGATAGGCGGCGGTTGCAAAGTCGGGAATATTGCTCATATGATGAAATTTGGTAAATGGTTTAGAGGCCGATCTTGTTCTGAATGGCTTCAATGGTGTTGTAGCAGTTGGCCCTGACGTGGATGAAGATGTCCACGCCGGCTTCCTTGAACGCTTCCACATGGTCCGCCGGATAACCGGCGAGGGCCACCATCATGTCCGGCTTGATTTCCCTGAGCGCCTTGCAGAAGGCGGGAACGATTTCCGGATAGGTGTCGTCCGTGGAGCAGATCACGCACACGGCGCAGCCGCTTTCCGCAGCGGCCCTGGCCGCCTCTTCCGGAGTCGGGAAGCCGGACGGGTAAACCACGTCCAGACCGCCTGCGCGCAGGAAGTCGCGGGAGAAGTCCGCACGGGCCTTGTGCTGGCGCAGCGGCCCCATGTTGGCGAAGAAGACCATCGGGCGCGTTCCCTTTTCCTCCACCCAGGCGTCGGCCTTGGCGAGCAGGGATTCAAAGCGTTCCGCCAGGCGGCGCTTCGGCAGGGCTTCAATTTCCAGCGGTCCGCCGCACTTGCAGTCCGCGCCGGCCGTGAGGGCCTTGTTGATGAGGCAGGTGGAGAAGCCTTCCTCCGCGGCCTTGCAGACGGAATCCACGCACATTTTCACGTCGGGCAGTTCCACGTCCGCATTCTTGCAGCAGCCGTGGCCCTTGGAGGCGGAACAGGCGGAGCCTTCCGGCACTTCCAGCTTCTTTTCCACCAGGTTGACGTACTGGTTGACGCCCACAATGGACTGGCGGCGCTGGTCGGCCATTTCATACCGCTTGGCGGCCGTGGCGTTCACGCTCTTCTGGATGGAGCCGGACTGAAGGGCCTTGATGATGCCGCCTTCCTTTTCAATTCCCTGGAAGACGTCCCAGATTTTCCGGGAGACTTCGTCCGTCAGGTTTTCAATGTACCAGGAACCGCCGGCGGGGTCCACCACCTTGTCCAGGTTGCATTCGCCCAGCAGAATCAGCGGGCAGTTGCGGGCGATGCGGCGGGAGAATTCGTCCGGCATGCGCACGGCCGCGTCGAAGGGCAGTACGTCGATGCTGTCCACGCCGCCCATAATGGCGGAGAATGCCTGGGCGGAACCGCGCAGCAGGTTGACCCAGGGGTCCACCTTGGAGAGGGTCCAGAAGGAAGTGCGGGCATGCAGGCTGATCTTGGCGGATTCCTCGCTGCCGCCGCATTCCTTGACGATGAGGGCCCAGAGTTCGCGCAGGGCGCGGATTTTGGCCACTTCCAGGAAAAGGTTGGCCCCGATGGATACGGTAAAGCGCATGTGGGCGGCCGCTTCATCCACGGAGATGCCGCGTTCTTCCATGGCGCGCAGATAGGCCACGGCGGTAGCGAGCATGGCTCCCGCTTCTTCAAAGGCGGAGGCGCCGGAGTCCGCATAGGGAAGCCCGCTGACGCCGATGGTCTGGAAGGCGGGCGCGTTGGCGATGGCCCACTTGGTCATCGCGGCCATCTGGTCATAATAGGCGCAAATGCCCTTGCCGCCGCAGAGGGAGCCCTTCATCACGGCCTTGCCGACCGGGTCGTAGAGAACGCCGCCCCGGAGGCCGGCGGTGTCAAATCCGGCGGATTTGTACGTGTTCAGGAACATGGAAAGCGTGCCCAGGCCGCAGGAACCGGGAGTGATGTAAACGGGCAGCTTGTCCAGCGGAAGGCCCTTGAGAGCGGTGTCCCAGGCCGCCTGCTTGCGCAGCTTGAGGCCGCATTTGCAGTTGAGCTGGACGTTCACGGCGGTCAGGCCGCGTTCCAGATCGTGCAGGATTTTGCTGTTGAAGTCTTCCGGAGTAGAGGCGGGAATGCTCTGGGCGATTTCGCAGGGCTTTTCCACATAGCCCAGGGCGCGGGTTCCGCGGCGGTACGGGAACTGCCCGGCAGGCATGACGGGAGAGTGCTCGTCCCACTTGTTGTAAATGGGATGCAGCGTGATTCCCTCCACGAGCTTCGTGAAAAGTTTTTTATCAAAATCAGCCCCCTTCAAGGCAGCGACGGCTGCCTCACGCCATTCGGCGTATGTGGCTGGTGCGAATTCTCCGAAGTCAATCTCCGGATCCGTTGTTTTGTTTCCCTTTTGCATGGCGAAGTCAATGGGTAAGGCCTAATATGTTGGTTTTTAATTGCGCAAACCAGGCCAGATTTAAAGCGCGGAGTTATCTTAGAAAATCAAATTATAAAGTCCAGCGTGAAAAACACAACAGGCCCAATGAAGGCGAATTTGCCCTATCACGTTCGGGAAGCTTGCAAAAACAACATAAAAAGAGTAGATACAGGGTTTAAGCATGCCGACCTCACCTACCGTCAAACTCCCTGTTCAACTAGTCAGGCAGCTCCAGGCATTCCGCCGTCGCCTCCGAACGGTCAAAATACTGGAAGCCATCTGCCTGGCCGGCCTGGCCGTCATCCTCTCCTATGTGTTCCTGTACGTTTCCGACCGCGTTTGGGAAACACCGCCCACGCTGGGATGGATTCTTTTCATCTGCGCCTTGGCGGGATTGCTGACTTTCATTCCGTGGTGGAGCTTCCGGTGGGTCTGGCAGCGCAGGACGGCCGCACAGCTGGCGCGCCTGATCGGCAAAAAGGATGCGGCTCTGGGAGACCGCCTGCTGGGGGTCATTGAACTGGATTCCGAAAAGTACGGGCACCAATACAGTTCAGCAAAGCTCAAGGAGGCGGCCATGGAACAGGTGGCCCGCGAAGTCGCCGGACAGGACCTGACGGTCAACATCCCCAGGCCGCGGCACAGGATGCTGTTCCTTCTTCTTTCCATTCTGGTTCTCTGCACGGGCGCCCTGTGCATCGTCAGCCCGGAAGCGGCGGAAAACGCCCTGCACCGCTGGCTTCAACCCTTCAATCCTCCGGAACGCTACACCTTCACGCAGCTGGATCCCTCCCCCGACACCCTGGTCATTCCCCTGGGGGAAAGCCACGTGTACGAACTCAGACTGGCGGATTCCACCAAGTCCCGCCCGGAAACCGGCCATTACGTTTTCGGGAACAGGGTGCGCCAGCAGACGACTCTGGCGGACGGCGTTTACAAGGTACTCATTCCCCCTCTCCAGCAGGCGGACAGGCTTGAATTTTCAGCGGGGGACGTCGTGCGCCGCATGCGCATCGTGCCGAAGGCGCGCCCTTCCCTGCTTTCCGCCGCGGCCACGGTGGCCTATCCGGAATACATGGACCGCCCGGACGGACGGGAACCGATGAGGGCCGGGGTCATTTCCGCGCCGGAAGGCTCCACGCTGACGCTGGAGGTTACCGCCTCCCAGCCTCTGGCTTTCGCCGCCACGCCCCAGGGAAAGCCCCTGCGCGTGGACGGCAGCAAGGTGATCATTCCCTCCATTCTTCTGGGGAAGGATCCGCAGGAAATGGAGCTGACATGGACGGACCGGGACGGACTGGCCGCCGCTCAGACCGTGAAAGTGCGCCTGGAACCTGTTGAAGACAAGCAACCCTCCGTTTATCTGAGGGGCGGAGAAAACGACCGCCACGTGCTGGAAGACACCAGCATTGAACTGGAAGTGGAGGCCGCGGACGATTTCGGCCTGCGGGAACTGGGCGTGGAATGGCAGGGAGAAAAGTCTTTTTACGAGGAAGAAAATCTGGACGGGGGAGCGGCGGATCCGGAGAAAGCCGGCAAGCCCGTCCCGGGACTGCACGGGGAAAAAGTTCTGGAAACGGGCGATCCGACCCGGACCGGATTGAAGGGAACCTTCCTGTTCCAGGCCAGGGCCCTGAAGCTGTCTCCCCAGCGCGTGGTCGTCCGCGGATTTACGCAGGACTACAAGCCCGGCGGCAAAAGGGTGTATTCGGAACCCATGGTCATCATCGTCCTTTCCAAGTCGGAACATGCGCAGATGATCCGCAATGAACTGGAACGCATCGTCAGCGAGCTGGAGGGGATGATCCGCCGCATGGACGCCATGACGGACGAGGCGAAACGCCTGAAAACCCTGGAAGAAAAGGACCTCAGGAATACGGAAGCCCAGCAGAGGCTCCATGCCCTTGCGGATGAGGAACAGGCCAACCGGAGGGAATTGAATGAATTGATCAACCGGTCCGAAACATTGTTCAAGGAAGCTTCCCGCAATACCCAGATCGACCCGTCCGGAATGAAGGAGTTCATGAAGGGAATTTCCATGCTGAAACCCGTTCCCGACAGCACTATGAAGAACGCCCAGAAAAAGTTCCGGGATTCTGCGGCGGAGAACAACACTCCTCAGGAAAGCCGGCAGTCCCTCAGCGGCGGGGAAAGCGACCATTCCGCCGCCACGCAGGCCCTGAAAGACGCCATGAACCAGCTTTCCAAATCCGCTCAGGACATGGAAGCCAGCACTTTCGTGGCCAGGCTCATCCAGGCGGCTTACAAGGAGGATTCCATTGCCAGTTCCCTCGCCAGCCAGCTCAACACCATCGTGGGCATGACCATGGAGGAGCTGGACCCCTCCACCCGCCGGGAAATGGAAACCATCGCCACCCTCCAGAATGCCTCCACGCAGGATATCGGTTGGATTCTGGAAGACCTCAATTACTACAAATCCCGCACGGAGGAACGCATTTACAGCGATCTGTACAATCAGATGAACGCCTTCTCCCTCCGTGAAAAGCTGGACCTGGTTCATGGAAACATCCTGAATTCCATCACGGCGCAGTCCATTGACGAATCCCGCCTGTACGCGTCCACCCTGCGCCACTGGGCTAAGCTGATAGACGACTACAAGAAAAGCCGCGGCGGAGGCGGAGGCGGTGGGGGCGGAGACCAGGAGTCCATTTCCGACGCCGACTTTGAGTTCATGCTGAAGATCATCCGCATGATCCAGCAGGAACAGGACATCCGCATGCGTACCCGCGCCGCTGAAAAGGAACACCGCAAACTCAACGCCAAAACCCCATGAATATCACCCGCCTGCCAGTCATCTTCCTGGCCTTTTCGGCCCTTTCCCTACCCTGTTCGGCAACCCCGGAGGGACAGACGATCTATACCGCCAAGCACAAGGAAACGGCGGAAAAGCTGGCCGTCCAGCAGGACGAGCTCCAGGCGGACACGTCCGACCTCATTATGGGAGAAACGAATGAGGAAGTGATCGACCTCCTGAAGAAATGCCGCCACGCCATGAACGACGCCGTGGACCTCCTGGAGAATTACAACACGGGAGGCCCGACGCTCGCCGCCCAGTCGGACGTCATTGAATTGATCTACCTGGCGGCCAAGGCCAGAATGAGCATGCCGGGAGGAGGTGCAGGAGGCAAACTGCCCAAATTCGGAGAAAACGGAATGAAGCCGGGCAGCGAGGCGCTGATGAACATGCTCCGCCAGCTCCTGGGCATGGACAGCGAGTCCCAGTCCATGCAGCAGGGGGACAGCGAAGGAGAGGGGCAAGGGCAAGGACAGGGCGAGGGCCAGAACGGCCGGGGCAACAAGCCGGGAAAAGGAGCCGACGGAAAGTCGGACATGGCTTCCTCCCAGGAAAAAGGGGTTTCCAGCCCCGACACGGCGGCGGAAAGCCGCTCCGTCCCCAAATCCACCGGGATGTCCGCAGATGACATGCCCTCCGAATTCCGCAAGGCGCTGGACGCCTACAACAGAACCCTCCAGAAGTAGTAAAAGATGAACACGCATTCCGCCTATCCCTTCTACTTCGAATATTACATGTCCCAGGCCCTGTTTCATGCAGACCAGTCCCTCTGGGAAGCGTGGAACCATAAAAACATACACTACCTCCACGCATCCCAGACGCCCAACGGTTCCTGGCTGAGCGACAGGGGAAGTTCCTATGCCACCTCTCTGGCACTCCTTTCGATTGCCCTGAATTACCGCTTCCTGCCCATTTACGAACAATAAGCACACCCACACCCTTTCCATGAAAAAAGCCTTTTGTTTCCTGTTGATTGTCCTGGGAATGGCGGTCATGCCGCAGCCGGGGATGGCCCAGTCTTCCCTGCGCACCTCTTCCCCGGTGCCCCCGCAGGTAGAACTGATGTACGTCAAGGGCCTCAGATTCCTCCAGAACGCCCAGAAAACGGACGGCACCTATGAAGGCACCTACGGCCAGGAACCCGGTATTATCGGCTTCTGCCTGATGTCCGTTCTCGCCCACGGGGACGATCCGAACACGGGGCCGTACGCCACCATGGTGCGCCGCTGCCTCAACTACATTCTCGCCAAGCAGAACAAAAGTTCCGGCTACATAGGGGATTCCATGTACAACCACGGATTCGCCACCCTGGCGCTGGCGGAGGCCTACGGCATGGTGCGCGACGACCGCATAGGCCCCGCCCTTCATAAGGCCGTGGCCCTGACGCTGACCGCCCAGAAGAAGAACAAGACGGGCGGCTGGCGCTACGCGCCGGATTCCACGGACGCGGACAGCACGGTGACGGGCTGCCAGCTCGTCTCCCTGTACGCCGCACGGAACGCGGGCATTCCCGTGCCGGACGAGGCTTTTGAACGCGGCCTCAAGTACATGGCCTCCTGCCGCGACAGCAAGGGAGGCTACGGATATACCGGACCTTCCGGTCCCCGCGTCACCCTCACGGCCATCGGCTCCCTGACCTTGTCCCTGGCGCGCCAGAAGTCGGACCCGTCCTTCAAAACCTCCCTGGCCTTCCTGAAAAAGAACCTCAATTATCGGGATTCCTCCTATCCGTTCTACTTCGAGTACTACATGTCCCAGGCTCTTTTCCATGCGGATCTGGACACTTGGAAGGAATGGAATTATAAGAACATGCGGTATCTGGGCGCTTCCCAGGCACCCAACGGTTCCTGGCTGTCCGACTATTCCGCGGCCTATTCCACGTCCGCCGCCCTTCTCTCCCTCGCTCTCAACTACAGATTCCTGCCCATTTATGAAAAATAGGATCCGTCTTGCACTCCTTCTGGCTCCCGCCTGCCTGCTGCACGCGTGGGCGGCCCCTACCGTTGACGTAGTGATGGAAGACAATTACCGCCTCCGCGGAGAAATCGTCTCTTTCGGAAAACAGGGGCTGGTCATCAGGCATCCGTCCGTGCGCCAGAACGTCTCCATTCTTCCGTCGGAAATAAGAGCCGTCTATTTCACGGATACCGCTCCTCCCGACCTGCGGGCCAGGGACAAGATTTTCATCTCCACCGGCCACCGGGACATTATTCCGTGCAACATTACTTCCATCTCGTCCGACAAGGTGCAGTACCGGGACATGTTCGGCACTTCCCGTTCCATCCCCCGCAGCCAGGTGGCCGGCTTCCGCCTGGGAACGCTCCAGCAGAAGGGATTCTGGCAGGAACCCCTGGTATTTGACAACAGCTGGCTTTATTCCGGAGACAATGAGAACGACTACCGCATCCAGTCCGGCAGAAAACTGATGAATGCCATGAATCCGAAGCTGGACGGAGAGAAGTACCAGTACAAGCTGTCCAACGGCAATTATCCCACCTGGGTGCCCCTGTACAAGAGCATCGGGCTGGACCCTTCCTCCTTCACCTTCCGGATTGCCCTGACGATGGACGGCAGCAGCGACCGCGCCGGCATTGTCTTCTGCTTCGGCGGCAAGGAAAACGTTACGTTCAGATCCAACGCCGGCAGCAGCCTCAACAGGCTCATGCTCAGCATTGCGCCCGGCAAATGCACGCTGCTCAGGGAACAGAAGTCCGGCATCCTCCTGCTGGGGGAAGTGGACATCCCGGCCCCGAAAATGACGGCGGGGATAGACATCCAGCTGACTTCCTCCCGGCACGAGAACAATGAACAGGTTTACGAATTGCTGGTAGGGGACATGCCGCCCAAGCTGATCAAGGATCCTTCCCCTCCCGAACAGCAGCTGGAAGGGGACGCCTTCGGCCTCCAGATGGAAGGGCACATCTCCCTGACCATCACGAAGCTCCAGCTTTCCGCCATTTCCCTGAGCGCTAAGGCCCTGACCAAGAACGACACCCAGGGGACGGACCTGGTCGTGACGAAGGAGGAGGACGCCATTCCCGGCTCCATCAACAGCTACAATGACAGGGACAAGATGCTGAACCTCTCCACGGACAAGGAATATCCCGGCGTTCCAAGAGAGCTTTCCATTCCGGCCAGATACCTGGACACGGTCTTTTTTGCGGAACCGGAAAAACAGGACGCCGTCCGGGATGAAGCCCGCCACAGCATCCAGATGAAAGACGGTTCCCGCCTGCACGGCGACATCCGGAGCATGGACTCCGGAAAGGTCGTTCTCCAGCATTCCCTGCTGGGCCAGGTCTCCCTGCCGTTGAAGAATATTACCCGCGTGGAGTTCCTGAATTCCGCCCAACCCTCCCGCTCCACTCCCTGACGATGAGCCCGACCATGAAACAAGCCCCCCTGTTGTTCCTGTCCGCCTGCACCCTTCTGGCCGCAGCCCACTTCCCCGCCGCGCGCGCGGAAGGCGTCATCACGCTCAAATCCGGAGAAAGCCTGCCCGGGAAGATAGACGCCCTGCAGGACCAATACCTGAAAGTGCAGTCCAGAATCCTTTCCCGCCCGGTGGACCTCAAGGTGGAGGAACTGGACCAGATCACCTCTTCCGTGCCCCTGGCTATTCCGGAACAGTTTTCCATCATCAGGCTGGAAAACGGCGACGAGTTATACGGCACGCTGAAATCCCTGGATGCGGAATCCCTTCAGTTGGAAACCTCCTGGGGCGGCCTGCTTCCCGTCAACAGAAACCACGTGCGGTACATCGGCTTCGACAAACAGAAAGCCTACCTGCGCAATGCCACGGAATCCCTCCAGGGATGGACATCCGCAGGCAACAGCATGCTGCCGGAATGCCGCAACGGCTCCTGGATCATGCGCGGCTCCAACAATACGGAACTGCAAACCAAATTCGACATGCCGCCCCGGCTGCATGTCCAGTTCTCCGTTTACCACACCAATTCTTTCCGAGTCCATGTCTTCCTGTGGAACGACGACAATTCCCAAAACAAGGTGGAAATGACCGTTTCCCTGGAAAAGGCGGAACTGAACAAGGTCAGCTCCGGCCATCACAAGACCATAGGAAGAGTCAAAAGGCAGACGGAAAGGAACTGGTACTCCGACAAGGGGGTCAAGCGTTCCGACGTGCAGTTTTACGCGGACCGGGAAAAGGGGAATTACTACCTGTACCTCAACGGGAAGCAGATCGCCCGGTGGGAGGAAGGCAAGGAATTGCAGAACATCTTTGAAAACGAGGAAGCCGACGAAGAGGAAGAAGACGGAAAAGATGCCAAACCTCACGATTTCAAGCCCGGCAACATTCTTGGCATCCGCGGCTACGATTCCCAGAACATGGCCCTGAACAATATGAACGTGCTGGAGTGGAACGGCGCCCTTCCCTATCCTCCGGAGGAACAGGACATTGTCGGCAAATACGACAGGGAATCCTCCACGGACAAGGTGATGCTGGTGAACGGTGACGTTCTCCGCGGCAGCATTTCCCTTCAGGAAGACGGCAGAATCCGTGTCAAATCCAATCATTACGACGTCATCGTGCCCACATCCAAGGTGCGTTCCCTGAACCAGAAGAAAGAGGAGGAGAAAAAGGCGGCGCAGGACAATTCCGACGTGCGCGTTTTCCTGGCCGACCAGAGCATCGTTTCCATCCGGCTGGATGCCGTCCGGGACGGCCGCCTGGAGGGGCATTCCTCCGCACTCGGCAAAGTCAGCATCCCCATCCAGTCCCTGCGGAAAGTCCTGTTCAATCTCCAGAGTCCGGAACTTAAAAAACAGCGGGAAAATCCGTTCCTGGGCAGGTAGGGGGAAGGTAGCCTTTTTTGAAAAAAGGCTGCATGGCGCATCCTTCCCTACTACTCCGGAGCGAAAAAAACGTTACGGAGCAGTCCCGGAGGGCCTAATTTCCTTCCATTTCCTCCGCACGGCGCACGGCGCTTTTCACGGCCTGAATCCAGGCATTGCGGAAACCGCATTCATCCAGCGCATTCAGGGCGGCAATCGTGGTGCCGCCGGGGGACGTGACGGCATCGCGGAGGGCCATGGGATGTTCCCCCGTCTGTTCCAGCATCAGGGCGGAGCCGAGCATGGTGCCGGCGGCCAGTTCCAGGGCCGTTTTTCTGGGAAGACCCATGGCCACTCCGGCGTCGGAGAGAGCGTCCAGAGCCGTGAACATGTAGGCGGGGCCGCAGCCGGAAATGGCGGAAACGGCGTTCATCCGGGATTCCTCCACCTTGAAGACGGAGCCGCAGCCGGACAGCAGGCGCCGCGCCGCTTCTTCGTCCTCGTCCGTGACGGCTGTTCCCGGACTGTAGGCAATGACGCCGGAGAGCACCATGCACGGGGTATTGGGCATGGCGCGCACGATGCGCGTTCCGTCGCAGGCGCGCTCCTCCATTTCGTCCAGGGTGACGGCGGCGGCTATGGAAATCAGGAGGGGCAGTTCCCTGTCGCCCTCGGAAAGAGCGGAAATCAGGGGAAGAACGGCATGAGGCTTGACGGCCAAGACCAGGGCTTCCACGGCATCCGCAGCCGCCTCTTCAGATTCCGCCTCATGCACGCCGGGATGTTCCGCCTGGAGTGCCGCCATATTCTCCTTATGATGATCGTACACCCATACGTCCTGCGGAGCCACGGCTCCGGATTTGAGCATGCCCCGCAGCAGGGCTCCTCCCATTTTGCCAAGTCCGATAATGCCTGTTTTCATCGTTAAAATTCCTTTTTTCTAAAAAGCCATGCGGCCAGCGTCATATGAAAGACGAAGTAGCCCAGCGTGATCAGCGCCAGGCTGCCGAAGAGGGAAAGGGGGATCACCTGACCGTTCAGGGCGGAATCCGTCACGGAATAAATCTGGAAGTTCGGAAAAATGAGGGAGAAGAGCTTGCCGCCCGTTACCTCCCACCAGGACAGGCCGCTCGTTCCGGAGCCCATCCACATGGAGAGCGCCTGCGTCTGGAACAGGCCCGCCAGATACACCATGAACGTCAGCAGCGCGCTGATGATGGTGCCGTTGGTGATGCAGGACATCAGCAGGGTCAGGGAGGAAAGAACCACGAATTCGCACATCATCACGCCCAGCCCCACCTGGACGTTCCAGGTAGCGCCCTGCAGGCGTATCCTGTCCAGGTAAGGCTGCATTTCCTCTACGGTATAACGGCCTTTCAGGGCGGCCATCTGTTCGGCCACAACCGTATCCGTGCGGAGCCAGAGCACCAGCGTCATGACCGCATCCATCAGCAGCATGGCTATCAGCGTCAGGGCCAGCACCCCCAGCACCTTCCCCATCAGGTAGTCGATGCGCGGCACGGGCTTGCACAGGATGGTGTACAGGATGCGGTCCTCCGCATCCTTGGGAATGATCAGCGCCGTGGCGGCCACGCAGAAGAACAGGCCGAACACCCGCATGGCTCCGTACGCGGAGTTTTTCAGCAGCACCAGTTCATTGATTCCCCCCGTTTCCGGCCCCAGCACCTCGCTCAGCCGGAAGGAACTCAGAGCCAGCAGAGCCAGGGCAAACAACCCAAGGAAAAGAAACACCTTCATGCGGACCAGCTGCGTGAAGGTGGTACCGGCGATTACGGCCATGCGCCCGGGCGAAGGTATATAACCGGAGGTAATCCATGCCATGCGGACCATTTTGCCGGATTCCTCTTTAAATAAAAGAGCTTTTTATTTCATGTGCATGAACTCCTTCCTTCTTGAAGAAAACGCCGGCGCGTGGTCTCATGGGGCGCATATGAGTTTACGATCCCAACTGGAAGAATTGCTGCCGGAGCTTTTGCCGTCCGATCCGGCCCAGGCCATCAAGGGAACCGAACTCATACGCCTGGTACGGCTGAGGCTGGGGGAGGAGTATTCCGACGCTTCCCTGCGCTACCATTTTTCCTTCATGGCCTCCGAGCCTGATTCGGAAATCGCCAAGGTGGAGCGCGGCCAGGGCTATTACAGGCGCCAGCGGGACCGCGGCGGCAAGTCCGCCGCCAGAGGGCTTCTGCCCCTGTTCCTGGGGGAAGAAGAATCCGACGCGCTGAATTGCCGCGCCAGGGCCCTGGCGCTGGCCGTGCGGCAATACGATACCACGGGGCGCGGAGTCTTCGTTTTCAGCACCAGTGAAACGGGCTCCTCCTGGACAAAACCGGACCTGGCCGTCGTGGAATGGCCGGAAGGGGAGTGGGAAGGAAACGCCCTGGTGTTTGACAGGAGCGCCCTGGAACGCCGCCGCATGATCGGCGCGCCCATGATGGGCATCCGGGGTGTCTGCGTCGCCTGCATGCCGGGGGGAGAAGAGGCCAGGAAGGATTTTTTCCGTACCCTGGCCACGTCCCGGTGGGCCCAGTGCGGGGAACTCGTCATCGTCGGCGAACTGCCGGACGATTCCGAATGCGCGGAACTGCGCGGGCTGGCCGCCGAGTTCGGCGTGGGCGTAATCTGCCTGGAAATTGCGGAGGAACGCCTGTGCGAGCTGCCGGGCGCGGAAGAAATTTTCAAGGCCGGGGACGAGGAATGCGCCGCCCTGCTGGCGGAGCTCACCCCCATCCGCCTGGCCGCAGGCCGCGTGAAAGCCCTGGAAGCGGACACGGGGGAGACGCTGGGCGGGGAATTCGGCGCCCTGTTCGACTGGCTGGCCGCCTGCCTGGAGCGCGGGAGCGTGGAAGAGTACGAGTTCAGAGTCTCCTGCTACTGAACAAAACTGAGAGATTCTTGACAGAGGGACCTTATTGAATTAAAGACTTTCCCAACCCCACCCCCCATTACCCCCCTCATGGAACAAGAAACCCTGGTTTATCCGCTTGCAGACAATACCGTCCTGCAAGACAAATACACGATCCTGAACGTGCTGAACGCTGGCGGCTTCGGCATCACCTACCTGGCGCTGGACAATCCGAATTCCCGCTATGTGGTCATCAAGGAATGCATGCCGGACGCCTACGCCTACCGGGACCTGAATACCGGTTGCGTCCATCCGCGGGACGAACAGACGGCCACCAGCTTCGCCCAGAGCATCGCCAACTCCCAGCAGGAAGCGTCCGTCCTGTCCCAGCTCAGCCATCCGGGCATCGTGCAGGTGTTTGACATATTCGACGCCAACGGCACCTGCTACTACGTCATGGAAAACATCCAGGGGCAGACCCTGTTCGACCTCATGACTTCCATGCACGCTTCCGGGCAATCCATGGACCCCGCCCAAGCCATGGACCTTCTTTTCCGGATTCTGGACATCCTGCACTACCTGCATTCCATGGGCGTGTACCACTGCGACATCAAGCCGGGCAACATCTTCATCCAGCCGGACGGCACTCCCAAGCTGATCGACTTCGGAGCGGTGCGCACCAAAACCCTCCAGCACCAGGGCCTGGTCCAGATCACTCCCGGCTACACTCCTCCGGAATTCTACCCGGGGCGCAGGAGTGAAATCGGCCCCTGGTGCGACATATACGAACTGGGAGCCACCTTTTACGAACTACTCACGGGCCAGGTTCCCCAGCCCGCCGACCAGCGTTCCGTGGTGGACCGCAACCCCAAGGTGACCAGCTACGCGATTCTCCGCCAGACGTACCCGATGAATTTCCTCTCCGGGATAGACAAGGCGCTTTCTCCCGACGAACGCAACCGCTTCCATTCCGCCAAGGCATGGCATGACTACATCAACGCCATGGGCGCGGCGGGAACCCTGAAAGCGGGGGGAGTGGCCAGAAAAACCCTTCCCAAGGCACGGAAAAAGTCATCCGCCGGAACCGCCTTCCTGATCATCCTCCTCATTGCGGGGGCGGCTCTCTGGGTCTGCTGGAAACAGGGACTGGTCAATTTTTAACCGGCATTTCCCTTCATGATCAATCTGACGGAAGAGCTGGCCCCCCTTGCCGGACCGGGCATGCACCTGCCTGCGGCCACGCTTGACCCCTCCCTTATCCGGGCCGTCATGATTAACGAAGTGGTTCCGGAACATCCCGAAGACGATTTTTACGGAGCGAACGATCCGCCTTTTTACCTGACCACGGCTCTTCCCCTGTTCCAGAGGGCCGGACTGCCGGCGCAATCCATCCGCGACGTGACGGACGCAGGCGTTTACATCACCAATGCGGTGAAAACGCCCAAAAAAGACACGAACGTGCCGGCAGAGGACATCGTCCTGTCCCTGCCTCTGCTGGAACATGAACTGGACCTGTTTCCCCGCCTGAAAGCCGTCATGCTGATGGGGGACGTGGCCAGAAAGGCCTTCAACCTGATCTGGAAAAAGAAAACCGGGCGGAATGCCCTGCCCGCCGTTTCCACATACAAATTGCGGAAAACGCCGCTTTACGCGGAAAATATCCGGATTTTCCCCTCCTACATCATGACGGGCCGCAACATTCTGATTGAGAAATCAAAAGCGGACATGGCCGCAGAAGACATCCGCACCATGCTTGAAATCATCCGCAGCTAGGGTCCGGCAACCGAGAAGGGAACGGCTTTTCAAGGATTGTCCTTTCTGCCGGAAGGAGCCTTTCCTGCCGGAATTCCGTTTTTCACGGTTTACCCTCCTTTTTCCGGCGCCTTTTCTCTTCGGGCACGACTTTTCCTCTATCATGTCGGACGGGAACGCGCATCCCTGGCGCAGCCACAACAAAGAAAGCCGGACCCCGGCCATCATGGCGCAAAGGTCCGGCTTCCGAAGTACTTATCAAGTAACTGTGTTTACAGGCTGTCTCCGAAGTCCTGGCGGAATTTGGCGGCCAGTTTTTCAGGCCAGTCGCTCTTGGCGCGGAGCCTGCCCATGAAGAAGCGCAGGACGGGGGGTTCTTCCACGAATTCCAGGCCGCCGATCAACTCCCGGTTGTCGTAGAGCCATTTCATCCGGTCCGCCGTGTACTTGACCTGGGACAGCGTGAAGACGCGGCGCGGGAAGGCCAGGCGGAGAAGTTCCACGTCCGCCAGAACGTCGTTGCCGTTCTCGTCCCGGACGCTGGAAAGGGTGCCGCGCTCCATGCCGCGTACGCCGGAGGCGATGAAGAAGGCCGCCGCCAGGGCTCCCGCGGGATAATCCTCCTGCGGAATATGGGAAAGGAAGCTGCCCGCGTCAATGTGGGCCCCCAAGCCGCCGGCAGGCGTGACGCAGGGAATGCCCATGTCCACCATCTGGCCGATGAAGTATTCAATGAAGGAGGGACTCTGGGAGATCACCGTCAGGTCCGTGGTTTCATACAGGCCCACGGCCATGGCTTCAATTTCACGCACGGAGATGCCGCCGTAAGTCAGGAAGCCTTCAAACAGGGGAACGAGGTGTTCCATTTTTTTGGCGATGGCGGGATCGTTCGTGCAGATGCCGCCGCCGCGGGACGAGGAAACCTTGCGGGCGGAGAAGTACACCAGTTCCGCCAGACTGCACATCGTTTTCAGGATTTCCGCGCAGGAACTGTCCTTGAATTCTTCCTCGCGCATCTTGATGAAGTACGCGTTTTCACCGATCAGGGAGGCGTCCAGCACCATCATGATGCCGTGTTCGTCGCAAATTTTGCGGATTTCCCGCATGTTGGCAATGGAGAAGGGCTGGCCGCCAATCAGGTTGGTGGAAGCTTCCATGCGCACGAAGGGAATCTTGTCCGCGCCGTGCCGCGCGATGCAGTCGCGCAGCTTGTCCGGATCCAGGTTGCCCTTGAACGGATTGGAGCTGACCGGGTTTACGGCGTCATCAGCCACCAGTTCCTCGATTTTGCCGCCGTTCAGGTCGATATGGGCGTGGGTGGTCGTGAAGTGGTAATTCATGGGAACCACGTCGCCGGGCTTCACGAAGGTGCGGGAAATGATGTTTTCGCAGGCGCGCCCCTGGTGGGCGGGCAGAAGGTATTTTTTGCCGAATACGTCTTCCACAGCCTTTTTCAAGCGGTCAAAGCTCTGGGAGCCGGCATAGGCGTCGTCCGCACGGAACATGGCGGCGATCTGGTTGTCGCTCATTGCGTTGACGCCGGAATCCGTCAGCATGTCCAGATAAACGTCATTCGTGCTGAGCTGGAAGGTGTTGAAACCCGCTTCCCGTGCGGCTTCCAGGCGGCGCTCCACGGGAACGAGGTGCAGCTTCTGGACTACGCGGACCTTGTGCAATTCCAGAGGAATCTGCTCTCCATTGTAAAATTTGACAGAGTTGGATGTTTCTGAATTCATGAAGCATAAACTTTAGCAAAATTTCTCTTCCGTGCAAATCAAATTCGACTGGAAAGGGTGGAGTCCGGCAGGCTTTGAAGGGCTGGAGGAAATGGTGTGGGGAACTGCGGAAAATGATGCTGTTCCGGAGGGAATATAGGGGATATAGGGAGGATAAGGGGAATAGGGGGGATGGATTCAATAGTTGGAAGAATTCTTTCACAGCTCCGGAAAGTGAATTTACCGTCGTCCCGGATTATTTCACGCCGCAATATCGATAAAAACAGTATAAAATCTTAACAATTAAACATTTGAAAACATTCTTCACAAATAATTCTATCCATGGCCACGGTGGACAACGCCTTGGAACAGGCAGCAATGCCGGCGGAGGGAAATCTCTGGTTCCAGACAGGAACGATACCTATTTTTAAAACCTATGAAAGAATTATGGAGATTGATTCAACAGAACGTAGGTGTTGACGCGGACGGAATTCCAGGCCCCAAGACGGCGCAGGCCCTCATGAAGAAGCTGGATATCCAGCCTCCGGCCCATACGTGGCCCAGCCAGGCGGAGGTGCGTTCAGGGAATTCCATGTTCGGCCGTGCGGGAGACGAAAGGTCCCTGACGAATATCAGGCTGCCCTATGTGATGCGCATTGCCTGGGAACCGGAGAGAACCGTTTCCACCATGCGCTGCCACAAGATGGTTGCGGAACCCCTCACCCGCATTTTCCAGGCGGCGTTGGACCATTACGGCATGGAGAAGATCAGGGAAATGGGCCTGGACCTGTACGGCGGCTGCTTCAACGACCGCGCGATCATCGGCGGCAAGGCCACGTCCATGCACGCCTGGGGCATTGCCGTAGACATGGACCCGGACAGGAACGGCCTGAACGTCCATTCTCCCCACGCCGTTTTTTCCCGGCCCGATTATGCCGCATTCTGGGAGATCGTGGAGGCGGAAGGCGCCGTTTCCCTGGGCCGCGCGCGCGATTACGACTGGATGCACTTCCAGTTCGCTACTCTCTGACCGCAGCGGCTTGATCCGCATTCCATCCTTCCTCCCAGCGGCGGCGGAGCCGGTCCCAGCCCTCCCCTTCCCGGCCATGGCCCAGAAAGGAGCGTTTTTTGAGTTCCTGAAAGCTTTCGCCGGGGAGGTGGAGGAGTTCTCCGCGGTCATAGGCATCCTGGTCGCACATGCCGTTGAAAAGGGGAGTCCATTGCCAGCGGCGCACGCCCAGGTAGTCCTTGAAGGTATCCACCAGTTCCGTCGTGCAGTTGGCCGTTACGGTGTTGTAGTACCGCGGCCGGGAGTGGAAGCCGTTGATTTTTTCCACAAAGCCCAGAAAGGCCTTTTTCAGGTCGTCCCTGCCGATGTTGATCCGGTACAGGTACATGTCTTCCTTCCTGTAGGTAGTGCGCAGGGCGAAGAGGTCTTCCTCGTCCGCCAGGATGTAGATGATATTGAATTGCTTGTAGAGCCCCGGCACGGTTCCCTGCTCCACTCCCTCAGGCAGGCGCGTTTCTGCGGAAAGGGCCAGGTGCTTCCCGTCCTCAAAGCCGAAGGAGAGCATGGTGTGCGCCACAAATTCCATCCCGTCCCAGTGGCTGACGGCAAAGTCCAGCGTGGAGAGTTTGTCCAGGTCGAAACGGCGCGTGACATAGCGCGCATCAAAGTCCTGCTCCGTGCGGTAGATGAAGCTGCGCACATTTGTCACGACCACTTCATTTCCATTGATTTCCACGGAAGGAAGGCGGCTCCAGGAGGGTTGCCATTCCTTGTCGTTCGTGGCCGGGATGCACAGGTAATATACCAGAAGAAGGAGCAGAATTCCCCAGGAGAACCACCAGGCAGCCGGGTACCGTTTCCGGAAGGCAAAGGCGCAGGCCATTCCAGCCGCGTACAGCCACACCAGCACGACGCCGCCCCATACGTTGTAAAATACCACGCCCGCCGCCCAGAAAGCCACGCCGAACCATGCCGCATACATCAGGATGCGGGCGGCTGCCAGTCCGGCACGGCGCAGGGAGGACAGGTTCATGGGAGGAAGCAAGGAAAAGGCCGCGCGCTCCGGTTTCCGAAACGCGCGGCCCACCGGTAAGGATTTATCTGAAGGAAAGACCTTTCACCTTGTCCGTCAGGGATTTCAACACGCGCTGGTGCGCGGCGTCCACTTCCGCGGCGGTCAGGGTCTTGGCCGGGTCCCGGTACAGGAAGGTGTAGGCGATGGATTTGCGGTCCGCGGGCAGCTTCTGTCCGGAGGGGTCCGTAAATACGTCAAAGCAGGAGTAGCTGACGAGCAGTTTTTCCCTGGCGGCTTCAATGGCTTTCACAATGTCCGCGTTCGGCGTGGACAGGGGCAGCTCCATGGCGGCGTCGCGGGAGGAGCCGGGGAACTGCGGCAGGTCGGCGGCTTTGACGGGAGCGGTCAGTATTTCCTGCATCTTGCGCAGGTCCAGTTCCGCCACGTATACGGGCTTGTCCAGTCCCAGTTCCCGGCATCGGGACAGGGAGAGCCGGGCGAAGTAGCCGCAGGCCTTGCCGTCCAGCTGCACGTCCGCACCCAGGGCCGCCTGTTCGCGGGGCCTGGCGGGAGTCAGCGTGAAGGAGTGCCCGGGGGCCAGAACTTCCATCACGGCCAGCAGGTCTTCAAAGGATGACTGTTCCGGCCTGGGGGCCGCCCAGGAGCGGGGCGACCTGTCCCCCGCGATCAAAATGCCGAGCGTGTCCGTTTCAATGTCCCTGCCCTTGCCGCCGCCCGTGTTGCGGAATACGCGGCCCAGTTCAAAGAAGCGCAGCACGGAAGCGCCCTGGTTGCTGTTGCGCACGGCGGCGGCAATCAGGCCGGGCGTGTGCGCCGGGCGCAGGACGGAATGGTCTTCGCTGAGCGGAAGGGCCACGCGGATGATGTCGCCTTCCTGAAGGGGGCGTACCGGCAGGGCGTCCTTCACCTGGGCGATGGCGCCGTCCGCGGATTCGGAAGCGATGAGCTTGATGGTCTGGGTTTCATAAAACCCCAGGGCGGCCAGCTTCCGGCGCAGGCCCATCTGGAAGTTGTAGGCCAGGTCCACGGCGGATTCCGCCACGAAGGGGCCCCGGAACCGGGAGGGGATGCCGTCCAGGCCGAACACGCGCACGATTTCTTCCAGAAGGTCGCAGGCGCGGGTGAGGTCCAGCCGATGCGGAGGAACCAGCCAGTATTCGGATTCCACCTCTTTTCCGGCGATTTCCGCCACGGGACTCAGCCCCAGGGCCGTCAGGATGCGCGCGCCCTCCTCATGCGGGATGGCGCCGCCGGAAATCTGGTCCAGTTCCGCCCAGGGCAGGCGGACAAAGCCAAGCTCGTTTTCCACCGTGGCGCCCTTGCCCTGCTTCAGGGAGGCGAATACGGAGGTGGGGCCGTCCGGAGTCCCGCAGAAGGGAATGGCGGCGTGGGCGGGGTTCGGCGCCGGTTTTCCGGCCACATACGTGGGGGAAGCCGTGCCGCCCGCCAATTCCAGGATAAGCTCCACGGCACGCACGGAACCACGCAGCGTATTCCACGCGGACGTGCCTCGTTCAAAACGGTAGGAGGAGTCGGAAGACAGGGCCAGCCTGCGCGACGTGGCGCGCACGGCGGAGGGCTTGAACCAGGCGGATTCCAGAATGATGTCCATGGTGGACTGGGTCACGCCGCTTTCCTCCCCGCCCATCACACCGCCGATGGCAAGCGCCTTGCCGGACTGGTCCGCCACGACCAGATCCGTACAGTTGAGCGTGTACTCCTGGCCGTCCAGAGCCTTGATGGTTTCCCCTTCATAGGCGGTGCGGGTGACGATGCCGCCCTGCACCCTGGCCGCGTCAAACGCATGAAGAGGGGTTCCCTGTTCATGCAGGACGAAGTTGGTGATGTCCACAATGTTGTTGATGGGGCGCAGTCCGATGGCGACCAGCCGCTCCTTCAGCCATTCCGGGCTTTCCTTCACCTTCACGCCGCTGATTTTCACGGCGGTGTAGTACGGGTTGATTTCCGGCTGGTCCAGACGGACGAAGTCCCCGGCGGGTTCCAGCTCCACCTGGGCGTCGTCGATCGGGACGGGCTTGTATTCGCGGCCGGAGATGGCGGCCAGTTCAAAGGCCATGCCGTTGTGGGAGAGCAGGTCCGGACGGTTGGGCGTCACTTCCACTTCCACGATGGTATCCGCTTTCACGACCTGGGAGATGGGCATGCCCACTTCCAGCTCCTGCGGCAGTATCCAGAGGCCGTGCTCCTTGTCCGGCAGCCCCAGCTCGGAGGCGGAACACAGCATGCCGCGGGATTCCACGCCGCGCAGCTTGCCCACCTTGATTTCAACGTTGCCCGGAAGAACCGCGCCCGGCAGGGCGCAGGGAACCTTGTCGCCCGCCTTGTAGTTCTGCGCTCCGCACACGATCTGGTGCAGCGTGCCGTCGCCCACGTCCACCTGGCAGACTTTCAGGCGGTCCGCCTGAGGGTGCTGTTCGGCGGAGGCCACGCGCGCCACTACCACCAGGGGGGAATCCACGCCCTGCTGGCGGATGTCTTCCACCTCAATCCCGGCAAAGGTCAGCATGTCCGACATTTCGTCCACGCTCAGACCGGCCAGGTCAATGTACTGGGAAAGCCAATTAAGGGAAATTTTCATATCTGGATAAGGTAAGATTTATTGGAATTGGGCGAGGAAACGCACATCGTTTTCAATCAGGGCGCGGATGTCCCGGATACCCCAGCGGATCATGGCCAGGCGGTCCAGGCCGATGCCGAAGGCGAACCCGGTCAGCCCCGCATAACAGGCGCGCACGCCGGGCTCCAGCCCGCGTTCGCGGTCCACGGCTTCAAAGACGTTCGGGTCCACCATGCCGCAGCCCGCGATTTCCACCCAGCGGGGCTCCTGCCCCGCCGCCTTCAGCTTCACGTCGATTTCGAAGCTGGGTTCCGTGAACGGGAAGAAATGGGGGCGGAAGCGGACTTCCGTATCGGAACCGAAGAGGGCGCGCAGGAAGTATTCCAGCGTTCCCTTGAGGTCGCCGACGGAAACGTCCGTGTCCACATACAGCCCTTCAAGCTGGTTGAAGGCGGAAAGGTGCGTGGCGTCGATCTCGTCCCGGCGGTAGGCGGAGCCGGGAGCAATCACGCGCACGGGGGGAAGCTGCTTTTCCATCGAGCGGATCTGAACGGTGGAGGTATGCGTGCGCAGCAGCTTGCCGGAATCAAAGTAAAACGTGTCCTTTTCATTGCGGGCCGGGTGGTCCGCCGGGGTGTTCAGGGCGTCAAAGCAATGGAACTCGTCCTCGATTTCCGGGCCATCCGCCAGCGCGAACCCCATGCGGCGCAGAATGCCGATGGCCTCGTCCCGGACGATGGTCAGCGGATGCAGGCCTCCCAGAGGGAGGGAACGCGCAGGCAGGGTCAGATCCACGCCGGCAACGGCCTCCCTGTCCGCCCGGGCCTGGACTTCCACCAGCTTGGCGTCCAGCGCTTCGGTAATCGCCTTGCGGGCGTCGTTGAGCAGCTGGCCTACGGCGGGCTTTTCCTCTCGGGGCACGTCCTTCATGCCCGTCTGGGCCAGGGTCAGTTCCCCTTTTTTGCCGAGGATGGCGACGCGGGCGTCTTCCACGCCGCGCCTGTCAGACACCTGGGCGATGCGCGCCAGAGCGTCCCGTTGAATGCGTACGATCTCTTCCTTCATAAAATTTGACGGGCAATAGATTACCCGTCCCCTCCGCCAGCGTCAAGCCCTTCGGACGGCGGGGGATCTCCAAAAAACAAAAGAGCCCGGACCGGAAAGGCGAAGAAACAGCACATCCTCTCACGATCTAATACCTAATCCTTAATCATTAATATCTCCCTGAAAAATTACACGTATCCCGGCTGGGCGGACATGCGTCCGGAAATCATGCCGAGTACGCAGAAAAAGGTATAAACCAGGCAGAACGGCAGGAAGGAGCCACCCTGATGCAGAAAGGTGGTGAAGAACAGGCTCAGAAGGGCTCCCATGGTAAAACCGATGCCCTGGGACATGCCGGAAAGCCTGATTGACTCGGAAGGAGTCCGGGCGCGTTCCACCATCAGAGCCATCCCGCGGCTGAACACGGTTCCCGTCGCCAGGCCGAACAGAATAGCCATCCAGAGAGCCCAGTCCAGCGGAAGATAAAGAATACCCCAGCAGGAAAGGGCCGCCAGTGCCATGGCCATCACGATAAGCAGGCCCCGGCCTCCCGTGGCCTTCTCCAGCGCGTGCGCGGAAAGCGTGGCGGGCAGCTGGGCGAACATGGCTACGGAAAGAATGAACCCAGCGTCCATGTAGCTCATGCCGCGCTGTCGCAGGAAAATCGGAATCCAGGTATAAAAGAAGTAGGCCGCCCCCACGCGGCTCAAATAAAAGATGGTGACCTGCCATGCCTTGCTGCTGCGCAGCAGGTTGTGTCCGGAAGACGCCGGATCGCTCGGGAGCATGCCGACCGGATGCTTGAGGAAGTAGGCGCCCCATACCAGCATTCCCAGCAGAATGGGAATAATCCACACTCCCAGGCCGAAGCGCCACCCTCCCAGCATGTTGGAGATGGGTACGGACAAGCCGGAGGCCACGGCGCTCCCCACGCCGATCATCGCGCTGTAAACGCCCATCATGGCGGAAGCGTGGTCCGGGAACTGGTGCTTGATCAACCCGGGAATGGCCGCTCCGGCAATCCCCATGCCCAGCCCCATCAGAACCATGCCGCCGTACAGGCCCGCCACGCCGTCCCAGCTGCGCCAGAAAATCCCGGCCACGGCCAGAAGCTGGAACCAGAAAATGATTTTCCACGGCGTCATCCAGCGCGCGACGCGCGGAGAAATGGGAGCCGCCACGCCCAGCACAAACACGGGCAGCAGGGCAAACAACCCTGAATTCTCCAGGGAAAGCCCCATATCCTTTTCAATTGTCCCCAACAGAGGATCGGGAGAATCAAACCCGGTGCGCAGGTTGAAGCAGACAATCAGAAAAGCCGCCAGCAACAGTATTTTGCCTTTCATAATCCCAGAAGAATCCGTCTTATCCATCCCATATTATACAGCATCCCCGCCGCTTGCGTTCAAAACGCGTTTCCCGGCAGGGAATCCGTTTTTGCCGGCTGCCGGGGAGCGGAAGCCTCCCTTTCTCCTCCCCGTGCAGCATTACGGAAATTCGCGGATATTATTTAAAATTAGAATAATTCTCTTGACTTTGATACCTTCCCCTATTACGAGGAGATATGTTTACTTCACATTCATCTCCTGAAAAATGCCTTCATTATGCCGAACAATTGCAGAAACTGGGCATCAATTTCATCAGAGTGGCCATTTTTGTCGTGTTCGCGTGGATCGGCGGACTCAAGGCCTTTCAATATGAAGCGGACGGCATCGTTCCCTTTGTCGCCAACAGCCCGATGATGAGCTTTTTCTACAACAAGGAGGCTCCGGAATACAAGCAGCACATGAACAAGGAAGGCGCCGTGGTGCCGGAAAACATTGCCTGGCACAAGGAGAACAACACCTACGGGTTTTCCTACGGGCTGGGGGTTCTGATCGTTTCCATCGGCACGCTGGTGCTGCTGGGCCTTTTCTTCCCGAAGGTGGGCCTGGCGGGAGACTGCCTGGCGATCATCATGACTTTCGGCACTCTGTCCTTCCTCATCACCACGCCGGAAACATGGGTGCCCGACCTTGGAGGCCCGAACCACGGCTTCCCCTACCTGAGCGGAGCCGGACGCCTGGTGATCAAGGATATTGTCATCATGGCCGGCGCGGTCACGCTGCTGGGAACGGATATCAAGCGCATTCTGAAAGCGCGCCTCGGCTGTACGACTGGTGAAAAATCCTGCTGCTGCCGGAACGACTAACCCTTTCACACCTTACCTCCTTTCATCCCGTCCTTGCCGCAAGCAGGGACGGGATTTTCTTTTCCAGAGAGGCCCCCTCTAAATAGATACGTGGACCGTCTTTTGGAGGAAAAAGCCGTTTCCAGCCGTCCAGAGGCCATCCGGTCCAAATTCCACGCAGGGAATGCCGATACCTATGAAGCGCATCAGCGCCGTTTTCAAGAATGGCCAGCGCCAGCCGCAGGGGCTCCCCACGAACTTCCCGGCAGTTTATTTCTCCCATTTCCGGCCTTGTACGGAACACAAGTCTTTCAAATAAGCATTTCTTCTCCACCTCCCTTTCCCTGGGGATGTACTCCCCGTTTTCCCGCGCCTCCATTCCGATCCGTTTCCCCGGCGTTCCCCTATAAGCCGCATTCAGCGGTGAATGCCGTATCCGCTTTCCAGGGCATTCTCTGGCGTCCACCGCCGGGCCCAGCACCTTCCTGCCGGCATGCCGCAAACACGGAGCAGGCCGTCCGGTAAGTTCGCCTTTGCCAGGGAGATGCCCGTCTTTCCCCCGCATCATGGCCGCCGCGGTCAATGCGGCCTTTTTGACCCGTACATCCCATGAATGACTGATTCCGTCCCTGATAAATGGAAGATATTTTTCCGTCCTCTCCGGTTTCTCCGCCCCTCCCGTTCGATGGTGCGCGGGCCTTCTCCATCACCAATTCATGGTCTCCATTAACACAATGGCCGGCTTTCAGATATTCATTCCTGCCGCTGGCGGTCCCAAGCATCCCGGTTTCTTCCGTAACGCCGGAAGCTTCCACCACCGAAAACCGGCGGAAGGAACGCGCTGAAAAGGCGTGTTTTCCCTTTCATCCCGCCCCGCCTCTCCATGAAAAAGCGCCGCCGTCCCAGAAGGAACGGCGGCGCCAGAACACGCTAACCTCTTAAGATGTTATTTGGCAGGCCTCTTTCCATACACCAGGGTGCGCTTGCCGTCCCAGGAGACAGCTTCAATCCTGGTAGAGCCTTCCGGATACGTCACCGTTGTGGAGGAATTGTCCTTGGAGTCCGTGCCGACCATCGTCGCGCGGACCAGTTCATTATCCTTGTAGGTTTCAAATACGACGACGTTTTTCCACACGTCATGGGAAATGATACGGCGGTTGCCCTGCTCCGTGATGCCCTGGTTGTAGGAACCGCGGACCGCAAGACGGTTTTTGTAGGCTTCCACGCTGTTGACGGAGATGTAGTAGATAACCGGGCTTTCCGGCTTTTTGTACTTCCTGGCGTAGGCGACCAGATTCCTGCAATCCGCCTCCGTAATGGTCATGCGGGCGCAGGTGTAGTCGTCCAGTTCCTGGTCAATGGGCTTGAGCATCCCGGTTTTCCGGAAGAAGTCCGTCAGGTCCTGTTTGGAAACGTCGCACGCGTTTTTCATGAACGCCAGCTGGAGTTCGCCATCCTTCTTGCCCGCGGTGTCCATCTTGATGGCCTTGTAGAAGATGTCCGGATAAAAGTCCGGATTCCCCTTGCCGGCCACCTTGAAGTAAAGCTCCAGCTGCCACAGGGGGGCCAGTTTCACAAAGTGGTCATGCACCATCGGGCGGTTGTCGCCGCCGGAACGCTTGTCCGGCCCGGCCTGGATGAGCCAGTTTTCCCCTTTCACGATGCCGTTGTTCAGATAGGCGTTGAAACGGCCGCCGATCATGTTGCCGTCGCCCCCGTTGATCCGTTCGTGCTCCAGGCGCATGCTGGTGGGGTTCAGCATGTAGTTCACATAGGCGGAATAAATGTTGTTGGTCACTTCCCCGGTAGAGACCCATTTCATGGCGGGCCGCACCTGGTTGACATGGCCGAATTCGTGGGCGATGCCCCAGGCGCTGCCGGGAATCTTGTCCGGATTGGCTACTTCCTTCATCGTTCCGTTGTGGAAGGCCGCGCCCGTGCCGTCCGCATGCATGAATCCCTGCCAGATTACGCGCCCGAACATTCTGTTCTTGGGAAGCATCTTGTACTTGTACAGTCCCATGATCTGCTGTTCCATGCCGATGATCCTGTCATACAGGGCGATCAGTTCCTCACCCTTGTCCGGGCAGACCTGCCTGAGTTCCTCCACCGGGTACACCAGGTGGACGCGGCTGCCCACAATGTCGATGACCTCCGTCGGGGAGTTTTCCAGCATCTTCTTCCAGTCGCTGTTCTTGTGCACGCCGCCCACGAAGACGCCGTTCACCTTGCCGGAGGGAATGGAGACCTTCACCTTTCCGGCTTTCTTGTAGTTGGGCGTGAAGTATTCGATGTAGCCCAGCCCCTTGTTCTTGGCTTTAAAAATGTTGACGCCCGCCTTCAGCGGGTAGGAACTGCGGCCTCCGCCGCGCCCGAAGTTCTGGATGACCAGGGAAAGCTTTTCATCCTTGGGGTCTCCCATGATGACCAGCACGTCCTCTCCTTCTTCAAAGAAAATGCCCGTGGGGTTTTCAAATTTGCTGTACTGGCTGGTGCGCAGGCGGTCCGCCAGGTCCTTCACCGGTTCGTACGGTTCCGCCAGCATGGTGCGGGACTTGCTGTCGTACTTCTTGTCCGCCATCTGCTGGGCGATCCGGCGCACGAAGGGGTCGCGGATTTTCGCAATCCGGTCACGGTTCACGGCGGGCTTCAGCGCCACCATGAATTCATTCGTGAAGACATTGGAATCCAGCGCCTTCAGACCTTCTTCCGTAATGGGGGGTTGCTGAACCTCCTGGGCCGGGAGCACGCCGCCCCCCAGCCATCCGCAGACGGCCAGCAGAAGACACCCTTTTTTGAAAAGCTGTGAAAGCATCATGATTATAAAGTAATACTGGTGAGTTTCCGCAATTGTTTCAAGGAAAATTCCCCGCCGGACCGCCGGACCGGAAAAAAACCGGATTGTGTGACATGGGATGACGCCCAAAATGTTAAAAAGTGTCCACCCTCTTGACGGCTCTTCTATAATGGTGCCCGCAACACATTTTTCCATATGAATACAGAAACACATCAATTTCAGGCGGAAGTCCGGCAGCTGCTGGACATTGTCATCAATGCCCTGTACAGCGACCGCGAGATTTTCGTCAGGGAACTCGTCTCCAACGCTTCGGACGCCCTGGAAAAACTGCGCGTGAAACAGTTGACGGACTCCAACATCTACCAGCCGGACAAGCCGCTGGAAATCAGCATCACCACGGACAAGGACAACAAGACCATCACCATCGCGGACACCGGCATCGGCATGACGGAAGCGGACCTGGTGGAGAACCTCGGCACCATCGCGCACTCCGGCACCAAGAAGTTCCTGGAGGCGCTGAAGCAGAAGCAGGAAGGCGGAACCGACCTGATCGGCCAGTTCGGCGTGGGGTTCTACAGCTCCTTCATGGTGGCGGAACAGGTGGAAGTGTTCACGCATTCCCATGAACCGGAAGCCGCCTCCCTCCGCTGGGTCTCCGAAGGCCGGGAGGGCTATTCCATTGAAACGCTGGACGAGCCCCTGGACCGCGGCACTCGCATCGTCATCCACCTGAAGGAGGAATACGCGGAGTTCTCCCAGGATTACCGCGTGAAGGAACTGCTCCGCCGTTATTCCAACTTCGTGGCCTTCCCGATCAACTTCAACGGGGAACACATCAACACCGTGCAGGCCATCTGGTCCAAGTCCAAATCCGACGTGAAGCCGGAGGAATACGACGAGTTTTACCAGTTCATCTCCCACACGGACGAGAAGCCCCTCTCCTACATGCATTTCAGCGCGGACGCGCCCATCATGCTCCATTCCCTGCTCTTCATTCCGCGGCGGAATCCGGAAATGTTCGGCTTCGGCCGCGTGGACCCCAACGTGTCCCTGTACTGCAAGCGCGTGCTGATCGACGCGAAGCCGGAAGGGCTGCTGCCCGACTGGCTGCGCTTCCTGAACGGCGTGGTGGACAGCGAAGACCTGCCCCTGAATATCTCCCGCGAAATGCTCCAGGACAATTCC